>JAMCUL010000024.1 GCA_023381355.1 Thermoplasmatota archaeon | reverse complement strand
GCTGTAACTCGCCCTCATGAATCTGGATTCCGTAGTAATCGCGGGTCAACATCCCGCGGTGAATATGCCCCTGCTCCTTGCACACACCGCCTGTCAAACCATCCGAGCTGGTGTTGGATGAGGGTTTGCTCTTAAGGGTAGATTCGAATCTGATGTCAGTGAGGAGGGTTAAGTCATAACAAGGTATCCGTAGGGGAACCTGCGGATGGATCACCTCCTAAATATAATTATGGCGGGCCACAAGCACACTCATTTCAGGTTTTGCGTTTCCATTTTTATTATTTCTTGTTTTTCAATATAGTAATTCTCTGTTCTGTGTTTATGAAAATGTTTTGTTATTGAAATCCCATGACATTGAGGAAATTTTTTCATAAACTTTTTTAAGATTGATTGACTTTTCTGGAAGGAAGATTTTACATGTCAGTAGAGGAAGACCTTATAGAGGTTCAGAAAAAAGTTGAAAGGCGATTCTCCGGTATAGGCAAAGGAAAGTATGCCAGGATTATCAAGATGGCTAAGAAGCCAAACGAGCAGGAGTACGTAAAGGTTCTTGCAATTACTGGAGTCGGAATAATACTACTGGGAGCCCTGGGTTTTGCGATATACTACATAATGACTACCCTTAATGTGTAAGTGATTGATATGGTTCAGGAAAGTGAATATGAATGGGTTGAATTTGATAACGAACCGATAAAGAGCCCATGTGGAAAATCAATAAGTATGGTTCTTACCGTAAAAAATATTGAGAATGAGAAAAGGAACTTCAAGTTAAAGATCCGTCCGGAGTTCAGGCAGAATGATCCAAAGGTTTCTTGGGAAATTGATTACCAGGGGAATGAAGGTGACATGGTACAGATGAGCCCTGATGATCCGAAAAACATTGAAAAGAGGCTTGAAATAGATAAACGGGCAATAAGGGAATTCAAGATTAGGGTGGACACTCCAAAGGGAGGAAGCATGGGAGACTCCATGACTCTCAATATAAGCGTGGTTTCTGAGGACGATGTTCACAGGGCAACGTTTTCGAAATTGATAGATCTTGTGCCAATAATAATGGCAGTGAAGACAAACGTTGGGAAGGAGTTCGAAGTTGCGCAGAATCTTGTGAATCAGGACAAGAAGGACTACGAGGAGAGAGTGGAGATAAACCCCTCGGCAACCAGGGAGATCATGGCTATAATGTCTCCATATGAGTTGAAGGGATATTTCTATCTCGAGACAATGCACCCGGACAGGATCACATATATTGCGAAGAAAATGCGTAATTTCAAGGGCGTTGTTAATGGGGAGATCAGGATAGACGAAATCTCGGAACAGCTCACGCCGAAACCTGCAGTGGAAGGGCTCGAATTGGGGTCATTCATAGAACTCGTGAAAGGGCCATTCAAGGGTGAGAAGGCCAGAATAATGAACATCGATCACGAGAAGGAGGAAGTGACTGTTCAGTTTATTGAATCTGCCATGCTCATTCCGGTTAAAGTTAGGGCAGAGGACATAAGAGTGATTGATTCAGGAAAATCATAATGAAATATAAGAGGGAATCAAAGGAAAAAAATATTTCAAGAATCAGGGAGATCGAGAAGATTCTAGAGGACCCCGTTTCTCTTGTTCCCGACTGTATAGATGATGGTATGTTCTGTCCGCTTTCTGGGTACAGGAAGAAACTGTCCGGAATTAGCGGACCAGATGATTTAGAGAAACTTCGAAAATCCCGGGACGAATTCCTGAGAGGAATCGGAGAAACTGCCAGGGCAATAAAGGACGAGGATATCTCCTTCTCCGGGCTTTTGAAGACTCCTCATGGGACGGCAACATTTTACAAGAAGGGTGATACAGATCAGTACGTCCTGGCCGGAATCCAGAACAGCAGGAACGATATATTCAGGATGCTTGCATTTTCGAAGGATGTGATATCGGGAAGGCTTGTACTTTATTCTGCAGGTGATTATTTCAAGGGTTCTTGCAGGAGAAGCCCCCCAGACATGGAATTTATATCTATAGTGTTAGAGGAGGAGGAGATAGATCACCACACTGATACCTCAGGACAGATATCCACTGGCCAGGGCGAGGAATCATTTACCCTGAATATATATGGGCAGCCGGTTGTCAGGATTTACTCTGGATCAAAGATAAGCACAATTTCCCGGATATCAAAGCACATACTCTGCCAGGATCCCTCGAAGATATATTCGTATTCATTTGAGAATCTCAACAGTTTCAGTTCAAGAACAGAGACCGGTATTTTTCAGAGGTACATTTCAGGTGAAATAAATGATTCTGAATTCATCAGCGAGGTAATGAAGGAGAGAATCCGGATGGCAAAGAATTCCGGGAAATATATCATTGGAAAGCAGGTATTCACCGATCTTGGAAAATTCATGGAAAATATCCCGCTGGATGAGAATGAGAAATCTGCCTTGAAATCATTATGGAACCCTGATGTGGGGATTTATATAGAATCGCCCACACGAAGAAAATTCCTGGAGGCAGTATGGGACAGTGTGGGAAATGCAATGCTTAAATCGCTCTTCCCCGGTCTGGACGACGACCAGATTGATTCTCTGAGGGGAAATCCGTCTGAAGTGATAGAGAAGGCAAGGAAGATCGAGGAAATCAAGGCTATCTCTGGGGAGCTGGATCTGAAGCCATGGTCACCGTCCTCAAAATACCTGGCTTCACTGGTGGTCGCAGGAAGACACGGAGGAAGGGATGAAATACTTGAAGTCATGGGCATGTCAAAAGTCTCTGATCCTGATTCAATGGCAATCAACCATGCATTCATTATTGTAACAGAAACCGGCAAATCCGAGTCATGGAAGGCCTCTGACAATGCAAAACTCAAGGGCGAGCTCCTGATCCCTTATGTCAGGAAAATGCTTGAAGGGAGCCCTGATGAAGTAAGAACAACATACAGGGAAATGGAAAAATTTCTGAGGTAGGATATGGCAAGACACGTACTTTCAAAAAAAGATATGAAGGCATTTTCGAGGAAGATGGAGGATTTTGGCCTGTGGGCAGGTTTCCTGGAAAGCGCTCAGATTGAGGTTGAGGAGAAGAAGGGGAGGAAATGTTTTTCAGTGAATGGAGTGATAATCGCAGTCGAGGATGGCATGCTTCTTCCGTCTGTTGAACTCCTGAACGCGGTGAAACCATCAAGGAACATTATATCTGTGGACAGGGGGGCAGTGCCACACATCCTCAACGGTTCTAAACTGTTCATAAAAGGAGTGACACATCTTGACCAGAACATAACCAGGGATTCCATTGTTTACATAAAGGGTCCCGACGAGAAATTCATAGCAGTTGCAAAATCAGAAGAATCATACGATATCCTGAGCAATATGAAGGAAGGTGTTGCTGCCACGATGCTGGTGATTGGTGGGAAAGATCCATGCCAGGCATGACAGTGTATTGAGAAAAGATTAAATCTTTCCTAATACTTATTATTCATGGCAGAATTACTGGACGCAGGGAAAACAATACCGGAATTTGAAACCGTGGATCAGCATGGAAAGAGGATAAGTTCACGCGACATGAAGGGAAAGGTGTCAGTCATTTACTTTTATCCAAAGGATGACACACCAGGCTGCACTACCGAGGCATGCGAATTCAGGGACTCAATGGAAGAATACAGGAAGAATGGAATAGAGGTTTATGGCATCAGTGTTGACAGTGAAAATTCCCACAAGAAGTTCAATGATAAATATTCATTGAATTTTACACTTCTGGCAGACAAGGAAAAGTCAATTAGCGAAAAGTTCGGAGTGCTTGGAGGAAGAGTCGCAAGCAGGGTAACATTCATAGTCGACAGGGATGGAAAAATAAGATATGTATTCCCCAAAGTATCACCAAAGGGTCACTCAGCAGAAGTAATTGGGAAGATCAGGGAGCTGAATCTGATTTAAGGAATAAAAATTTTTAAAGAATTTATTATTCTCACTTATCGAGGACAAATTTGTATCCATAGTGGATTACTCCACTCTTTCCGTCTTCTGATATCCTTCTGAAGACGCTTCTGACTTTTTTTCCTATTTTTACGTCTTCAAGTTCACAGTCAACTACCTGCCCCGTTATCATTGGACCCTCCTCAAGCAGGATTATGGCAAGTACATATGGCTTCTGCCTGATGAATGCAGGAGGTGTCTCGTGGACTATGGTGTAGGATACTATTTCTCCGTTTCCGGCAATATCCACAGGCGTCATCCTTCCAATAGATTCCCTGTGGCATACCGGGCATATGTCCCTTGGTGGAAAGTAGACCCTCTTGCAGTTCTCGCAGCGCCTTCCTTCCATCCTGTACCTGCTTGGCATCTCTCTCCACATTCTTGAAAGCTCACCCATTTATTCCACCCCCAGTATGTGAACAACCGAAGCAGCTCCAGAACCAGCCTGGCTATGTGTCATTGCATATTTCACATCCTTTATCTGCCTCTTCCCGGCCTTATTCTTAAGCTGGTAATAGGCTTCAACTATCTGCCCAACACCTGATGCCCCATATGGGAATCCTTTTGCCTTGAGACCTCCGGATGGGTTTACAGGCAGGTTTCCAGTCAATCCTATCCCGTTTTCAATCAGTTCTCTTGCCTTTCCCTTCTTTGCAAATCCCAGATCCTCCAGGGCCATAAGACCATAAATGCTGTATGAGTCATGAATTTCGACCATTGAGATATCCTTCAGTGATAATCCAGCCTGTTTAAGCGCTTTTTCGCTTGCGATCCTGGTGGGCTCCACCGTATACAGGGATTCTCTTGAATGAAGGGCAAATGCGCCCTGCGACATCGCTGATCCCATCACCCTGACTCCTTCCACTCCATGTTCCCTGACATATTTTTCTGATGCAAGGATAAGGCTGGAAGCGCCATCGCTCAAAGGCGCACAGTCCATGAGGTTCAATGGCTCTGCGATTGGCGTTGCTCCAAGTGCCTGGTCAATCGTAATCCTGTTCCTGAAATGCGCATTCTCATTGAGTGATGCATTGGCATGGTCGTTCACAGAAATCTGGGCAAGAACATCCTTCTGGACATTGAAATCCGACATGTATCTTCTGGCGGAAAGTGCTGCAAGCGCTGCTGGTGTAGCACCCGTAAATGCTTCCCATTCCCGGTCAATGATCGATGATGTGATGTCAATCATCTCGTTACCATATAATTCGGTCATCTTCTCAGCCCCTCCGACCATTGCAATATCAAATTCTCCTGACCTGATCCCAAGGCATGCCTCCCTGAATGCAGATGCTCCTGATGCCGTGGATGTTTCCACTCTTATGGAGGGAACATATTCCGACGCAATACCTGCATGGTCTGACATGAGGGCGCTGAGATGTTCCTGCATGCTGATATCTCCTCCAAGTGAATTTCCCATGTAAATTGCACCGAGATCCTTAGTCCTGATACCTGCGCTCTCTACAGCCTTCAAACCAGCCTCAACGGCAATCTCCCTCAGGGATCTATCCCACAATTCTCCATATTTGGCCTCCCCGGCCCCAATTATATATACGTTACTCAATTTCCTCACCAAAAACTATCTTCTTCTTAAACTTCGCATAAATCGCATAATCCACGAACTTTACATCCTCCAGCATCTTTCTTATTGTTATGACACCTCTCCTGTGTAGTTGTTCAATCCTGTCGGTCACCTCAATATGAAACGCATCTGATCCAGCCCCAGATCCAAAGGAAACGGCCAGAATCCTATCACCTTCCTTTGCCACATCAAGTATTGCAGACAGTCCCGTCATCATTGATGCTGAGTATGTATTCCCTATAACCGGCGTTAGAAGTCCCTCCTTGTACTGTTTTTCCTGGAATCCAAGCATCTTTGCCGCCCTTGTTGGGAATTTTCCGTTGGGCTGATGGAACACGGCATAATCATAATCCTCAGGCTTTGTATTCATCTTCTCCATCATCATCCTAGCTGCGTTTGTAACATGCCTGAAATATGCAGGTTCTCCGGTAAATCTCTCTCCATGGGTTGGATATGGCTGTCCCTCTCTTCGCCAGAAATCCGGCGTATCAGATGTCACAGAAAGTGTTTCCTTTATTTCTGCTGCAACATTCTCCTTTCCTATTATCATGGCAGTTCCACCAGCTGAGGCACTGTATTCCAGCACATCTCCAGGTGCACCCTGGGACGTGTCTGCACCAATTGCCATCCCGTATTTTACCATCCCTGAATCCACAAGACCCATCACATTCTGCATTCCAGCAGTACCAGCCTTGCATGCAAACTCATAATCTGCTGCAAACATCCTGAAATTTGCCCCGATAGCAGCTGACACGATTGTTGCTGTGGGTTTTACAGCATACGGATGGCTTTCTGAACCAACATATATTGAGCCAATACTATCTCCTTTCAAGCCTCCTCTTTTAAGGGCATTTCTTGCAGCCTCAACCGATATTGTTGCGGTGTCCTCATCAGGGGAAGGTACCGATTTACTTAGTATAAATATCCCATTCTTGATGTTCTCGGGATCCTCTCCCCACACCCTCGCTATTTCATCAGGCTTCACCCTGAATCGAGGTATATAGCTCCCATAACTCACAATTCCGCTCATTACAATCTGCCGAGTACTTCATGATTTTATTTAAGAATTGCTGAATATGTATTCGGCAATTGCAGAACCATGCAGGATTTTATCATTTAACTTAACCTAAAAAAATCACGAGAATTTTCTCATAAATGTCCCTGATTATTGAAAATAACAGGAAACTATTTCGCACTATCGCCTCAATGTGTTTGATATGTGGGTGGCATTCTCTGATTATCTCAATAACCGCAAGATCCATGCAAAAAATTAAGGAACTGGTGCATGCATGTACATTATAGACTAAATGCATGTAAAAATAATAAAGATATTCTCATAAATTCTAAATAGTCCGTGAAAATGTCTTAACAGGTGGATTTATGGACGAAATGTCCCCGAATGCAAAGAAAGTATATGAATCGCTCAAGAAAATCGGCGCAGTATCTGAGGATAAACTGAAGACCGCAGATGATATAATGAAAGCCTCTGGGCTTGGAAAAGCTCTTGTGGCCTCAGCGCTCCAGGAACTGTCAACAAAAGGATATGTAAAGAGGATTGCAAGACAGAAGAGCGCAGGGTATTTTGCATCAAAATAATCGAGTTTCAATACGTTTAAATATTGACTTTTTATTAAATAGTTGCAGCGATGACGACTTTAGTTTTAAATGTTGACAGGGATAATGACTTCGGGATCAAGGCAGGAATTAGAGGTCCGGTTGTTGGTTATTCCCAGTGCTACAACGCCGCTGTAAAACTTATAACTGTAGATCCTGAAGATTCAGACGCTAACGCTCTATTCGGAGCCCTGAAACACTATGAGCATTTACAGTCGAAGGGAGAGGATGTTGATATAGCCCTCATAACCGGGGATGACGATGTTGGAGAGAAATCTGACGAGATCCTTGCCGCCCAGATTGAACAGGTAGTTGGGGTCGGAAAATACAATGATGTGGTGCTGATATCAGACGGAGCGGAGGATGATTACATCATACCGCTCATTCTTTCAAGGGTAAAGATAAGATATGTCAAGCACATAATTGTACGCCATAACCAGAATATAGAATCAATGTACTATTACATTGTAAAGGCAATGCAGGACAAGAAGCTGGTCAAGAAATTCTATATCCCGATCGGTCTGATCCTTTTAACGTATGGAATCACGGCCCTGTCATTTGCAATTTTCTTCGATTTCATAGGAAAAAGTGCAGTAAGCCCTTCCTTCTATGCCCTCACACTTGTAACTGTCGTAATAGGTGGCTACTTTACAGAAAGGGGATTCGATATCAAGGATCATCTGATTGAATTGATAAAGGATATTCAGACCTATTCTGAGGAAGCAAGGCTGATGTTCATATCGTCAATTGTCTCAATAGGAATAATCCTTGTAGGTATATCCTCTACCTACAGCATCTTCTTTTACACTTCAGTGCAACCGATTGACAGGATTCTTTACTTCTTCCAGATATTCAGCCTTTGGGCTTATTCCTCTGTACTGTCAAGGGCACTCTTCAAGATAGCGGACATATATGTTGGGGGCTCAAAATCAATTCCATCCCTCTATTATGCCATATCTTTTTCCGTGTCTGCGGAAATCCTGTTATTTGGAATAATTGGGTACATAAGGTATGCATTGAACTTCACTAATTTCAGATATTCTATCTTCTCCATTGTCCTTATTGTGATAGGAGTATCAATTGCACTTGCAACAGCTGGCATCCACAAAAGAAAAAATGTAATGACATCACTGACGGCGATTGGTAAAGATGGCCAGTGAGATAGCATGGGATGTCGTATACACAGAAATATGCAGTTCTCTTAATATCAATTGCATGGATGATGATACCTCTGCGAACTACCTTTCAGGTCTTCGTGATAGGTCATATATCCTGTGGGAGAGGCTCCGAACATCTCAGAACGGTAATTTCATAGTTGTTGGAAACGGACCGGATACTGGAGCAGATGACCTTTATAGAGTGATGGATCCTGGCGAGATTCTTGTTGTAGCAGACAGTGCCGTTCGTGTAATACCTGATGGGGTTGTCCCGGATATAATAGTATCAGATCTGGATGGCAATATTTCAGTCATTTCAAAAATGGTTGAGGAAGGAAGTATCCTGTTTCTTCATGCCCATGGAGACAACCTGAAGGCAATATCCGGGAATATACAGGTTTTTAATGGATTTTATATACCCACCCGGCAGGGACCAAACCCTCCCTCCATGTTCAATCCTCATGGATTTACGGATGGGGACAGGGCAGTAATGATTTGCAGATATTTGGGAGCAAAAAGGATAAAACTTCTTGGATTCTCCTACGAGAAACCCTTTAATAAGGGTGATATAGTAATGAAGATGAAGAAGCTGAAATTTGCAAAAAGGATAATAGATTCAATTGATGATGTGGAAATAGTTTATGTTTGAGATATGATTTATCAGATCTCAAATGTGGGTAACCGTGATTCAGGATGAATATTTTTCAATCTTTCCATCCCTGTAAATGACAGCGAAATCTACGATATCCCTTGATAAGGCAACCTCTGCATCATTTGATCCACCTATCATGGAGAGCCTCTTTGTACCCTTGCCCTCCCTCGTTTTCTCTATGTAACTGTCTGCAGTATCGCGTCCCTCCGTCAGGCTGTCTTTCATGGCCATTGCAAAGAATATGTCCTCATCAGCCTCCCCATCCGGCCTACCGGAGGTTATGATATCAATATCCTGAAGTCCCAGCTTTTTGATGGCTTCAACTGTACTTTTCATGTTTACAAAGGACGCTATAAAAATTCTCTCGCTGTCTTTTATCTTCTGGAGGACCTTTGTTCCATTTGTGGAGGTGAATATTATGATCTTATTTTCAAAATCCATTTTTGAAGATTCATAAGGCGAGTTGCTGAGGTCAAAACCAGGAACCTTGAATCCATATCTCTCACCCGCAAGAATGTAATCGGGGTTTTTCTTCTTTATTTCCTTAGCCTCAGAAACCGATCCAACTGGTATGATGAACCTTGCATTATTCTTCAGCATAACAGGCATGGTTGAGGTTGACCTGTAAACATCAACCAGAACCTTTGCAGCACTGCTGAATTTTTTTGACTTCCTTCCGTCAATAATATTGACATTCACATGAGTATAAGGTAAAAAGGTATTAAAATGAAATGAATATGGGTAAGAGAGATTACATGGCACAGGAAGTAAGAACAATGGTAGAAGGCGGAAAGGCTACTACAGGTCCACCGCTTGGTCCAGCACTTGGTCCGCTTGGTTTGAATCTTGGACAGATTGTGAAGGAGATAAACGAAAAGACAAAAGACTTCGCAGGAATGCAGGTTCCAATAATACTGACAGTCACAGACCCAGCAAAGAAATCATACGAGATCAGGGTAGGGGTACCTCCCACATCTGCCCTTCTCAAGAAGGAACTCGGCATCCAGACAGCCTCAGGAAAGAGAAAGGAGGTTGTGGCAGGAGACGCAACGATGGAACAGATCAAAAAAGTGGCTGCTGCAAAGATGCAGGGAATGATGGCCAATGACCTCAGGGGTGCAGTCCTTGAGGTTCTGGGAACAGCTTTTTCACTGGGAATTAAGGTTGAAGGTAAAGATGCCATCGAAGTGCAGAAACTGATCAAGGATGGTCAGCTAAACGTCGAGTGAGGAAAATATTTAATCGTATGTATGTATACGTCTCTTCATAACCTTTAGAGGTTATCCCGATATACTGAGGCATAGACCACAGGAGGGAAAGAAATGACACTGGAAGATGTGATAAAAGAAGCAAAGAAAGTGGGACCTGAGAGGAAGTTCCCTGAGAGTATGGAGATATCCATAAATCTGAGGGGAGTGGATCTCAGCAACCCGAAGAACAGGATAAACGAGGAGATTGTCCTACCGAAGGGAAGAGGGAAGGACTTGAAGGTAGCAGTCTTCGGAAGCGACGATATGAAGGAAAAGGCAAAAGGCACAGCCGATTTTATTTATGGGGCGGAAGATCTGTCAAGATTCGCTGACAACAAGAAAGTTTTCAAGGGTCTTGTAAACCAGATAGATTTCTTCATTGCGGAAGCAAGTTTAATGACGTCAATAGGTAAATCACTGGGACAGGTTCTTGGTCCACGTGGAAAGGTTCCTAAGCCGATACCACCAGGACAGGATCCAACTTCTTTCATTAACTCACTGAAAAAAACAGTTAGAGCAAGAAGCAGGGATAAGAGGACCTTCCATATACCGGTTGGAACCAGGACAATGAGTGATGAGGATATCGCCACAAATGTCAGGGAAGTAGTCAAGAGGATCACGGGAAAACTTGAAAAAGGCTCTGGAAATATTGATTCAATATATATAAAGACCACAATGGGTAAGGCTGTAAGAATCAGGGAAGGTGATATGCAATGACAAACACGCCTCAATGGAAGGTTGATGCTGTCGATCAAACTGCTGAATCCATAAGCAGGAGCCCTGTCACTGCAATAGTGAACATTAAGGGACTCAGGAATAAGCAGTTTCAGGGAATAAGAAAAGCCCTAAGGGGAAAGGCAACCATTAAGGTCATGAGGGGAACATTGCTTGAAAAGGCCATAGGGAAGCTGAATCTTCCGGAGATTCAGAAACTGAATGAATTCGTCAAGGGACAGATTGCTCTTGTGACCACGGATATGGCACCTTCAGCGCTGTACTCAAGTTTTGAGAAATCAAGACAGAAGGCTGCGGCAAGAGGTGGAGAGATCGCTGAGGAGGATATAGTGGTTCCTGCAAAGGAGACCAATTTCCCACCAGGCCCAATGATAAGCGAATTTCAGAAGGTTGGTTTACAGGCAGCCATTGAAAAAGGTAAGATTGTCATCAAGAAAGAAGCAGTCATGGTGAAGAAGGGGGAGAAGATATCCAAGGAAAAGGCAAAGGTGCTTGAAAAACTTGAAATATTCCCCCTTAATATAGGGCTGGACATCATTACCGCATATGAGGATGGAGTCATATTCAGCAAAGAGGCAATGTCCATAACACCAGAATCCCTTTCAATGGAAATTGCGAGTGCATTTTTCAGGGCAAAGGCTCTGGCAAATGGTGCTGTGTTCCTGGTCAGGGAAGTTGTGCCTGAACTCATAGTAAGAGCTAGAAGAGAGGCCGAATCTCTCGCTATGGCTGGAAATTATGTCGACGAGGCCAATATCCAGATATTCCTGATGAAGGCCGCTTCCCAGGCTGCGGCAATCCAGGAACTGGACGAGGAAAAGCCAGAAAAGGAAGAGCAAAAGGAAGAAGAAAAGAAGGACGAAGATGCAGGAGCAGGGTTTGGAGCCCTGTTCGGATAAGGAGGTTAGAAAAATGGAATATGTATATGGAGCCCTGTTGCTTCACGCAGCAGGCAAGGAGATTGATGAGGCTAAATTGAAGCAGGTACTTGAACAGGCCGGTGTTACGCCGGATGAAGCCAGACTTAAGTCATTGGTTTCAAGCCTGAAAGAGGTCAACATAGACGACGTGATCAAAAACGCCGCAGCTGCACCTGTAGCAGCTGCTGCACCAGCAGCAAAAGCTGAGGCACCTGCAAAGAAGGAAGAGAAGAAGGAAGAGAAACCAGAGGCCAACGACGAAGATGCAATGGCGGGCCTGAGCTCACTATTCGGATGAAAACATGATGAATTGGAAGGAGTTTCTAACAGGTGTAATTTTATACCTGTTACCTGCAATTCTTCTGGTCGTTTCCATAGCTGTGGTGCCAAATGCCTTATGGGTTGCCATATCAATAACATGGATATTCACATCGATATTTTACAAGGTACTGACACTTCCGGATGACAGTGGGCGAAAGGAATCAAAGGGCAACTATTAAGCTCAGTCTAATCTTAACAATCTTATTTTCAATCATTTGCTTTATTCCTGTGAATTTCCTTTGGGAATTTAACAAAAGGAAATAGAATTTTCTGGCTGTTAAGAAATATACAGGAGGAAACAGGTATCATCATCAATTTCCCTCAGTATCACGCTTTTAGTCAAATGCCCATCACAATTTAAAATTGTTCTTTAGATTCATTGCCATTGGGAAATATCTCCTATCTGAAAAACTGTTAAATGTCGGGTTCCTAACATGGGCAACTCTTTAGAGACACAGGTGTCTTTGCATTTTTATGGGGAATGTTTTTGGTTTTAAATAGAACCCATGCAAGATGTGGTGCCATGAATTTTTCATTTCCTGAAAATCTTTAATAAAAAAGATGATTGTATTTCAACTTATACGTCAGTACTCTTCAGGATTTGGTGGCATCTTTTTTCTCAGTATCAATCCCACTATAAGAATTATCAGTCCTACAAAGGCAAGTCCTCCACCAACCAACAGGACTAAAGCAGGACCTATGATGGAGGCTGCATTGATTACAGAAATTGCATTACTTGGTTGAGATGTCGAATTTGATACCAGGTAGTACGACCCAGATGATGTAACAGCAAAAGTGAAAATGTTCTCGGATGAGGCAGTGGTATGACTGGATGGAGCCACCCCAATAGTTTTGAGGTTACTCTGTGTAACACTCGATATCAATGACGCTTTTACAAGATAGACGCTTGATGCGGATGATTGGTCCTCAACTATGGAAGTTGAACTTGTAAGGGTTATTTCACTGGTTCTCCACAGGTTGTTTCCAAGGCTAACCTCTGATGAAGGTTTGGCATTGATGCCTGCTTGCGGGACCACAAGTTGTGCTCCAACTACTGCGAGAGCTATTCCCACCACCAGCAGAATGAGACCGATTATCACAATATTTTTCCTCATTAATTATCCTCACATGATCTTAATTGTTTTATTAAATTTTATTCTATAATTTAGCCTTAATTTTCACATTGTAGCAGAGAATGAATTCATTATGTATGCTCCCAAGTCCATATAAAGACATGCCTGTACTGCAATATTTTTAATTGAAACTAATCATACAGTGTTATGAAGGTTGTAGAGTGCGTCCCTAATTTCAGCGAAGGAAGGGATAAAGAAAAAGTGAATATGATCATGGATGCTATTTCCTCAGTGCATGGCGTCAAGATACTTGATTCAGAAATGGACCCGAACCATAATCGGTCAGTTGTTACTTTCATTTGCAGTCCCGATATTGCTGTTGAAGCAGCTTTCATGGGTATCAAGAAAGCATCAGAGATCATAGATATGAATAAGCACACTGGAGAGCACCCAAGATTTGGTGCTGCTGACGTTATCCCGTTTATCCCTGTTTCCGAAACTTCAATAAAAGAGTGCTCCGAACTTGCTGTACAATTGGCTCAAAGGGTTGGAAAGGAACTTTCTATACCTGTATACCTGTATGGTGAAGCAGCCAGAATTGAGAGCAGGAAGAACCTTGAAAATATAAGAAATAAGAATTTCCAGTTTGAGCAAATAAGGGAGCACATTGGGGAAGAGCAGTACATGCCAGATTACGGTCCCTCTTCCGTTGGTTCTGCAGGTGCCTCCATAATAGGTTCCAGGGATTTCCTCATAGCCTTTAATGTAGATCTCAGGACGGAGGATATGTCAATAGGAAAGAAAATTGCAAAGGCACTGAGGGCAAAGGACGGCGGGCTTGCATTCGTTAAGGCCCTTGCCTTCTATCTTGAGGACAAAAAATGTGTTCAAATATCCATGAATCTGACAAGTTTCAGGCGAACACCAATACATCGGGCATATGAACTTGTGAAGATGGAAGCCCTGTCATACGGCATTGAAGTGATTGAATCTGAAATAGTCGGACTCGTTCCTATGGAAGCCCTTATAGATTCAATGAAATTTTACTTGAGAATGCACAGTTTCACTGGAAACCAGGTATTTGAAAGGAAGGTGTGGGAATGATCGACTTGAACAGGTTTATTGTTGACCTGGCCTCTGATTCTCCTGCTCCAGGCGGGGGAGCAGCGTCAGCAGTTACGGGTATCGTTGCGGTTTCACTGTGTTCAATGGTGTCGGGTTTATCAATGAAGAAGAAGGGTTATGAGGAAAAAAAGAGGGAATTTGAATCCATACTGGCTGAATGCACTGACATAAGGAACGAACTTTCTGACCTTGCTGAACTTGATACAGCAGCTTTCAATGGGATAATGGAATCAAGGAGACTCCCAAGGAGCACTGAGGAGGAAAAGAAGAGGCGGGATAAGGCTATAGCAAATGCAACAAAATCAGCGATTTCATCACCATGGAGGATCGCGGCAACCTGCAGGAGGGTTGCAGCAATTTCACTGAGGCTTCTTGACATGGGCCTGCCCGGTGCAATCACCGATGCAGGGGCATCCCTAAATATGGCAGTATCAGCGATAGAAAGTTCACTTCTTAATGTGAGCATCAACCTGAAATATATGAATGACAAAGAATACGTGGAATCAGAAAAAATGAAGATCCGGATTTTCATGGAGGATGTCAATCTTATGAAGAAGCAAGGGGAAGGCAGGATTGTATCCTCTATTGGCAAGGAATTCATGTGGTGATCATTCTGGTAGATCAAGAAAAAATAACAACAATAGGCGATATAGAAGAAGCAGGGAAATTTCTCTCAGGAAAGCTTGAAAGGACCCCAGTGATCTTTTCGAAGACATTTTCTGACATGTTTGGGGCACCCGTTTTCCTTAAACTTGAAAATTTCCAGAAGACCGGATCATTCAAGACAAGGGGGGCACTTTTCAAGATGTCAAAATTAACCGACAGCGAAAAATCCGCAGGAGTGGTGGCATCAAGTGCAGGCAATCATGCGCAGGGCGTCGCCTATGCTGCCAAGATTAGCAATATCAGCTCAAAAATAGTAATGCCGTCCTATACAATAAGCGCAAAAATCAATGCCGTGAAGAATTATGGGGCACAGGTTGTGCTGAAGGGAAACAGTTACAAGGAGGCGTTCATTGAAGCGAAGAGAGTTTCCCAGGAGGAGAAAAGAACGTTCATAGACGGTTTCAATGACAGATGGATAATTGCAGGTCAGGGAACAATTGGCCTGGAAATCCTGGAAGATGTTCCTGACGTAAAAAACGTGATTGTGCCGGTAGGCGGGGGAGGTCTCATATCCGGCATAGCCATGTCAATGAAGGAGAAAAAGGAAGATATCAAGATCTACGGTGTTCAGAGTGAAAACTGCGACTGCGTCATACAGACTATGGAGGGAAACCCCAATCCATCTTCAAGAGGCTTTACAATTGCAGATGGAATAGCTGTACAGAACCCGGGGGACATCAACATATCACTCATAGAGAAATATGTTGATAACATCGTAACGGTAAATGACGAGCAGATGGCTTATGCCCTGTTCAAGCTTCTTGAAAGGCAGAAGATAGTAGTCGAGGCCTCTGGTGCTGCACCACTGGCTTCAGTGATGTCTGGAAAAATCGATCTAAGGGGAGAGCCAACAGTTCTTGTCGTTTCAGGAGGAAATATTGATCTGCTTCTTCTGTCAAAGATCATATACAAGGGCATGGAAACCGACATGGGGCTGGTGAGAATAGAATGCAAAATCCCTGACAAGCCCGGAACTCTTCACAGCATAACGTCTGCCATCTCAAATTCTGGTGCAAACATATTTCATGCGGAGGTGGACAATCTTTCACAGGACACACCTGTGGGTTATCAGAGTATAAGGTTCAGTGTAAATGTTCGAGATAACGAGCATCTTGAAACACTTCTCGACAGGCTCAGGGAATCCGGATATCATTTTCATATCGTGAAGGACTAATACTTGCTCACAATTGTTATTATATCGCCATCAGACAGTTCATAATCAAGCCCAACCTTCACATCATTAATCCGTATTCTGGCGCTGGATAGGATTGCATATCTGAAAGCCTCAAGCATTTCTCTGCTTATTTTTCGGCATACGTCCCTGACCGTAGCTCCCTTTCGCAATACAAGTGGTCTTTCCATATCTGTTTTTCCGGATTTATCCCTCAGGAATACTCTCACGAGTTCCAGTGAAACATAGAGTTTTTCCTTCAATTCCTCAATTCCCATTTTTGAGGAGGCTGAAACCCTGATCACCTCTCCATATCTATTCATCTCTTCGACAAGTTTTTCATCGTGAGGCATATCCATCTTATTCACCACAACCAGGGCAGGGAGATAAATTACGTTTCCCCTGAAAAAATCAATCAGATCATCGTCATTCACATTTTCTCTTATGAAGATTTCAGCATTGGTGATCTTAAATTCCTTTGCCATTTCCCTTATTCTGATGTCATCAATATTAACGCTTTTTGGCTTCCTGACCCTAATTCCACCTGTGTTCGCTCTCTTCATAGATATGTTCTTCTTTCTCCTGTTGACAACTATCCCGGATTTCCTGAGTTCCTCTATTATCCTGTCCATGCCCTTGCATTCATTATCGGTTATCAGGAGGATAAGATCAGCGGCCCTCACCATGCTGAGAACCTCCCTCCCCCTTCCAGATCCAATGGCTGCGTTATCTATGATTCCAGGGAGATCAAGTATCTGGATCTGGGTACCCCTGTATTTCAAGGTTCCCGGAATCACCCTCAGAGTCGTGAATGCAAAATTTCCAACCTCACTCTCTGTGCCTGTTACGGCATTCAACAGGCTGCTCTTTCCGACATTCGGGTATCCAACAAGTGCAACAGTTGCATCACCTGATTTAGGTACTGAGAATCCACTTCCACCACCAGAATGTTTGTGGCTCTCAGCCTCCATCTGAAGCCTTGCCATCTTTGCCTTGAGGAGTCCTATATGAGCTTCAGTAGCCTTGTTGTACTTTGTTTTGTGAATTTCATCCTCTATTTCCTTGATTTTCTCTTCTATTGTTGTCACGAGATGCACTCCTGATTGCATGCATTGATTTCAGGCTATTGTATTAAATTTTGGAGTCTGGTATCTGTATCATATTTTTGGCATTTTCTACTCAGTCACTATTTAACAATGAACTGATGGAAGGTTTAAGGTTAAAACTGTGAATTCTCTGAATATGGATTTCAGCACCAGAATCATATTTTCCTGAGAAGAACCGATCTGACACTGTGATCTTCAATTTTTTTCATTATTAGATCAGCGTGGTATTTAGTTCCCTCAATGTTCTCCTCCAGATTCTTCCCATTTATGTTTGTCCATATCTGGTTCGCAATGTTGATTGCAGTCTCATCATCCATCTCGGAATACTTTCTAAAGTATGAAGAGGGGTCTGTGAATGCTGTTCTTTTCAATTTCAGGAATCTCTCAATGAACCACTTCCTGATCATTTCTTCATCAGCGTCCACATAAATTGAAAAGTCAAAGAAATCCGATACCATCAGTTCAGGCTTTGCACCATCTATTTTTCTAGTTTGCGTTTGCAAGACATTGAGTCCCTCAAATATTATTATATCTGCATCACTGATGACTTCGTACTGATTTTCCACTATATCATAAATCAGGTGTGAATAGATTGGAACCTTCGTATTGTTCTCCCCAGACTTCACACGATACAGAAAAGAGAGCATCTCCTTGAGGTTATAACTTTCCGGGAATCCCTTTCTGTCCAGAATACCTCTTCTCTGAAGCTCTTCATTTCTATACAGGAATCCGTCGGTTGTAACTATATACACCCTTGGCTCTTCTGGCCACAGTGAAATAAGTTTCTTCATGATTCTTGCAGTTGTACTCTTACCGACAGCGACACTCCCTGCAATTCCAATTATGTATGGTATATTTTCATTCTCTACTCCAAGGAATTCCTTTCTTGTTTCATTAAGTTTCCTGTAATTATCATAATAAACCTTGAGCAATCTCGAGAGAGGAGCATAGATCTCAGTTACCTCATCCATTGAGAGTTTTTCATTCAATCCCTGAATTTCATTCAGTTGCTCCTGTGTCAGGACTATCTTGAGGCGTTTTCTCAGTCTCTTCCACTTGTCCCTGTCTATCTTGACGTAGGGTGTATCAGGCTTTATTGGGGTATCTGTTTCCTTCGTGAAGGAATATATGATTGTACTTATTAAAACTGGCTCTTTCCAGTTTCTATACCGAAATGCTAGCTAGACTAGGCAAATTATGATTCCGCGACAGATTCAAATACCATCACTCGAGCAGAAGTGGAATGTCTTTAGCTGATACGAGATATTGCAGGAAGAGATTAAATGAACAGTTGTACAGTATGGTATACTTAATTGATTGTGAGAATACAGGTTAGAGTTGAATCAATTTTGTTTCTCAATAGAACATAAGAGTGGGATAAATATAAACAACCAGTATTCTAAATGTGCTTCAAAAGATAAACATCATTATACAAATAGATTATGCAGTAACCAAATAGGTTATATAGTGTTGTTTTTTATAACTTAGCAATGGAGCTAAGGTATTACATTATAAGAAGGTTATTAATACTGATACCGACACTGTTTGGTCTTATATTACTGACTTTTATACTTTTAAGAGCAATTCCCACCTCTGACTTAATTGCCAGTTTTGTATCACAAAAGGCAAATGCAACTCAGAGGGCTGTAGAGAAGCAACAGGCAATTGCGTATCTTGGATTGAATCAACCACTTCCTGTGCAGTTCCTGTATTACCTGAATGATATAATACATGGTAATCTAGGGGTCATGTATACCGGTTTTTACACCGGTCCCGTAATTGGTGGAATATCGAAATTCCTCCCATACACCTTGGAACTTACTATAGCAACAGTTATCCTCTCCATATTAATCGCAATTCCTCTGGGAACTTACATAGGAGCCAGACCCAATTCCCCCTCGGATGCTGTAGGAAGAATTTTTTCTCTAGGAATTTACGCAATGCCTGTGTTCTGGCTTGCGCTGCTGGCTCAAATGGTCTTCGGAAAAAATATTGGAATACTCGGTTCCTACGGGCTGCCAATCTCAGGCGAGGGGTATCCTTCAACAACAAAAGTTCCGTGGATAGTGAACAATGTCTCTGAGCCAACGCATATGCTTCTGGTGGATGCGCTTCTACACGGTAATTTAACAATAGCTTACAGTGCCTTCATCCATCTTATATTGCCTGTAGCTGTCCTTACTCTGAGCATTCTTGCAGGCTTACTAAGATTCATAAGAGCCGGTATGGTTGATACTGCGAACCAGGAGTTTGTTAAAACAGCTAGGGCAAAAGGAGTACCAGAGAAACTTGTTTTGAAAAGGCACGTCAGAAAGAACGCCCTCCTGCCTTCAGTAACAGTGATAGGTCTCCTGATGGCTGGTTTGCTGGGAGGTGTAGTCGTAATTGAGGATGTTTTCGATCTAAGGGGAATGGGAAGGTTAACCCTTGCGACAATTACCGGGCTGAACATTCAGTTTTATGGAGTCGCAGGCACTGTCCTTTTTTTCGGAATAATATTGATGATCACAAATTTGATCGTGGATGTCGTGTACGCGTTTCTTGATCCAAGGATCAGGTATTAAGGTGAAATAAATGCAGTCAACAATTAGTATATTTAAAAGATCAGGAGTTCAGAAGAAGAGAAGGCCAAAAATCGAGGACTTTAAGTCCACTATGAAACTTGTTTTTAAGAACAAGGTTTCTCTGACTGGATTGATAATAACATCAGTTTACTTTATACTGGCTCTTATGGATTATGTTTATCCCCAGTATCTCGGGGCAGGGCCTGGTATTATAACATCAATGACCCGTTTAAATGGAGGTTTTCTGGGTCAGGGTTTTCCATCCGCCCCCACTTTGAGTAATGGGTGGTGGTTCTACCTTGGAACCACTTATGCCAACATTCCTCTATTTCCGGCTATACTTTCGGCGTTATATATAGATCTGGGATACAGCCTTTTGATTGTCCTCAGCGGCGCTGTGATTGGAATTTTAGTAGGAACAATTTCCGCCTACTATGGAGGATTTTGGGACGAGCTCATGATGAGGATAACTGATATTTTTTACAGTATCCCTTTCCTGATCATGGCAATTGCGTTCACCACTATTCTGGCTTACAGTCTTGCAAAGGCACACGCACCCATAAACGGATTTTCACTTATAGCCTTGGCCCTGATAATTATATGGTGGCCGACATATGCGAGATTAACCCGTTCCATAACGCTGTCCATAAAATCTTCACGATTCATAGAGGCAGCTGTCGCTTCCGGGTCATCCAGGATTAGAAATATTTTCGCACATATTATTCCGAACGTACTTTCCCCTGTATTTGTCCAGATATCACTGGATCTTGGTTCTATAGTACTCATATTTGCGACAGTTGAATATCTAGGCCTCGGTAGTGTGATACAGGTTACGCCTTATACCCCTGAACTGGGTGAACTGATTTCACTTGGTCAGCAATATTTACCGGTAGGCATATGGTGGCCGGTATTTATTCCCGGGCTGTTTCTCCTGATTTTCACAGTTGGTGTTAACATTCTAGGTGATGGTCTTAGAGACGTGCTCGATCCGAAGATGAGGAGGTAAAATAAATGATTGCACAGGAAGAAGGAATTAAGGAAACACAAAAGACAAATCCCTATGTTGTTGTCAAGAATCTGGTTACACAGTTTTTTACATCGAAGGGTATTGTAAAAGCACTAGACAAGGTAAGCTTTGAAATCTATCCCGGTGAGATTTATGGATTAGTGGGGGAAAGTGGTTGTGGCAAAAGCGTAACATCTACCTCCATAATGGACCTGATACCTGATCCTCCCGGAAGAATAATGGGTGGGGAAATCTACATAGATTCATTCAATATTCTTTCAGATTTAAGGAGTCTGGCCAGAATTAAGATCAGGAGCGAAACTGATGTAAAGATAAAAAGAAGCAAGCGTGCGAATAAGAGGCATAATGAGATTCTTTCGCAGATCAGGGGAAACAAGATATCCATGATCTTCCAGGAACCATTTCTGGCATTGAATCCAACGATGAGAATCGGGGATCAGATAATGGAGTCCATTTTGCTGCACAACATCCTCAGTATAAGTGAAGGGATCATCAAGAGAAACAACATAAACAGTTCCGATCTGGATAAGTTTATGAAGAATCTGAATAGCGAAACTGATCCTTTAAGACGAAAGAAGGTAATCAATAATTTTGTTTCTGAGTTTGGAATTCCTGAGTTTGAGGAAAGTTTGAATTCGCTGATAGAAAACTCAACAGATGATTCTTATGTTAAGACAGAAATAATAAACATGATTCAGGATAATAAGAGGGACATAGATATGAAGCTGATTACCGAAATCAGCCAATATTACTCCCTGAAGCAACAGCTGTTTCAATTGACGCTCGATGAAATACAGGCCGAACGAACCGGCGAGACTGCAATCCGAAATCAGAAGCACGCACAGATCAAATCAATGAGGAGTTACATAAACAATAAATTTTTCTCATTAAGAATTAAGCTCAGGTTTGCTGAAAAGCATTACATGTCTCCATTCAGGAAGGAAGCGAGGAGAAGGGCAATCGAACTGCTGTCACTGGTAAACATTGCAGGTCCAGAAGTTGTTGTTGATTCATATCCTCACGAACTTTCAGGAGGAATGCAACAGAGGGCAATGATTGCAATGGCACTTGCTTCAAATCCAAAAATGCTGATTGCCGATGAACCAACTACGGCACTGGATGTTACAACTCAGGCCCAGATTCTCGAGATCATCAAGGATTTGAATGAATTGATTGGAATGGCAGTTCTCTTTATAACGCACGATCTTGCTGTCATTGCCGAAATGTGCGATCGTGTGGGTGTTATGTATGCAGGAAATCTTGTGGAGGAGACTTCAACAACCGAGATATTCAATGATCCAAAACACCCATACACCGTGGGTCTAATGAATTCTGTGCCAAGGGCTGATAAAAAGAGGGAGAAGGAAATAAGACTGGAGACAATTCCAGGGACGGTCCCCAATCTTATATCACCTCCAAGTGGGTGCAGATTCCATCCAAGGTGCAAGTTCGCAATGGATATATGCTCATTGAAGAAACCAAAGTTGGTTGAAATATCGCCACAGCACAAGGTAGCATGTTTCTTATACTCTGATGAGTCAGAGGTGGATTAAAATGGAAGACGAAAAAACTTTACTGTACGTCTCTAACCTGACAAAATTCTTTCAGATATCTGGGGGAATAGGAAGAAGAAAAGGGTACGTGAGAGCACTGGACTCAGTTACATTTTCACTCAAAGAGGGTGAGACTCTTGGGGTTGTAGGTGAGACAGGATGTGGTAAGACCACTCTTGGGAGGAGTATCCTTCAACTGATAAAACCAACATCAGGTGATGTGTTCATAGATCTTCCTGAAGATATAATGAAGGAAGTAATGGAGATTGACCGAAGGCTTTCCCTGTTTGATGAAGAAGATAAGGATTCAGATGAGTATGGTGATCTCAGGGCCAGATTTGACGAAATTGCAAAAGAATATTCACTAACGCGGATGCACAGTCATAAGCTCAAGGAATATAGAAAGATGATGCAACCTGTATTTCAGGATCCTTTTTCATCTCTCGATCCAAGGAAACTCATAAAGGATTCTGTGGCGGAACCAATGAAATTACTCACTGATATGAATCAGACGGAAATCCAGGACAAGGAGATAAGCCTTATATCTGAAATTGGACTGAGTGAAGATCATTTATACAGGTTCCCGCACGAATTCAGTGGTGGACAGAGACAGAGAATTGGAATTGCCCGTGCAATTTCAATCGAACCAAAACTTCTTGTACTGGATGAACCAACATCCGCTCTTGATGTCTCAGTCCAGGCGCAAATATTGAATATCCTGAAGGAGCTTCAAAATTCAAGAGGTATTTCCTATGTATTCATAAGTCATCACTTAAGTGTGATAAGAATGATGGCCGATAGAGTGGCGGTCATGTATCTTGGAAAGCTTGTCGAACTCGCAGAAACTGAAGAACTATTTACCGATATGTTACACCCTTACACAAAAGCTCTCCTCTCAGCAATCCCAATCCCAGATCCTTCAATAAAAAGAGAAAGGATCATTCTTGAAGGTGAGATTCCAAGTCCTGCAGATCCACCAAAGGGTTGTTACTTCCATCCAAGATGCCCGGTTGCTATGAAGAACTGTGGATGGTCCCCAAGAGACCTTATAAACCCAATAAAGGAGATGCTGGATCCATACAGAAATCAGGAGGCGTCATCCCTGCCTGAGATTATTGAAATCGTATCCGATGAAGAGGAAAACGTAATTGAACTCGTATTTAAGGAAGGTCAGGAATACGACAAGGAATCAGTAAGGGAGCAAATACGACAGATGATATTGAAGGAATCATCGAAGAAGGGAGGCGTGAAGTATTCAGCAGTAGAATCTGTTGAATTTTCTGAGGAAGGAACGGTATTAATAACACTTCTAGATTACGACACTCCCACCTTAAAAGAAGCAAGAAAGGGACATTTTGTATCCTGCCTCCTATACGACTATAATTACTACGATGAAAATAGAAAGGTAAACGAAGATGCAGGGAAGCAGGCAAAAACCAAAATTAACTTCTAGAGACAGGAAAAGGGAAAATCCAAAATGGGCCCTTTCATCAAAGGAGTTATCCAAGAAGGAGATAACCATTTATATTTTTTCCGATTTCATCAGGTATGGATATTTTTTTTCAATTATCTTCTTCAATTTAGTTATTGTTCTTCTCCAATCGTATTATTCCTCCTCGTTTCTAAGGAACATGTCCAACTATGCATATCCGTATAATATTTTTGGCGGACTTTACGAGATTTATTTTATTTTCGCAATAGTAACAGTAGAAATCCTGCTATTTTATTATGAGATCAGATTTTATATAACAAAGTTAAGAAGGAAAATATATGGTGAAACTTACTGAATCAATAAAATTTTAACAAAGTAAGATTTGAAATTTTGGTAATCATCATAATTTCTTACAGGGAGATAAGAAAATTGCACAGATGTGTCCACTAATTTTCCCCACATTTTCTTATCGTGAATATGTCACCTACAGTACCTCTTTGACCAGATTAATTGAATTGTTATATTTTTGGTGGATATGACTTTGTCAATTATCTACTCTCAAGATAGCGATTGATTACACTGTTGCTGCAACTCAAGAGATCATTGCGGGAACTGGAAGGATATCAAGGAATAAGGAATATTTTGAAGGCCTACTCAAAGCAGTAATGGAAGAGAATCAGGCGATATATTCCCATGAAGTAAAAACACGTGATCTGAAGAAATGCGAGGATGTGATATGATGGATTCATACGAAAGGGTACATGGTATCTTTACAGCATGCGAAGACAAATATCTCCTTCCATTCCGGGAAGCTATTCTTCAGACCCTGAATGAGATCGGTGGACAGGCGATCCAGAAGGAATGATGCTCCATACTCCTTCACTGCAACCTGATCAAGCCAGCGCATGATCATCTTTGTCTTCGGCTCTATAAATCCATCAGGCGTGATCTTCCCAGGGGGCTCATCTTTTATTGGCTAAGCCATCTTCTTTTCCTTATTCCAGTGACTGTACACACTGTACAATTAATACAGATCATCCTTCCTCTCCTGCACAAGCTTTCCTTTTTTCTTGTACTTCAAAACCCAGTCAGGATAGTCAGCCACATTATAATTATACAAAATATCCATGCACATAGATCTTTGCATTGGATTCAGAGAACCACAGGATCTGCCAAAATATATTATGTAAAAATGCAGAAGTTGGAGGTTAAACAAGGAATGTTGTAATGACGCAGGGGCAATTCCTAACTGGAAAATCAAAGAAAGTTCAACCTAAAAATGTGAGTTTCATTTATCGGCCCAAATCCAAATCAGCAATTCAAATATTTTTAAGCAGTATCAAAGAATAGATATTAATGTCGGATTTGGCGATATAATGCAGGATACAATATGCTAAAATTTAAATAGTACTTTTCAGATATGAAGAAAAATTGGAGGAAAAAAATGACAGAAAATAATACAACAGGTACTGCACCACCATCTTTTACACCGCCAAGTGGCAGTAGTAAGACCAAGTGGATAGCAGTGATAGTAGCTGTAATTGTAGTTGCTTCCATAGGTCTAGCGGCATATGAATTATTGCCAAAGAACACTATACCCGCATTCAGTGCAACAGCATCCTCATCCAAGGATACGATATCAGTGGGTATAAGCTATGGTGCAGCTTTGAGTTCGGTCACATATAACTTCGGTGATCTTGTAAGCGGAAATATTACGACTTCACAGAATGTGAATGGAATCAATTCGAATCTGGGAACAGGAACCGTGACCTTTGATCATACTTATGTAAGTGGTGGAAACTACATATTCACAACACAGCCGTACTACAGCAACCACACGAATGGGCCTATGTATGAGTATCAGGTAGTGACAACCACGCCTAACCTTACTCATCACGAATCTGCAGGAGTGTTGGCAGTCAACGCCTCAGCGTCCACTAACCTTCAATCTACCTACACTTCAAACAATATCTTCACACCTGGCGCAAACATAAATCTGACTGTTGGTTATTTCACAGAACCAATAAACACGTCCTACCAGGTTTATAAGCAGGTTGTAACCCCTTACTTTAACGGAAACGCACAGTCTGCAAGAACATTTAATTACGGATTCTACCAGGGTGCTTATGTTTTGAATACAACTAATGCAACTATGACGTTGAAGACTCCATCCACCTCAACATATGTGACAGTTGAAGTCCAGACTTACACAGGACTTGTAAATGGAACAACTGGAGCAGTCTCAAGCACACTGTCTGTCAGTACCTTCTACGATTACCTCACTGGATCTGCTAGCAGTATTTCAGCCCTAAAAATAACCACAACCTCAAAGGCTCAAGGTACATTCACAAACGCAGAGCTTGAAACTGGGGGATTTAGGACACTGGATCCACAGATCGCTTATGATACCGTAAGTGATGAGATTCTTGCGAACACATACCAGCAGCTAACTATTTATAATGGTTCTGATGTAAATGGATATTCACCATATCTAGCAGCCTTCCTGCCAACTCCAGGCCACGGAATTAACATGCATTATCACAACTATACTGTGAAAGCAACGACAGCTGAGGGTGCAAGTGGTAACTTTAACTATGCTGTTAATGTAACCCCAGGTGAGAATTACACGTGGACAATCAGGTCAAATGCCACATTCCAGAATGGGACACCTGTTACGGCATATGATGTCTATTATTCACTTGTCAGGGACATGCTGTTCACGTCAAATTCAAATAACCCAGGATGGATCATTTCACAGTATCTACTGCCAGGCAACTTCTATGCATCTAACACATACTACAACATAACCCAGAACCTGACATATAACAACAACACGGACACCGTAACAATGCACTTCCAGAAGCCTATGGCAGAAGCTCTTGTTTACCAGATATTCTACACTTCCGGAACATATATAACAAGCGCGGAATGGCTCATTCAACATGGCGCTGGAATCACCTTCACACCATCTGGATTTGTCAATTACACAAGCGAGGGATACCCATCCGGTTTCAACACATATGTAGAATTCCACGTTGATGCAAGTGGACCGTATACCTTATATTCAGAGTCACAGGCAGCCAAGGTTGTACTGGAGGCAAATCCCAACTTCACGTCTCCAAATCAGTGGGTTCTGTATCCATCATATAAGTATGTTGTGATAGAGTATATTGCAGAAGCATCAACAACCTATCTGGATCTTGCGAGCGGAACTTCCCAGGCAGCAGGTATCCCAACCTCATCATGGAATGAGATTCAGGGTCTGCAGTCTGCCGGAAAAGTTAATGTTGCAAGTGGTTCTTCAATTAGCATATTCTGGTATAACTTCAACGCGAACGTGAATCTCAAGATGGCATCTTCTACCACTCCTGGCATCAACATGCCATTTGATATGTTCACGTCACTCCATGCAAGGAGAGCGTTTGCATTTGCATATCCACATGACTTCTTCCTGAATCAGGATGTAGGTAATGCCCTCTTTAACACTCAGTTCGCAGTGAATTACGCAGGTATGATTCCAGATGGTATGATAGGCGGTGTACCATTCTCACAGCTGAATAACTCTGCTAACCAATCATGGATTTCACAGGATGGAATATCATACAACATGGCAGCAGCTATGGCTAACTGGCATACGTTCTTGCACAACTGGAACAACAATACAAACATAATAAACGACAAAATGCAGATTACCAAGAATAGCGCTGGTGACTACATATATAACGGATCAACCTTAAACATTCCGCTATACATATTCTCAGCTGATCCAGTAGATCTTAATGGCGCAACTGCATGGGGACAGAACCTCTCCAAGATAATTACCGGTGCTTCATTCCCTGTGATACCCACACCATTCCCAACACTGATTAACAACCAGGTACAGGGGTCAAACCCAATGCCAGTATATCTACTCGCATGGCTTCCTGACTATCCGTTCCCAACGGATTACCTGAACCCAATGGCAAACCCGTTGAACACAACAACGTATCCAGGACCGAATGACTTCACACCATGGTGGTTCGGCTACAACACGTCAAACCCGTACCATAATGTCACTGAAGCCATGATAATGAAGCAGATGCTCGGAGACTATGCAAACGGTTCCAATCAGGTAAGCACTGCATCTGCCCTGAAGTACTTCTGGATGGAGAACAGGGATCTCATAAACATGACGTTCTATGTATACACAGAACAGACAAATGAGTTCCTAGTGCTCTCAACAGCAGTGAACTTCCACCAGGCAGAGGCCTACCAGATGAACACTGTGTGGTTTGGAGGGTACTATCTGTACAACGACTTTGCACCAGCGAGTTAATCACTCACTAAATTTTTTTTAATTTTTTATACTAATTTTTAATAACCTATTGTGCAAAATTTAATTTTCATCATTTTAACAGAAATTCTGATGACACCTTTCATAGTGTATGTGGTTGTATACGTGTCACGAAATTACGAAAGAATGAATAATCTCTCTATTTCTCTCATTATGTTCTTACTCTCAATGATGTCAGGGATGCTGAATTCAATAAATTATTACATCATCTTTCCAAACGGCTTCATCAACAACGTAGCAGCTTTCAATATTTCCATGTTTGAGATGTCAGTCATTTTATCATATCTCCTGCTGGAAGGTTTCAACGGGAATCTCAAGTCGATGAATCCGTCCCATTCAAAGTGGTTTGCCGCCCTTGTTGGATGGAACGAGGTATCTATGGCCTTCCTTCTGTATACTCTTGCTTACGGATTCGGAGATCTTGGTATATTAAACAATTCTTTGAATCTTCTTGGGGCATCGGTTACTAACTACCTTTTCCTGATCCCCATGCTTATTGAAATGATTTCTGTGCTGTTCCTCCATCTTCACCAGGGGATTTCAAGGAGGATACTGATCTCATTAATCCTGATGCAGCTTGCAGACCCTGCAATCGTTGGAAATTCAGCTTATGTCATATATGGTTCTGTGCTATTCTCAATAGTTATGATTTTTGTAATATGGTATGTATTTTCCTATGCATACACGAACAGGGAAAGACTCGAAGGGCTGTGGAGGAAGGAGATCAATTATTTCATCCTTGTAGTTTCTCTGTCAATTTTGGGCTTAATAGAACCAGTGGTAGTCAGTGGAAGCTTTGGATTGAAATGGATCCTGTTTTCAATATCCATGGTTGCATCGATGATATACTATTTCTCAATAGCATTCAGAGTTTTTGACTTCCCGGAGTATCAAAGGAAGAAGAACAAGGGGGAAGACATACCGGTACCGATCTGACACTTATTATCTTATTACTCTGCATTATCACGATCGAATTCACGCAGATTCTATGTAGCAGTCCTACTTTCTGCTTCCCTTCTCAATCATCCTAACTTCGTATTTCTTGTGGTTTCCAAATTTGCCCCTGATGAAATGCCTCACATCATAAAAGAAGATATTATCATAAGGACAGGCCTCAACGCAGTCTCCTATTCCAACACACCTGGAGTCCTTGAATTCACCCGTGCTGATGAAATTTCCAGGATGTGCTGAAAGGCCAACCGGGCATGCGGTTGCACATGCCTTTGTCTCACAGGTAACGCACTGGTTTGAATCTTTTACCTTAAGCCTGAAGAATCCAAATCTACCAACCCATCTGTTGAAGTTACCCCAATGGCAGTATCCTGTATTTATGCAACCGTAGGAGCCAAAGTATGGCATTGTTATGAATACCGCATACCACATTATATCAAATAGAAATATGTAAATGAAAACGAGTGGATCTGTTCCATACATTGTAAGGTTGAGATATCCAAAATTATCCAGAAGCGATATTATGGAAGCGGTACCAAGGGAGGCGTATACGGTTAAAGAAACAACCCGGTATATCATATTTTTATTCTCGGGGGGTATGGTAACCTTCTTTGCCAGTGAACCCTGCCTGTTGAACTTCTTCATTGAATCGTAGAACGTTCCCTGATACATGAGAGGGGCCGTACAGAATACGGAACATAGCTGCCTTGCACCGAAAAGGAGGGAGAGGACTCCGCTGATAAGGTAGGTGAGCAGCATGGGGAGTATCAGTGCTGCAGCAAGTCCTCCGCCCGTACCTATTCCCATGCTCCACCCAACAAAGGGATAGTTCTGTGGGTTCGCAAGAACAAATGAAGGCAGAAGTATGGAATAAACACCGTAAGCCGTGATCATGAGTCCCATCCTCACACGATTTTCAAGACTCTTTGTCCTTAAAATTTTGAAGACAACAAGTGAGCCCATCTCTGCACCCATCATTATTAAGAACCACGGAGAACCCGTGATTCCACCGATGAAAACAACTGCATCGAAAAGGAATTGCGATATTATCCAGATGCTTATGGAAAAAGGTGCAAGCCCGAGGGATGAGATGAATGTAGAGGCACCGTAGTACTGGAAATCAAAAGTTGCACCCATCGCGAACTCTGCAAGAAATATGTTGAAAAGAAACAGCGTGGACCATTTCCTGTCTGCAAGCCAGTAGATTTTCCCGTGCCCTTCAAAATAGTCCTTTCTGAGTATCGCTGATAGATAAATGGACATTTCAAGTACAATTGATCCGCCAAGAAGATCGAGGTTTCCACTGTACTGGTAGATCATAACCCCAAGCATCATCAGGAAATAGGTGAAGATGATCCTGTTCAGATACCTGGCGAAGTTCTTCTCTGCATATTCCTTCCTGTACAGGTATTCAAAGAGAAAGATGGACAGGGCAGTCATGGCAGAACCCCCAACATATACCGCAATTCCTCTCCACAATGCATCATTTATGGCGGAAGGTGTCAGGAACATTACTGTAGATTGAAAAATTATGAAGATAAGACCAACAGCAGTCTCCTTCCTGAGACTCATTACGGCAGTTAGGAGCATTTCAAGTGACATTGGAAAAATGAACCAGTATGATGTCAATGGATAAAATATCAGGTTAAGTAAATTTGAATGATAGTAAGAAAGGAAGCTCCTGCCAGTGCTGATGGATATGAAATCCAGGCTCATCAGGAATTCATCAAATATTGTGAACAGCACATAAATTCTCACATTGACACCTTTCACGCCGTCGCCTTCAAGGGTTCTCACGAACTGTATCATGGGATAAATCAGTTCAATACCCATTGCGGCAGATGAAAGAAGAACAATATTGAGAATGCTGAAAGGTAGATATCCGGAGAGATAAATTGCAGGCCCAATCAGCATCCCATTCATCATCGACAGGAATACATATGCAAGAATCTTCCTGATCTGATTATCCGCATTTCTTGCATAGAATACTATCCATGACGTGAAAATCCCCATGAGTGCCGCAAGAATGTAGAGAATCATATCCTTTGGGACATATTGCATTAAGTTCGGGTTGTTATTTCTCCGGAAATATTAAAGATTATTCTTTTCTTCACTGAATTTTCCAGCAACTGGTTTCGCGATTGATCATTGGATCTTCCTATGTAAAAAAATAATTCATCTGGCATCAGGATTTACAGAAAGATGCAGGAATCATACGAACGGAGTGATTAAATACAGGGAGAGGAGCGTAACTGTAAGGACAGGGAGTCCAACAAGGATACCGGTTTTCATGTAATCATATGTGCTTATCTTGAAATCGCCCTTCCTTTCTATCATGTAGAGCCATACGAGGGTAGCAAGTGAACCAATTGGTGTAAATTTTGGGCCTATGTCGTTTCCAATAGCATTGGTCAGGAGGATGTTTCCGGTCATGTGGGCGTGCTGGAGTGCCAGGTCACCCAGAAGCACAGATGGGAGATTATTCATGACGGATGCAGTAAATGCAAAGAGGTACCCGGTGAATATGTAATTCAGACCGCCGGGAAAACCGGAGAAATATATTATTATGCTTGAAATAATCGAGGTAAGTCCCTCGTTGGCCATTGCAAAGACAACTATGTACATCCCTATGGAAAAAAATATGATCTGCCACGGGGCTTCTTTCAAAGGATTAACATAACTTATCTTCCTGCCATGCCTGGCTACCAGAATCAGTATGGCTGCTGCCGGCATTGATACGACAGCCACCGGAATTGAAAAATATCCACCAACAGAATAACAGATGATCAGTATGATGATAACCGGAAAAAAGATCCTGAATATGAAAGGATCCTTGATCTCGCTCTGATCAAACTCAATCTCGTTATTTACCCTCCGGGGTATATCCTTCCTGAAGAAGAGGTACAGGAAGAACAGGCTTGCACATATGCTTACAATGTCCGGAATGAACATTGTATACATATAGGGGAAAAAGCTTATTCCAAAATAGGTTGCAGCGATAATGTTAACAAGGTTGCTGACAAGAAGTGGGATACTTGCTGAATCTGCAATGAATCCAACTGCCATGATGTAGGCAAGCAGGGTTTTTCCCTTGAGGCCTGCCCTGTAAAGGAGCGAGATAATTATGGGTGTCATCACAAGGGCTGTTCCATCGTTTGCAAAGACTGCCGAGATGAAGGTACCTCCAAGTATGATATATACGAACAGCTTTAAGCCGCTTCCCCCTGAAAGTTTCAGCAGTCTCACTGAAAGATACTGAAAAACACCAGCCTCATCAAAAACAAGGGAAATAATGACAATTGAAATGAAGGTCAGGGTTGCATTCCAGACTATGGAAATTACGGTTATGAAATCCTGGAGGGAGGTGAGTCCAGTAAGAAAAGTCACCAGGGCTCCAATTAAGGCTGAATAACCAATACCAATGCCCCTTGGCTTCTTTATCACCAGGACAAGGGAGAATATGAAGATTGAAACAGAAGCGGCAAACTCAATTGTTTGAATGTGCAAGGTCCCGTACAAGTGATTCTATCCTGTCTCTTATTCTTATTACTTCTTCCTTTGACTTACCCTTTGGATCATCCAGCCCCCAGTCCACCATCTTCTTTTTCATTGATCTTGCGATCGGGGCAGGACATGACTCTTCTACTGAGCAACCCATGATCACTACTAGATCTGCATTTTCCACCATTTCCTGAGTCATTATTTTAGGGGCTTCTTCAATGACTGGGACGCCGGCTTCCTTCATTACCTCTTCAACGACGGGATTTACATGATCTGCAGGGAGGGTACCTGCGCTGATGCAGTCAAGACCATATTTCCTTCCAAACGCCTCAGCCATCTTGCTTCTCCCAGCATTTTCAACGCATACGAACAGTACTTTTTCCTTCATTCTCTCATCTCTCCAACCTTCATCTCAACAACGCTTTCCCTGGCCCTGTAATATATCCATCTACCATCCCGTCTTCCCATTATCAGGCCCGCATTAAGCAGGATCTTCAGGATGCCTGAAACCGTAGATTGAGGCAACCCGGTAACCTCCTCTACCTGGCACACACATAATTCCTCCTGGAGAAGTACAAGATATACTCCGAGTCTCGTGGGATCACCTATTGCCTTGTACCTGGAAGCAAGACCACTATTACCTTCACTGGCAAAAACAGATCTGAGGGCTTCAACCCTGCCCTTTTCAATTATTCTGCATTCACTCATATCATCATATCCAGATATGGCGATATAACTTTTACAGATATAAAATATATAGATAACAGGTTAAAAAATCTTCAAACTTATATAAAAGCGCTGGGAGGGAGATTCGAACTCCCGAGCTACGAGAGCACAGGCTTTCCAGACCTGCGCCTTACCAGGCTAGGCTACCCCAGCTTATCCGCTTAATTCTTATTTTGTATTTATCATTTTAGAATGTTCACTGTTCAGCCATGATTGGCTTTATATGTAAGGTAATCTATTTATTGCTGTAAATGTTATGATAAAAAAGTGAGGAATATGGAAGAAGTAAAGATTAAAAAAATTCTCTGTTCATATGATTTTTCAGAGGAATCCAGGAAGGCTCTGGACATGGCATTTTTCCTGACCGGGGCAATAAAGGGCTGTGAACTCTTCATTTTAAATGTATACAGGCCAATTCCAACACCTGTTGGAGATTTTACCGGGGCGACAGATTCCTATCTCGAGGATAACGAGGAAGAGCTTGAGAAGAGCCGGAAAAGACTTCATGAGGTTGTGGAAAATATAAAGAGGGAACACAATATAGAGAAATGCAATGGAGACGTTGTAATGGGCAATCCCGTTGAAGAGATACTTCATGCCATAGACAATGAGAAACCGGATCTTGTCATAATGGGAAACAAGAAACATGGTTTCAAGAAAGGCATCATCCTCGGGTCCGTCTCTGAAAGGGTATCTGCAAATTCTCCAGTCTCTGTCCTGATAGCAAGATGAACCCTTCCGGTCTTACCGCATGAGTTATTGCACCTATCAATGGAATGCATCGCGTTGATCATGGGTTTCTGAATCTTTAAAAAAATAACCGTATTTTTCTGGAAATGTTCAATAATTTTTCAGTGTTCTGGATTACGCCGGGGGGGAGATTCGAACTCCCGAGCTACGAGAGCAGCAGATCTCGAATCTGCCGCCTTACCAGGCTAGGCTACCCCGACTTCAGAGTTTTCTATGCTCTTCCATCATGCATCTGTCCATAATTACCTTTATGCCGTTTTCCTCTGCCATCCTCCTTCCCTCATCGCTTTTTACACCAATCTGCATCCAGACGGTTTTTGGTTTTGCACTTATGGAGTCTTTCACTATTTCTGGAACAGCCTCAGATTTCCTGAAGATATCAACAACGTCAATCCGGTTTTCCTCTGCAGCTTCATGAACACTCTTATACGCCTTTATGCCGTTCCAATTTTCCAGGGATGGGTTTACCGGGATCACTTTATAACCATGATCAAGAAGATATCTTGCGACCCTGAAACTGTCACGATCTTCTTTATCACTCAGTCCTACAATAGCTATATTTTTCTCGTCAACGAGAACATTTCTTATCAGATCCTGTTCGTTCATATTTCATAAAATGTGAGTTGGTTTAAAAGTTTTTGTTGTTCAGGAGATTATCTTGTCAATTTCTTCCTTTGCAAGTATCCTGTATATGCCATCTGCGTGAATTGAGGCAACCTCAGGCGTCCTCATTTCAGCGCCTTCTTCCAGCGAGGATTTCAGTGCATTAAATCCGAGCTTTATTGCCCCTTTCTCGTCCAGATCTTCCCTGTATTCCTTCTCAAAGAATGTAAGAACCTGGTCTCTCCCTGATCCAATGGCCGTGGCCTTGTATTCATTTATCACTCCAGATGGATCAGAATCAAAGAGTCTCGGGCCCACCTGATCAACTCCTGCAAATATTATTGAGACACCATATGGTCTTACTCCGCCATACTGGGTATACTGCTGCATCTGGTCTGCAACCTTCTTAACAAGGTTTTCCACATTTACCAAGGATCCATAGGTTACTTTCTCCTGCTGGGTTACAATCCTGGCAAAGTCAATAAGGACTCTTGCATCTGCTCCAAGCCCTGATGTGACGCAGCCAACATAATCATCAATGAGCTGAATTTTTTCCATTGCATTCTGTTCCATGAGCTTGCTTCTTGGCCTTTTCTCTGACATCAGAAGAACTCCATCCTTATACTTCAATCCGAGCGCTGTTGAACCCCTCTTAACAGCCTCTCTTGCATATTCAACCTGAAACAGTCTTCCGTCTGGTGAAAAAACTGTTATTGCTCTATCATAAGCCATTTGTCCCTGTTGCATTTAATCACCGTTATCCCTTAATCTCTCAGCATAATAAACCTTTTCTAATTTTTAGTCAAATATAGCGTGCAAATCCAGACAATGATTCAAGCATTGAGGCCAGAGATCCTGCCATGTTGATAAATCTGGATTTCCCGCAATTCAGGGATGAAAAGATGTCAGTGGATAAAACACTGTTCTATTGATCAATAGGATTATTAGTACAGAGTTGATCCAAGCATGTTGTTTTCATACTGCAGTTCGTGTAAGGGCACAAAAAACATGTGCGGGCTTGGAAGATGCCCAATTCTGGATGAGATAAGGCCAATGATGCCTGCCAGGAGAATCATAAGAGGACATGTGGAAACAGAGACTCCACCGGGAATATTTGTTGGAGAATACGGCTATCCGTCTGTATATGCAGGACCAACCGCACTGTTCCAGGGGGATTTCTGGGATTATTCACGCGATAAATTCAATTTGACCATGGAAAAAATCATTTCAATTCATTCCAACGTATACAGAACTGGAGAAAGGGTGAATGTAAAGAGGATAGATGAAAGGATCAGGGAAAACATGATGGAGAGTTCGTCAACAGTGAAACCTGTGGAAATTTCCTTTGACGGGAAGATGGCAGAAATTCAGAGAAAAAAGGAGACATTCTTTGAAACTCCCGTTGGGCCCCTTGCACTTATGGAAAACCTTAAGATACAGAGCAATCCAAAAATACCGGGAAAAGTTGACTACTACTACAATGATCCATATGCAAGGGCGGGGGATGCAGTATGGGATCTGTACAGTTCAAACATGGAAGTTTCCTATTTGCAGAATGTTCTTGCGGCTGGAGTAATAGGTGTCAGGAATGAACGGAGAATGGTACCCACAAAGTGGTCTATTACCGCGATTGACGACATTCTTTTCAAGAGGATGAAGGATTCACTGATACATAATGAATGGATTGACAGCATAGAACTGTACAGTTCCTCCTTCCTTGGAAATAATTTCAACATTGTGCTCATCCCGGGGAGTTTCTCGTTTGAGATGCTCGAAAAATGGAACAAAGGCTCACTCTGGGGTGATGGCAACATATCACAGGAATATGAAGGTTCCAGGAACAGGACATCCTATGCATCTTCCATAGCAGGAGCCTACTATGCAGCGAGGCTTTCCGTATCAAGATACCTTTATGGAATCGGAAAGCAGTGCAGAATACTCGTGATGAGATCAGTGGGAAGCGAGTACTACTCACCACTTGGTGTATGGGTAATACGAAGGACGGTTGAGGAGGCAATGAAGACAAGACCGGTAAAATTCAGAACAGTAGAAGAACTTTTGAGGGAATGCCGGCCGGTCATTCCAGATGGTTTTTCAATGTCAAGGATAATAAGGGAATCCATATTCCAGAAGAGACTGGAGGATTTTTAATATGATGGATAGGATTTTTGACAATCATTTTCACCTCAATTATGGTGGTAATTTCCTTGAAAGTGCGCGGAGATTCAAAAAGGCCGGGGGAACAGCAATAAATCTCACAAACCTCCCGGATTATTCCATTCCTGTTTCATCATATTATGAGACACTGTACCAGAGAACGATTTCAATGGCTGAAAAGATACGCAGAGACCTAGATCTGGATGTTGTTGTTACGATTGGCCCATATCCCCTCGATATCATGAATCTTTCAAAAGACATCACCACATCTGAAAAGATTGTAAGGGAGGGGATGGTAAGGGCAGCAAGGTTATGCGATATGGGAAAGGCAAATGCAGTGGGAGAGATTGGGAGGCCACATTTTACTGTAAAACCTGAAGTCCTGGAAAAATCAAACGAAATACTGGACTATGCTTTTTCATTGTGCAAGGATTCTGGGGTACCCGCAATCCTGCATACTGAAGACCTTGATGATTCAGCTCTCAGAGATCTGGAGAAAAGAATCAGGGATTCTGGAATGAAGGACGGGATGGTCGTAAAGCATCATGCAAGACCTGAGAATCTCTTAAGGGAATCCTCTGTCAGAATGTCCATACCCGCTACAAGGACTGATCTCAGGAGTGCTATAGGTTCTGGAAACTATTTTCTTATGGAGACTGACTTTATAGATAACCCGGAAAAACCTGACATGTTCCTCCCGCCTGATTCAGTGCCAAAACGGGCCATCTGGATCAAACAGGAATTTGGAGAAAAGGGCCAGGATATACTGGACTGGGCTTTCACAAAGATACCCGACCTGCTCTTTGGTGAGGAAAATTTCAGTTAGAAGGCATTCAGTAACATTATCTCACATTGATTATTAAAAATAAACCATTCTTTTTATGCCAAAATTGTATGTAACCCTTATGACTCTGACGGTTGCGGAAATTGACAGGATTTCAAGGGAAATCAGGGATTATTACCGTCAGGAGTCTGCCAGTGTCCAGATACAGAAGATAAAGGGAAATTTTTATGAGCAGGTAAAGGAAGCGATGGAATCCCTTGATCAGATGGCAGGGGCAAACATCTCCCCGGAGAAGATAGATCTGTACCGAAAAATCATGGATAAGAAGGACATGATGGAGAAGAATCTCAGGAATTTTCTGCTGAAAAGATATGAAAAGATTCTCAGGGATTCACTTTTCGAAATAGGCTCTACCGTTCTCGAGAAGCTTACTCCGGAGGAGAAGCTGTTTATCATGAACATGCACAATCAGATGCAGGATTACTTTGGAAAAATCATCAAACCTGCGAAGGAAGAGGATCTTGAGGAGGCTCTTGAAACTGTGGTTCAGCAGGAAAATAAGAAAACTGTAACCAGTGAGGAAAAGGGCAGTGAAGGGGACTCTGAGAAGGAAAAGGCTGTGCAAGACATGGTGGAACCAATGGTTCCTGTCACAATAACCGTGGAATATCTTCCTGTGGCAACTTCCATGGGAGACTTCTACCTTCACAAAAACGATATCGTTTATCTCCCGGAGAAGGCAGCTGAAATAATAACGTCAAGATCATACGGGAGACAGGCAAGGTTTTAGAAGTAACCAGGGGAACAACCGTGATGGGGCCTGTGCTCGAAATAACCTGCCATTAATTGAATTCTCACGAAACTAATATCAATCGAATATCCATCGCCAGAAAAAATTACCTGAAAGCATGAGGAGCCAACAGAAAATTGATCACCAGTATAAGTATAATGACAGGGATTCTTGATTGTTTCAAAAAATTTAGAGTTTTAAGGATAAAAGATTTAAAAAAATGGATTTTGCCTACTTCTTCCTTATGAAGTATGCAACTCCCACTATCACAACAACGGCGACAATAAGGGCTCCTATTGTAACATATTCATTCAGATTGCCGGTTACAGGGCTCGAGGTAAACGGTGTGGTGCTTATCTCAACGGTGTGGTTTGAGAAGTGAGGTATGTGCAGTATCAGGAGATCTCCGGAGTTCTCGGTATAGACAGCGAAGGAGGCATTTGTTGTGCTGGTGACATTCAGTATGTCACTCATTGAGGTGACTGTCACGATACTGCCGTCAAATTTCAGATATACCTGTGTTGAGCCGTTGAGGAACTGCTTTGACAGGAATATTGCAACATCAGTTCCGGTGTGATGGCCTGCAGTTGCGGAGAATGTAAGCGTTACCTTTCCGTGGCTGATCTGGCTGACATTTGAATGGACAGAAGAGTTGAATCCCACCGTGAAGTTGCCGAATTCAGTTGAACCGTTTATTATCATCTGGGCGGCAATCTTCCCGTGAGATATGGCATCCTCTATTGAGGCCCTGTACTTCCCAAGGTTACTGAGTCCAGGGGGTGAAACGAAATGTATCATCGCTGCTCCTGTGCTGTTCACCTTTATTGTGTTTCCAGTAACTTTAAGAGTTCCTCCATCAATCATCAGGAATTCAGTCTGGTTTGAAGGAGTCACTATTCTGACCGCTGCAGTCCCGGTGGAGAAACTATGGTCGAATCCGAACACTGCTTTTTCCTGTATGTCGGTGTTGGATGAAACCATCGATGCGTTAACCTTCAGATTCACATTTCCTGTTGCAAAATATGTGAGGTTCGATCCGCTGGGTGCTACAATTGTAGCGGTAGCATTGTCAATGACAAGAGTTCCCTGGGCAACAGGGTTGTCATGGACATTCAGGATGAAGCTGGAGTTTGCATACAGGAACAATGAACCGAATGTCTGGACTGCGCCAAGCTGGAAGTTTGGAATATTTGTCCCCTGGCCTATCTTTCCATTTCCTGACACATTCATTGAGGATATCAGTTCGTTCATGGTACCTGATCTCATTATCTTTAGATTAGTGAGTGTCCCAGTTGTTGTGTTAAAGTTGAATGCAACGTTCCTGCCTGTTACATTTCCTGTACTTGCACTGTATGTGAACTTTTCTGAAACCCTGTTCTTCTCGTACTCATTTATCAGGTTTTTCAGGTTTCCGGATGTGACAAATATTGATACAAGTGGCATGTACGACATCATCTGGGTTGATGTGTTCTGCTCTATCGACAGGGTCTGACCGGAGTTTGAAATTGTGACGATACCGTCAGTCATAAAAAACCCACTGAAGTTTGCATTCTCTATGACATATTCATTCATGTGTACGCCAACGAATGTGCTGAAGCTGAGTCCTCCAAGGTTTGAATCTGAAGACGCCTTGACCTGGAATCCTGCACTGACCTTTGTGGCCTTCTCATTTAGGTTGACCTTCATGTTTGCCGGGCTTGATGCTGAACCAGATGTTACAATGGATACAGCTCGAGGCATCTCGTTGCCATACACAAAAACATTGCCGTTATCAAAACTGAATTGATAACCTTTCATCATGCTGCTCAGTGATGCCGTTCCATTCACGTATATGGAATTGCTTACTGTAACATTACCGCTCCCAGTGGCATAACTTACGTTATTCACGAATCCTGAGGTGCTGCTGTATGAGAGGGTGAACCCATCCACCGTCTTCACTGAAAGTGAAGAGGAGGCCGAGGTTCCTGCATTGGAAAATGCAAATGCACTCCCACTCATGAGCAGCACCGTAACCGCTATTATAGCAATTATAGTTTTACTCATAAGAGAAAGAGTGCAGTATATATTAACTAAATTATGGTACAATGAAATGGTACGCATTTTCACTGTAAAATACGACTTCATACATTGACAACTATCTTAATTAGGAAGAAACTGATACGAAAGGATGGGGAAAGCTCGAGGGCAGCTTACGCTCGAAAGAGTGAGGAAAGTCCCCCCTCCAGAGATGGGTGCCATTGGACTCTAGGTCCATTTCCCGAGAGGGAAGGCTACGGTAAAAGAAATGATACGCTCCTCCTCAAAGAATGATTCCGAAGGGATGACGTTCAGGAGGGTGGCGATGGGACAACCGACCTGGCTGGAGAAAGTCCAAACGGGCCCTGTGATGCCATCCGGAGGGCCGGGTAGGACGGAGTCCCTTGAGGGCGAAAGTTGAATGCTGCCATCCTGCTCAGGCAGGTGAACAGAAGGGGGCTTACTCCGGGCATTCCCCATTTAGGAAATTATTTTTACAACTTCATATTATGTATAAGCATGTCAGAAAAAATATGTGACGTAAAGGACTGCAAAAATGAGAGTTATCAAACTGTTCCTGCGGATCTTGCCTCAAAGGTTTTCACCTTTGATTCAAAGCTCACAAAAGTACACCTGTGCAGGGAGCATTACAAGAAATACAAGAAGGAAACCAAGAAAGAGAGAGAAGTGAGGAGAGCTGACTGGGTCTGAACTCTGAAAAAGTGGATGTTGTCGTTACAGTTCTTAACGAGGCAGGGAATATCGAGAATCTTATAAATTCACTACTTTCCCAGACGCATCCCTGTGGCATAATAATAGTTGATGGGGGAAGTACGGATGGCACACCTGATATAATTGGAAAATTCCGGGACAGGAATGTTACCCTGATCAGGAAAAAATGTGGCAGGGGTGAGGGAAGAAACATAGGTGTATCGATGTCTCAATCGTCCTTTGTGCTGTTCACAGATGGAGATGCGAGACCTGATTCCGGATGGGTTGAATGCATGCTCAAAAATCTCATGGAAAATGATCTTGTGTGCGGGTTCACCAGAAATACAGGGAATATGAAATATGGATCACTGGACAGGGTGAAGATATTTTACAGGGGTTTTGAGGTAACACTTCCATCAATGAATATGGGTATTAGACGGGACGTATTCATGAATGTTGGAGGATTTGACCCTGACTTTGTGACCGCCGAGGATATAGATCTGAATATACGCATCCTGCGGGAAGGTTACAGGGCAAAAGAATCCAGGGATTGCGTGGTAACCCACAATGCAAGGGCAGACCTGAGGAGTTTTGTGAGGCAGGGATTCTGGAATGGTTATGGAAGGGAACAGCTTAAGAGCAAGAACAGGCAGATCTGGAACGAACTTAAAAGGGATTACGTCTCGCCGGGTGATATATCAATAACATGGCTCATACGGGCTTCCGCAGGAATTATGGGATACGGGGAGAGCATGATCAGGCGTATAATCATGGGGAAGCGTTTCTGAGAAGTCCATTCAGCAAGGATCAAACGAAAAATTTGTGAAAGGATGTTATAACCCAAATCATAGACATGAGATCTCCAGGTGCAAAATTCTTTCCAGTGGAATGGAACACATGAACATTGTAAAACCTTCATGAGTGCGGAATGGTAGGCTGGTGCAAATGGTGCAGATCTGAAGTGACATATATCGCAGATTTCAACGTGGTGAATAGAACCAGTAAGGATACGCGAAATTCATGAAATATGTGCAGGATTTCCTTCTTCGCTCATAATAATGAGAGGTTTTCCTGCATACAGTATTCAACGGGTAAATGACAGTAAAACATACCATGTTACAGGATCAAGGCTATTTCTTTACGAAATGAAACCTGAGCTGGTTGCTTCTTGGAAATTCCCTATCAAAAATTTTTCCTGAAATCTTCCTTACATCCTTCTCATCAAGTTCGTAAACCTCATTGGTGTAGCCAACTTCCTTCAGGATAAAGACGCCATCAGGCCTTCGCGTGAGTTCTATCCACCTGTCCTTCTTATAATTCTCGACCTTGAACGTGGTGTTTTCATCAACGAATCTCACTCTTTCCTCGAAGATTTTTGCAGCATTTCTAGCCTTTACCCAGTAGGTTCCAGCCATATATGGTAAGTGAATTATCCATAATTAATAATTTCATCATTTATGAGGGCATTCCTGAAAGATTTCACCTGCGAAATGAACTTCCAAGAATGATTATTCCTGCAATGGCTATAAGTATTCCGGGAATGTAACTGTGGTTGATCTCGTAAATTCCCCCAAGAAATATGAAGCCTCCGGCAAGTGTAGTCTCAACTCTCATCTTTCTAACTGGAGCCTCATCCTGTTCAGATTCCAGTTTCCTCCTCAACAGTGGAAGTATTGCCACGCCTGCCTCAATAGATCTCACTGATTCTTCTGCAAACATTTCTATCTGTCTTGTGTAAAGTTCCTGGTACAGGCCTTCGTCGTAAAACAGTTTCCTGAGAACCTTTACAAACTTGAAATCAGGATCAAGATTGAGGCAGATTCCCTCAAGAAGTGAGCTCATCCTCATATAGAGAACAAGGGATGTTGGGAGTCTGAATGGAAATTCGAAAACAACACCGTTTGCAACCTCAAGCAGCTCTCTTATTTCACTGTCCTCGGCCCTCTTTCCCGTCATTCCCGACATGGCGATCTCAACACTTCTCCTTATGACACCCCTGTTTGCTGCAGGAGAAAGGGCCTTCACTCCAATCAGTGCATCAATCATCTGATCGATGTCTCCCCTCGTCATGGCATCATAGAGTGACAGGAGGTAGTACCTTGTATTGGAATCAAGATCACCGACCATTCCGAAGTCGTAAAGGACAATTGTCCCATCATCCAGAACCGAGATATTGCCTGGATGTGGATCTGCATGGAATATATCGTCCCTTAACAGCATCCTTATAAAAGCAGTATCAAGATCATATGCAAGTTTCGAAACGTCTATGTTCTTTTCAACAAGTTTTTTCCTGTCTGTAATCTTTATCCCGGGGGCATACTCCATGACCAGTACTCTTGAGGTTGAAATTTCATCATATATCCTTGGAACCTTGATTCTCTCCCTGCCTTCTATATTCTTCTGTATCCTTCTTGCATTTGAGGCCTCCTTCCTGTAGTCAAGTTCATCAAACACCCTCCTCCTGAAGTCCTTGAGGACATTTGATATGCTCAGGTACAGGAAATTCTCTATCCTCCCCTTTGCAAACCTTAGTATCCTGTCAAGAATGATGATATCCCTCTTTAGGATGTATTCAGCATCAGGCCTGTTTACCTTAACGGCAACTCTTTCCCCCTTGTAGGTTGCTACATAAACCTGTCCAAGGGAGGCTCCGGAAATAGCCTTCCTGTTGAAATTCTCAAAAACCTCGTCAATGTTTCCCACATCCTCCTTCAGGATATGCGCTACCCTGGTGAATGGTGCTGGAGGTACGCTGTCCTGAAGAAGTTCAAAGGACCTTACATATTCCTTCGGTAGAAGATCGGGCCTTGCAGAAAGAACCTGCCCAAGCTTGATGAAGGTTGGTCCCAGGGCTATGAATTTCTCAACGGCAATCCTTCCATTCCTTTCTCTCCTGTAACTCCACGAATCGCTCCCTTCCCTTCTTGCCTGCTTCCTGTCCTTCAGGAACTTTCTGAACGGTGAATACAGAGTAAAAAATATATGCAATTCCCTCTTAAGAATACCACTTGTAATATCTTCGTCCATCCCATTTGTGATTATTTTAAATTGCTTAAACCTTTATGTGATGCTATCATTTCATATTCAGGAAAAATTACCAGTAATCACGGTTCACAATATCATCATACAGTTCAGATATCCTGTTCTTCCTTTTCAGCTCGCTCTGGGCAATGTTCTGAAGCATGGTCTTAAGATCGGGGTCTTCATATTCCTCGCTCAGTATCTGTGCCATCTTGTATATCTGGTCGGACTTGTTGATGCTCCAGGCAAGTATTGTTCTTGGATCATCGGAAACCATCTTCTCATCTGGCGATATCATGTGATCAAGAACCTCATAATCCTCGGCAACACCGGTTTTCCTTGCATAATGTATGTTCGGTGAAACCTCAGCATTCTCAAGAATTTCTATATCCCTCTGTTCCAGGGCTATAAGCTCATCAAGTATCTTGATTGTGTGGTCAAACTTGCTCTTGCTCCTTATCCTGTCATATTTCGTAATTGCTTCCTTTTTTATTGTTATCACTTTCTGTATGAGTTTTTCCATTATCTCCTCAGAAGGTCTGCCTGAAATTGTATCTCTACCTTCTACCATGGCTTTCAATCGCAACAAAATTATTTAAATTTTTCTAAATAGTTTTGGGTTATTTATCTGATATCCAATGGCACAGGTAACTTATATAGCCTCAGGCGAATTGAAATATGTTTCAGCAAGTCGGAACTTGAAAGTTATTAATCCGGAGACTGATATCCACCCATGAAAGTTTCACCCTCTATAATCTCCAGCAGGCTGGAATTTCTTCACGATGAGATATCCCGGTCAGTTTCCGCAGGCGCTTCTTCTTTTCATCTTGACATAATGGACGGAAACTTCGTTCCAAATCTTACGATGGGCCCTGATTTCATAAGTGCCGTTAGAAGATCTACAGATCTTGAGCTTGATGCACACATGATGATCCTGAATCCTGATAAATACTGGAAGGTATTTTCAAAGGCTGGCTGCGATCTCTTCTATTTTCACTATGAAACGCCATTCAATTTTCGGGAAGCTAGAAAAGGGATAAAGGAGGAGAAAAAGAGTATTGGAATAGTCATAAACCCTGACACTCCGCCAGAGAAGATTGTAGATTTTCTCCCTGAAGTGGATAAGGTCCTGGTAATGAGTGTTTATCCAGGCTTTTCAGGGCAGAAGTTCATTCCCTCATCAACCGGAAAGATTGCTTTCCTGAGAAAGTACATTGACGAAAATGGGCTGTCATGCCAGATCGAGGTGGATGGGGGCATCGATTCATTTACGGGAGCTGAAGTTAAGCGGAGTGGCGCTGACATAATAGTTTCTGCCTCCTACATATATGGAGGAAAGATTGAGGAAAGAATTGGTGAGCTTTTAAGATTATAATTCGTGATCGATTATCACCCTCCCATTTCTCCCATCCCTGAAGTAAGCAAGTGCCTCAGGGAGTTCATCAAATGGAAAAATTCTGTCAACGCCGATCTTTATCTGGTGATATTTCATGATTTCCAGTATTTTATGGAGCTCTGCAAGAGCACCACCTGTTGATCCAATTATGGTCTTTTCTCTTGTGTATAGGTCTGGAATGTTTGTCACGCCCTCCCTTCCAGTTAGTACCCCATAGGTAACCATCCTTCCGGATATTGATGTATGCTTTATGGAATCGCCCCATGTCTCGCTCCCAAGAGGATTTATGACTATGTCCGCAGTGAAATCATCTGGAATCCCGTTCCTCGGGAACACCTTGACTGGACCATAGGTTTCAGTCTTTTGAGAGTTTGATACTGCGTAAACGTCAAGCCCCATTATCCTGCCAAACTGCATTCCAAGAATTCCCGTATTTCCCGATGCTCCGTATACAAGAAGTTTCTCTCCTGCCCTTGCGTTTGCCCTCATAAGTGCATGAAAAGGGGTGAGTGCCGCGATGGGGAGTGAAACTGCCTGTATATCTGTTATGTATTCGGGAATCGGAACAAGGTTCTTCTCCCATATTCTCACCTCTTCCGTGAATGCACCGTTGGTCATCACGCCCCATATACCTCCATTCAGACACAGATATTCCTTCCCCTGAATGCACATAGGGCAGGTGGAATCATATATCCTGTTATATATGATCACCTTCTGCCCTTTCTTCAGTGCATTCCCGTCCTCCAGGAGTTCCCCTATTGCCTCCGATCCAGCAATATGTGGCATGGGATTGAGGCCATACACAACATTTCCTGCAATGACATTAAAATCAAGTGGGTTGAGAGCAGTCTTCAGTATCCTTACCCTTAATCCCTCGCCATATACGGGAACTTCCAATGTCTTCTTAAGATTCTCGATACCGGGATGTTCAAACACAAACGCTTTCATGTATAGAAATGTAAGCAGTGGTTAATTTATTTACGCAATACCTGGCTGAATAGGAAAGATATGCATGGAAGGAGCAGGAGTGCCTGCCCTGAATCAGGTAGTTTATTGCTTCCTTATCCCACCACTCATTATCTTGACGTATTCCTCCTCAGACAGCTTTCCTGTCTTCATGACAAGTTCCTTGATGGATTTATGAGTCTCCAGGGCTTCCCTCACGATCTTTGCAACAGTATCATAACCAAGATAGGGATTCAGGAGAGCAGCTGATCCAAAACTCTTAGAAAGATGCTCCCTGCATGCTTCTTCATTTGCCCCGATCCCATCGATCAGCAGGGTCCTGAACATCTTCATTCCGTTTGTCATTATCTGGAGGGAACGTGACAGTTCATAATCTATGTTTGGCATCATTACGTTGAGCTCGAACTGGCCTGCCTGAACTGACACATTAAGTGCACCCTGGGCACCGACCACTGAGTGGCAAATCATGTTCATGGCCTCTGCAATGGACGGGTTTATCTTTCCGGGCATAATAGATGAACCCTGCTGTACTGCAGGAATGAAGATTTCGTGTATGCCTGTGCCAGGGCCTGAATACATGAGCCTTGTGTCGTTCGCGATTTTGTTTATATCAAGGGCATTATTTGTCACTGCTGCCTGAAGTCTCGCAAAGTCTGACTGGAATTCCATTATTCCTGGAAGGTTCTCACTTGGCCTGAAATTGAATCCAGTGAATCCTGCAATCTCAGATACAACTTCCTTCTGGAACCCGTCAGGCGTATTTATTCCGGTTCCCGTTGCCGTTCCCCCTATGTTAAGTTCCAGGATAAATTCCATTGCATTTTCAAAATCCCTGAGATTCTTTTTCAGAGTGTAAGCATAAGCAGAGAATTCCATACCCAAAGTTACTGGGGCCGCATCCTGAAGGTGTGTCCTTCCAGGTTTTTTAACATTCTTAAATTCCTCTGCCTTCTTTTCCATTGATTTAATAAGTAATTTCAGTTCATCCATATATCTCTGGCCCTTATACGCAGCACTGATCCTCATCATTGTGGGGTAGGCATCATTTGTGGACTGGCTCATGTTCACATGATCATTTGGATGTATGAACGAGTAATCTCCCTTCTTTCTTCCAGAAAGTTCAAGGGCAACATTTGCAATTACCTCATTTGTGTTCATATTGAAGGAAGTACCGGCACCAGCCTGATACACATCAATAACGAACTGATCGTGGAATTTTCCTCCAATTATCTCATCGGAAGCCTTTACAATAAGGTCTTTTCTTTCATCGGAAAGGGCCTTGAGCCTGTTGTTTGCAATCGCTGCTGATCTCTTAACTACTGTCATTGCCCTTATATGATCAGAATCCTCAACAATCCCCGAAATCTGAAAGTTATTCTTTGCCCTTATGGTGTTCACACCATAATACACATTATCGTCCAGTTCAACTTCACCCAGTACATCTTTTTCTGCTCTTGTCATTGTTGAGTATTTCCTGAATTTATAAAAATAATTGGAGCTTTATTAAGACTTAACGGGTCAAAGGAATTTAAATTGCTATTTTGTATTCAAATGCTGGCAAAGTTAAAGAAGATATTCAATACAATTATTCATTTTTTGCCTGCTCTTACTGAAATTTCCCGAAATATCGATATCTCATGCTATCAATGATTATTTGTAATGCTTGCATAATGCAATCTGAAAAAGCATACATGAGTCAGAAATATAACCTGTCACTGTATTCAGATATTCATGTTATTTGAAAGGTTCATTATTTATCTCCATTGAGTTGTATTTTTCCTTAAAAACATTAAAATGGAGGTCGCCGGTGTCGTAAAATACGTGTTTCATGAATAAATATTGTAGTCTTTTATAGAGATTGTTATAAATACTTATGCAAAAATATTTATATTGATATTGATTATAACATGTATGAAAAAAGTTCGAGTGAAAGAAAGTATCTTCGAAATGGAACTCCATTTTTCAGATTTTTCAAGGGCATTTCTGGGGATGTTATCATTCGCTGGCGTTTTATCCATGTTCTTTCTCGCTATGGTTGGCATGAGCTATAATATGAATCGTGAGAATATTGTGTACAGTGCTTCCCCAAGCATGATCAGCGATCCAGGAGGTGGCGGAGGGGGAGGAGGTTCATGTGCTATTTCTTCTGCTTCAATAGGTTTCGAAATTACGAACATAACGCCTTGGGATTCATTCTTCTACTTAGTTAATTCACGTGAGGTTGCATACTTCAACGTGACTGATCATTTCACCTGTAAAGCCGAAGTATGCACTCCGCAAATTTCATTTTATGCAAAAGTCTCAGGAAGCATAGGAGGACAGGTATTAAACAAGAACGGTCCCTATTCATTTGCAAACGGAACAACTAGCAATGGCATTCAATTCACTATATTCAGTGCTGATGTTGAAATGGTTAATTGGGCAATTGTATATGGAGCAAAAGGACTACATAATAATATGTATACAACCTGACTTCCCGAATTTTTACCACCATTAATCTCTAATTTGTGGATTTATCATTGGTTCATGAGCAAAAGAAAAGTTAATTAGTAATGGTGGTATTTCCCACCATTACATCTAAGAATCAACGGATTGAAAAGCCTGTCAAGGGAAAGATATACGTCTATGAGAGGGTGCCATACTACAACCCCCGGATAAAGAACACGAGCTACCACTATCGGTACGTTGGGAAGAAAGAGAACGGCGAGACAAGGAAGGTAAGGAGCATACTTCCAAGAAGGAGCCTCATCCATGGACCGTTCATACCCATATTGGATATAGTCAATGCATTTGGCATTGAAGAGATGCTGAAGAAGCATCTCACAGAGAATGAATCAATGCAGATAATCGCAATGGCAGTATCAAAGGTAGTGCGACCGTTGCCCGCCAGTTCGCTGGAGACATGGTTTGAGGGAACATCACTGTCAAAATCAATGAACGTGAATCTTGAATCCCGCAGAATGTCTGAACTTCTTGACAGGATAGGCTCATCTGATCTCTACCGGCAGTTCTCGTCCGATCTCGCATCAAGGATCAGTGCCGGGAATTCCCTGCTGTATGATATCACGTCATTGCCATCATACGGATCAGCGGAGATATTGGAATACGGCCATGCAAAGGATCATCCCGATCTGGAACAGGTGAACATGGGCATGGTACTGGAACGCAACCGGAGAATACCCCTGTTCTTTGAAATATACAGCGGCAGCATTCCCGATGTTGTGACTCTGAAGAGGACTGTGCAGAGCATAAAAGATACAATACCGAAGATTGAGATCATACTCGACAGGGGATTCTTCTCACATGAGAATCTTGATCTGCTGAAGGACGATTCATACATCATTGCAGCCTCCCTTGTGTCAAAGGCTGTAAAGAACGTGTTTGTTATGGCATCAAGGACTGTGGATCGTGCAGATAATGTGATCATGTACAACAATGATCCTGTATTCTGCAAGCCTGTTGAATTCACCATGAACGATCTGAATCTGAAGGGATACTTCTTTCACGATCCAAGGAGGGAGAGTGATGAGAGATCTGATTTCCACAGGAGACTTGCGGAGAAAAGATCAATGGTGGAGAAACTGCAGCCCAGGTCGGGTGTTGCGGAAACAATAGAAGCAATTGCACAATCGTACCTGAGGTATTTCACATGGAGGATTGATAATAACAGGATAACAACAAGGGCAAGGAACAATGCCATCTCTGCTGCAGAGAACAGGATGGGGAAGTTCCTACTTGTATACAGCGGGGATTATTCACCGCTGGAATGCCTGTCCATATACCGGGATCGTGATTCCATAGAGAAGGCATTCCGCACACTGAAAACCGATCTGGACATATTCCCGATGAGGAAGAGGAAGGAGTCCACCATTCGCGGAACCATATTTGTGTTCTTCCTCTCGCTGATCATAAGGAATGCACTCATGAGAGGTATGATCTCAACAGGCCTAGTGAAGAAGTATTCCCTGGAGAGGATGCTCCTGGAACTTGAGAAGTTCCATGTCATCGAGGATCAGAACGGCAATCTGACAGAACTTGAAAGGACGAAGAAGCAGAAGGATATTCTCGAAGCCCTAGATAAAGTATCGTGGTGGTAAAACCCGGGAGTTCAGGATACAAATATACTCGTTGATTACAAAGTAATGGGAAACGGAGATATTTATATCAAGTACTGGGTAAGCTACAATAGCGTTTTAGACTCCGATGTAGCTGGATGGATGGCCCTCGGAAATTTGGCGAAAATATTTTCTCAATCTGGCGGCGGATGATAGGGGTTGGTGATTTTAAGAGAAATTATAATATTTAAATCTAAATTAAGTCTTAATGAAATAATTATATTTCATTCCAGATTGGGTAAGAGGTGAGCAAAATAAAACTTAGGAAGTTCATGGTGATTTTTATTCTGGTTATTTCGTTTCTAACCGCATCAATAACAGTATCACCCCTAATAATGACGTATAATGAAAACAGCACCCTGATATCTGGAGTCGATAGTCAGGGAGCGGTTTATCATTATGAGATGATCTCGGAGGGGCCAATAAATTTCTATAAAAAAAATTCAATGGAAAAGGCAATAGGTGATTCATCATTTTACACGGGTTATATAAATATAAGCGTAAGCAGGAAAGTTTATGATTTTTCTATAAGAATCTATGGGGATGCAAACTTTAATATAACGCTGGTAAAGTCATTTTCAACCCTCAGCACTCAAGATTCAAAACTCTCCAGTTCATTCTTTACAAACGCAGGGATGGGTATAGGCGAATTTACAAATGTCTTCAATATAACTGCTCAGAACATTGGTCAGGGAACCAATTTCGGGATCATACCCAATCCACATGGTTCAATTCATGCAATATCGGAGGAACTAAATTTAACACAAGTATCACAACAGCCAGAGGGATTTTATGAAAGTGTGTCAAACGAGACGGGCGGTAATAGGGCATACTATGTACAATCATCCTCCGGGTTCTTTCTAACGCAAATGCAATTAACGGGAAATTCAAGCGTTGTCGCCTCACTGTTTGAAAATTCTTCAGTTTCAAACGTCTCTCTTTTCTCCATTTCACTGATAAGCACCAATGTTTCAATTGGCCAATTGAATTTATCGTATTACCTTTCAAAATACGTGGTTGTAGACGTTATTATGTGGGTGGTTGGAATAATGTTCCTTATCTCTTTGTATAGAAGTGCTTCAAGGAGGCGAAAAAATTAGATCGTCAATAATAGATTCTGCAAACATAGAATGCAGAGGCATTTCAAAATCATTCAAAGGTAAGGAAGTTATTAAGGAAGCCAGCATTGAATTAACAAACGGATTAAATGTCATAGTGGGGGAAAATGGTGCGGGAAAAAGCACATTATTTTACATTATAACTGGAGTCCTCAGGCCTGAAAGAGGTACTGTTAGTTTAAACGGTTCTGATCCATGGAAACATCATAAAAAAGCAATGCGTGACGTAAGTTTCATGCCGGAAAAACCATCGTGGCTTAATGGATCCAGTGTTCGGGAACAAATATACTGGTTTGCCTCATTGTCTGGAACAACCAGCGAAAAAGTGATGGATTATATGGACATGTTCTCAATAAGCTACCTGCTCAATTCAACTGTTCAATCCCTTAGCTCTGGCGAACAACAACTTCTGATGCTCTCATGCATTCTTGGGGCGAATTCCTCAATATACATACTTGACGAGCCCAATTCAAACATAGATATTCACAAAAGATCACTGGTGTCTGATGCCATAAGAAAAAAGTCACTTGAGGATGGAAGCCTGTTTTTCATATCAACTCACCTTTTTGATGAAATTCTCACCATCTACGATTCGATTTTGGTTATGAGATCGGGAATTATTAAAAAATACCAGAGACAACATGTAGAAAAATATTATAGTATAATTCGGACGGATGGTGATAACATCATAATAGGGAAAATAAGGGAAGTGGATGATAAGGCATTTATCAGGAGTGGGGGCATTATGACATCTTTAAGTCTTGAAAAATGCAATGAAATCGCACGAAATTCAGGCGTCCAAATCACATCATACCTTCGCATTCCGTCAATCCTGGGGTGGTTGTATGAATAAATCTACTTTTCAAATGCTCATAAGCCTTGAAATGGATCCGTTTTATATTATTGAATTTCTTCTTATGATTTCTCTCATTCTTATATTATACACACAATATTTTTATATGAATGATCTTACTGGTGAAACCCCACTCTATTCTCTTGGGGATACGACTTTATCAAGCATATATATGATTTACATAATAATGGTCTCACTCAACATTTTCTCAATGGGGTCAATGTTGAACAATGGAAAATTTCTCACATTGGTTGCAAATGGCAAAAGTCCGATGGAGATACTTCTTTCGCTATTTCTATGGTCAGTGATTTACACTTCCCTGCTGAATTTTACCGTCTTTTCAATATTTACCTATTATGTAGAGTTACGAATTTCAGATTTATTCATAATAGAATTTCTTCTTGCCCTGATTGGTTTAAATGTTTTTTGTACTGGTCTCGGATATTTAATTTCAGTTACTTTAAGGGTTCCCATAGTTTCTGCGGGAGCAATTCTTTCATTCTTTATTTTCATATCGCCACAAATATTTGACAAATATGCTCAAAAAAATCTCCTTTCAGCTACAATTGCAGGATTTGAAAACATAAGACTTGGATCCAGGCTTTCAGGTATGGGTATAGAGGGTTGTATAATGGAGATTACCCTGGGCATTATTTTCTTCATAGTATCCTCATACTTGCTCAGGTTTAGAAGTATCAAGCCACTGGGAAGGTGAAAAGATGATCTGGAAACAGTACATGAGACTGGCAGCAATATCAGTTATTTTCATTCTGATGTTTTCAGGCCTTACATATGTGGAAGATTCAAGCAACAATCCAATATCAGCAAAAGCTGATGATTGCATTCATGTATACAACAACACATCATCCGTATATTTAGGTTCAGGATTTCTGAAAAAAATACCGATATTTTCATATGGAAGTGGGGGGTCAATATATTACTATGACGATGTCAGAACAACCGGCGCCTTAAAGCCACCCAACAGTCTTCTGTTATGTATCAATTCATCAAAATACAACACTACCATGGAGGCAAATAATATAACTTTCGGGGAATCTGGCTCATTCCATCTTTCTCTAAATCCTGGAAATTATAAAATTTTTGCATACTTTATTTTCGATGTTAATGTAAAGGCTGTGAATAACACAACGGCATACAGATGGTTTCAGAAGAATGTGACTGGAAGCGTAATATTGTCTATTATACGTCCACCAGTTACTATTTTTGAATATCCTCTTGCTGTATCCATAACGGCAGGGGTCATATTCTCAGTAATGAGTCTTTTAGAGATGGAGAAGTTCAAAAAGAAGATTAGAAAAAAATAAAGATTGAGAGAAAATAAATTCCAAGGAACTTAAGAAAGATATTTCTGCAGGATTATGGAAAATCCAAATTTATGCTTCTTTTCCTGTAACCTCAATTCTGAGCCCCCGCCACTTTATTTTATAACCAAGATTTGAAAGGACGCTGGATGGATCAAGACCCATGAATTCAAGATAATCTACCATTGAGTAAGAATCAGGATAAAGTTCTTCAAGATGTCTTATCACATCAGGGTTTGCCGTGCTTTTTTGTATGTTATTTTCCTTTCTTTTCTCTATTTCGTGTCTTTCAGTGTTCCTCACTTTCTTCTCATTTATCTTTTCAATATATTCCTTAACCGAATGCCAGTCAACTTTGTTCTTGAAGCATTTCTCCCCAGATGGGCATTTCTCATTATTCCTGAGCAAAGTGAACACAAATACCTGTTTTCCTCCATTTTTCAGGATTCTGGCAAGTGAGCGATTCTCCTCAAGATTGATTGGCCTTGTTATGATCACTAAAACCCAGTCTCCGGAAATATTTATTCTGTAATCTGCAAAATAGAGTTTTCCCTCAATAAGGGTCCCCTCACCATCTTCCTGAACGAAATCTGGAAGTTCTTCCCCAGAATAATTATGGACGTCAAGTAACTCCCTCATCGAACTGTCGAAGAAATATTTGAATGATGATTTTTCTTCCTTTTTTCCAAGTTCCAGTTCAGCCTCTGCTTCCCAATCTTCCAGCATAAGCAATCTTCTCAGGAACAGCGCGAATAGTGGGCCATATCTCTCTGTCTTCCCGACTGTAGAAAGTGGTCCAGATATCTTTAGGTGAGTCACTTCACCCTCACGGGTTAAGGAGAAGAGGAGTCCGATTCTCCCAAGGAAACGAAGGATGGCGGGATCTGGCTGCCCCATTTTCAGGTCTATTGAGGATGCCCTCATCAGTGCGGTTTCAACCTGCTCGAGATTGAATTTTTTAATGATTCTTTCTGAACCTGTTTCAGGAACTTTTTCCAGGGTCTTTTCAGAATCCAGATCTCCATAAATGGATTTCTCAATCTCATCGACACTGATTCCAAGGTCATCAGCAATCTTCATAAGGAGGTTTTCCCTGGTTTCCGGTGAAATTGCAGGCGTTTCAGGATCTGAGAATATTTTCTCCCTTATCACATTTGGTGGAATTTTTGAATAGGAGAAAAAACTGCAGTCTCTCGAAACTACGGTGAATATGCCCCTTACAATTTTTGGATTCTGGGACCTGAGTTCCAGATCCCTGATCTTTTCCTCAATTTCACCGTATGTAGACCCTATGCTGTCGTTAAATACTTCCATTACGGATCGGGCATAATCACTGCTGGTCTCGTCAAGCAGTATGCTTCTTGCGATGCCTGTCTTACTCTTCCTTATCATCATCAATTGAGACGGGAACACCTTTCCTCCTCCTCTTTGAAGTACCGTATTCTGAGGTACCTCTTGCGACTATTTCATACATGACTGCTTTCTTTCCATCTCCCGGTCTAAGTATTCTCCCGAGTCTCTGCCTGAACTGCCTGGAGCTGCCAGAACCACTCAGGACGATTCCAACTGACGCATCCGGGACGTCAATTCCCTCATCCAGGACTCTTGACGTTGTGAGTGCCCTCACTTTCCCACTTCGAAACATGTCAAGATACATCTTCCTCTCAGGTCCCGGAGTCAGATATGTGATGCATGGAATGAGGAATTCCCTTGAAATCATGTATGCGGATTCTGTATCATCTGAAAAGATCAACGTCTTCTCGCCCCTGTGCCTGTTCAGCACATATCTGACAATATCCTTCTTTACCCTTGCATTGAAGGCGATCTTTCTTGCCTTTCTCCATGCCATCAATGCCTCCCTTCCCTCCGGATTCCATGAGGACATTATGAATTTCTGGAAGTCCCATGGGCCTCTCATCGTTATCCTGTGCCTGCGCAGGTATGAGATGAATATGTCATGATTCTTCTCATATTCTTCTTCCTCCTCCTGTTCCAGTTCCACAGGTATCCTGATAATTTCATAGTTGGAGAGGTACTCGCTGAGTTCATCATAACCAAGCTCGAATATCTTGCCACCCATGAATTTCTCAAGATCTTCGTGGAGCATATCTATTCTTTCGAAAGTTGCTGTCAACCCGAGCCGGTATGGAGACGCATACATCCTTGCAATATCCATGTACCTCTGCGAAGCCATATGATGAACTTCATCTGCGAGAAGAAATTCGAATCTGTTTCCCAGGGTTTCAGCCATAAGATATGCAGAATCATAAGTTGCAACTGAAATATCCTCAATTTCCTTCACCCCGCCACCTATCTGCCCGATCCTCACGCCAAAAACATCCTCAAGGCGCTTGCGCCACTGCTGGACAAGTTCTATCGTAGGTGCGATAACAATGGTTGTTGTCCTGAGAATCCCAATTGCCTCAATTCCTATATGGGTCTTTCCTGCAGCAGTTGGAAGAACAACGACTCCACCATAGTCATTCTTGGTCCAGACTTCTATGGCCTTCCTCTGATATGAACGCAGCTTCTCATCATGTGAAACATTCACTATCTCGTCATTAAATACATGATCTTCAATGTCAGGAAACAGTCTTTTCATCTCTTTGTATCTGAAGGCAAGAGTTCTGTAAGATCCGATTCTCGAATCATATTGAATCCAGTCTGGTATTGTTCGATCTATATTGTCAATAAGCAGACTTCCCCTGCTGAAATTCATTCTCATTCCAAAAAACAATGATCTTCTATCTTAAAATGCTTTTCAGTTATTTTAAAGATTCCTTGTCAAAATTTCATTTAGTCAGATCAGCATGATTATCTCAGCGTAAGATTTGTGTAAACGCACATCGAAAAGTATCCAAAATCGTCAAATTTGAGGTACCACTTGCAGTTATTCATTTTATTTGCGATTAGTAACCCTTTTTTGTTTGCAATTTTCTTATTTGTGAAATATCCTTTCAATTATGCACTCCAAATTGCTGACACGGTGAACTGGCTCATCATAATTGTTTCCGTTGCCTCATGGACCATGGAGGCAGTAAATACGAGTATACAAAACCAGATATAATGCAGATTAAAGTGGACCATTAAGTGGCCGAAAATGTGTAAATTAGGATGTGTGCTTACAAGTTGTAGAATATGAAGTAAATTTAATGACCCTTGGGTAGAATTTTAGTTTTCCTCCCTTTTGATTCAATATGATGTCCTGAAAGAAGTCTGAATGGTATAACACCCAAATATCTTTGACTTTAGAATCTCGTCAACAGCATTTGAGGTGGTCAGAAGGTCCAGAGATATTGGTTTCTCTGTACATATAGCGGATCCGGAGAATCAATAATGACAGGTAGAAGTTATCCATGCACCCAAAATCACTAAGACTGAATCATATCCTGCAAGTTCACTTAATATCAAAGGAGTGTGAGGATGAGAAATCTCCTGCAAGGTAAAGACATTCCATTAGTGAAGCAATCACAAGAATAAGTAACAGTACACAGGCAGATCCTTCATTTCGTGGAATCATACGTATGTAAACGCAGAATAGGATTTTAGTAAAATCTCCGGCTTAGAAACGACCTCATCGATGTATAATTTTCATTCTAACTACTACAGACCTGTCTATTATACGCATATATATGCTGCAAGTTCCCTTTCCGGTAAAGAATGAAAGAATAGAGACGCATGCTTTATGACGAGGAGTTGTCCTCAAGATCAAGAACGCTTATTGTAAACGCCGATCAAGATTTGTGCAAAATCGCCGGTTTGGAATTGACCCCCTTTATATATAGTTTTCATTCCCTTTTCACTCCTTCCTCATTGTTTGTAGTGAATTCTTCTTCCTGTCCTTGAGCCTGTAAGATTCACCCTTTATGTTTATGACAGTGCAGTGATGCAGTATGCGATCAAGGACAGCAGCTGCCATTACTGAATCTCCCAGGACTTCTCCCCATTCTGAAAAAGATTTGTTGCTTGTGTATATGGTTGATCTCTTCTCATATCTTGATGATACGAACTGGAAGAACAGGTTTGATTCTTCCCTTGTCAATGGAAGGTATCCAATCTCATCCACTATCATCAATTTGAATCTTGAATATGTCTTTATGCGATATTCAAGTCTCTTCAGATCATAATCTCTCTTCAATGTCTGCACAAGCTTGACTGCAGATATGTAATATGCAGGTATATCTGACATGATTGATCTCATTCCAAGTGCAATGGATAGATGTGTTTTTC
>JAMCUL010000023.1 GCA_023381355.1 Thermoplasmatota archaeon | reverse complement strand
GCTATGGATCAGAAGGCCATAATGTTTTTCATATCCATTTAATTAAATAACCGGATTCCTACCTATTCATTAGAAAGTAGGACTTACTTATAGCTGTAAATGGGCCCGACCGGATTCGAACCGGTGACCTCCTCCGTGTCAGGGAGACATCATACCGCTAGACTACGAGCCCTCTCATAGCCATATAATCATGGATAATTAGCTTTTTTGTAAGTGATTTTTAGAAAGTTGATTTATGTTTGTCAAGGTAAAAGTTTGAATTGCTGGTTCTTGTTTTCCTGCACACATGATAATGAAGTTACGGCTTACAAATTAAACTCCTGCATGCATGTTCTGGGAATATTTAACGACCCGGCTATGAAAAATGTATTATTTATATTCCAAAAATATCAGCTCAGATGGAAAACATCATATTGTGCCACGGAGGGGTAGGCTCAAAGGCAAGATCTGCTCCTGACATGAATGGAATTGCAGAGAAAAGCTGGAATGAAGACCCTTTGAAATCTGTGGTGAATGCAGTGGTGATCATGGAAGATGATCCACAGTTCAATGCGGGAACTGGATCAGTTATGAGAATTGATGGATCAATCCAGATGGATGCTGCAGTCTCAGTTCCAGGAAGATTCGGATCAGTTATCGGCATAGAAGCAGTAAAAAATCCTGTAATGGTTGCAAGGGATGTAATGGAAAAAACCCCTCATATAATGCTATCTGGATCTGGGGCTGTTGAATTTGCAAGGCGTTGTGGATACATGGAATATGATCCCTCAACTGTGAAAAGCCGCGAGGCGTACAGGAAGATGATCGGGGGAATCAGGGATGGATTAACAGAGAATGAAAAATACATCGAATTTCAGAAGCTGATAAGGGAGGGCATTATAGATGAACCACACGATACTGTTGGGGCAGTGGCAAGAATAAATGGGAAATTTGCAGCAGCTGTCTCTACCGGCGGGGCATCACCAATGATGCGTGGCAGGGTTGGCGACGTCCCGATTCCGGGTGCAGGCATATACTGCGGTCAGGATGGAGCAGTTGTAGCGACAGGAATCGGGGAAGAAATAGCGAAAAGGATTCTATGCTACCGTATTTACAGTAGAATTGGAAGCATGCCATTGAAATCAATCATAGAGAAGGAAATTGCCTTTTTTGGTGACAACCTTGCAGGAGTGATTGCAGTTACAGTAAATGAAGCTGCGTATTTTTCAAACGGCACCATGGGAACAGACATGTTCGCAAAAAGGCTCCCATAAACTATCGGGAAATATTTTTCATCTCTTTTCAAAATATATTTCTTATTATGGTAAATTCCTGTAAATTTATGAAATTTTCAATCATGAACAGAACTATCCATTTTCAAAACAAAATATTCTCTTCGAAGGATATCATATTTTTATGAAAATTTATATTGAAAGATAACATAGTAAGTCCAGCTGAGAATATGGAATTTGAGAAATTTAAATTTATGCAATTTCCACGTGATATTTATGTGGGTCACGGCGTAATTCACAAAACAACAGACGTCGTAAAGAAGAACCTGAGGGGTGATAGGGTTGCTATCATAACAGGAGAGAACACGCTTAAACTTGCAGGAAGGGAAATCTCAGAAATTCTCGGTGACGCTTCTATAGAGAATACATTGTTGATGGCAGGTCCTGCAGATGAGGAGACTCTTGACAGGATCACGCAGGAAGCCAGAGAATACGGTGCAGATATGATTATAGGAGTAGGAGGCGGAAGCAAGATAGATCTTGCAAAGAAGACCGCTTATTATCTTGACGTTCCATTGATCAGTATACCGACAACTCCAAGTCATGATGGGATAGCTTCCCCAAGGGCTTCCATCAAAAGAAGGGGTTGGTCAGTATCTGAAGAGGCTGTAATGCCGGTTTCTATAATTGCTGATACCGCAATAATGGTAAAGGTTCCTTACAGGTACCTTAAGGCTGGGGCCGCGGATGTCATATCCAACGAAACAGCAATTCTTGACTGGAAACTGGCAAACAGGTTAAAGGGTGAGGATTACAGCAGCAGTGCAGCAGCAATAGCTGAATATGCAGCAAAGGAATTAATCGAAAGAGCTCACATGATCATGCCGGGTGTTGAGGAATCTGTATGGCTTGTTACAAAACAGATACTGGCCTCCGGGACATCAATGGCAATAGCTGCATCATCAAGGCCGGCCAGCGGCGGTGAGCATCTGATTGCACATGCCCTTGAAACACTGGCACCGGGAAAAGCAATTCACGGTGAGCAGGTGGCCATAGGTTCAGTTATTGCAATGTTCCTTCACGGAGGTGACTGGAGGAATCTTGCGTCTGTCTTTGAAAGGATAGGAATATCCATAAGAGCAAGGGATTATGGGATAAATGATCACATAATGATTGAGGCTCTTAGGACAGCTCACAGGATCAGACCTGAGCGTTTCACAATACTTGGAGAGGTTGACCTTAGCTACAATGCTGCTGAATCCGCCCTTAGGATCACAAAAATAATAGAATAAAGGGTTGAAAGAAAATGGCAGGTAAAATTACCTTAATAGGGCTGGATCAGGCAGTAGTTGGCGGTACTTTTAGATATGTAACTCCGCTGCAGACCTGTTCTGAATGCAAGATAAAGAATGTGTGTTTTAATCTTGAACAGGGAAAGACATACAGGATAAAAGAGGTCAGGATGAAGGAGCAGCCGTGCAATGTATTCAACACGGGAAAGGTTACGGCAGTTTCAGTGGAAGAGCTACCCGAAGAATTCATAATGGAATATGACCGGCGTGTACAGGAAGGATCAGTCACGGCAACAAGGAGCATGAAGTGTGACTATATAACGTGCCAGTACATTGAGAAATGCAACCTGATCCATCATAGGAACGATGGGAAGGTAAAGATATCATCAATAGGCCAGAAGGTTGAATGCCCCAAGGGATACAACATGAGGAAGATAAGTGGATCATACATCTCTGAAAAGAAGTAAGTGTTGACCAATGGAATTCAGCATAGGAATAGCAGGAAAGCCAAACGCAGGCAAGTCAACCCTCTTCTCTTCCCTGACGGAAACTGTTGTGGCAATTGGAGACTATCCTTTTACCACCGTTGAGACAAATAAGGGCGTTGCATATATGAAGGAAAAATGCCCCCATACTGAAATTGGAAAGGAATGTTCTCCACGGAGAGGTCGCTGCATAAATGGAACAAGGTATATTCCGGTGGAGGTCATGGATGTTCCAGGACTCATAGAAGGGGCAAGTCAGGGAAAGGGCATGGGAAACCAGTTCATGGATTCGTTGCGAGAGGCCTCTGCAATTATAAACCTCATAAGTCCAGTATCAGGCGACAAGAAGATAATGTCAACAGAGGAAATAACAAGGGAAGCAGAAGAAGTAGAAAGGGAAATATTCCTCTGGTTTTCAGCACGTTTCGGTAACGACTGGGAAAGATTTTCAAAGAAAGTATCACATCTTTCAATACCTAACGAGGAAAAGATACTTCAGAAAGCATCCTTCTTCGGTATATCCCTGAAGGATGTCAGGAGGATTCTTTCCATTACAAAGATGAATGACAACGTTTCCATATGGGGAGACGATGAAATCATGGAATTCACGCGCTCAGTTCTCACTATCATAAGGCCAATAAAGAGGGTGGTGAACAAGGGAGATCTTCTTGATAATACGGAGGAAATAAGGAAAAAAGGCTTTCACGTAATATCTGCAGACTATGAACTTTCCCTGTTCAGGGCATTCAGGTCCGGAATAATCAGGGATATGGACTCTATTGAGGCAAGTGAAAAAGCAAGCCCGAAGCAGAGGGAAGCACTTGAAAAAATTAGAACCGCATATTACAGTGGAAGAATAGAACGGGTATCAGACCTCATGGAAAGCATCGTGAAAAAGGATCTACAAAAAATTGTTGTTTATCCGGTCTATGACGAGAACAAATGGACAGACAAGGAGGGAAACGTGCTGCCTGACGCATTCTTGATGGATCAGGGAGATACAGCAGAAGACCTTGCATTCAGGGTACACACCGACATAGGAAATGGATTCATACGTGCTGTGAATGGAAGAACAAAAATGATACTTGGCAGGTCTTACATTCTTAAGGACAATGATGTGATCAGAATTGTGGCCAAATCCTGATTACGGTACAGAACAAAGGGGGCACGAAAGGTTAGACTTCTATGCATGGAATAAATTGCTGGATGAATAGAATGGCCCGTATTGCAGCAGTAGAAGGGTTTAATGAGGAAAGCATGAACATGATATCCACGAAATTCATTGAAACAGGAGAATCGAGATGAAGCCATTCATACTATGGGATTTTGATGGAACCCTTTACAGGGGAAACAGACCCTTCACGATCTATTCGTCGATGATACTTGATCTCATGGGAATGGAGGATTCCGGGGAAGTAAGGGAAATAGAACGCAGGCTTACCGATTATGACCATTTTTATGGCAACGATGGCTATGAAATTGTTGCCAGGATGTTTCCGTCTGCACCACCATCCGTGATGCAGGCAGCTTACGAAGGGATGAGGGAAGTGCTCCTCCAGCATCCTGAATATGTTGAAGTTCCGGTAGAAATAAGGAGGATCCTGGAGAGAGGCATGGGAAAATGTACAATGATTCTGGCCTCAAACTCACCGGAACCCTATGTAACTCCCTTTCTGGAAGAACTTAACCTTGATGTATACTTTGATAACATCATCAGCAGGGCACAGAAGCCTCAGGGAGTAAAAAAAATAATCGGTGAGCTTCCTGAAAGTGCAGATCTGATCAGCATTGGCGATCACTATGTAAACGATATAATACCTGCAGCGGAACTTGGAAAGGATACCGCCTTCATTTCCCGTTACCAGGGGGACAGGAAGATCGCTACCTTCACCGGAAATGAGATAGAAGACATATCACCTGAAATAAATGGATGGATTGAAAAAAAATCACAATGAGGGTAAGGCTATGGACTTACATCAATGTCTACCCTTTTTCCATCCTGGAAGAAGATTGCATTTTTGAGATCCAGGATAATTCCGACCTCCGTGCCATGCTTCAATTTTTTATCCTTAGATATCCTGGTCATTATTTCAATATCTCCAATACTCACATTGAGGAGAGTCTGGGAGCCCAGGTACTGGGAATGGCCAGCAATACCAGAAAGCTGGTGTGGATCGTCCTTGCCTACAATGTAGATATCCTCATTCCTTATGCCCATAGTATCGAAGGCACCGTCTATTCCAAGGGATCCTATATCCTCCTTCCTGAAGAGATTTATTCCTCCAAGAAATCCGGCAACAAACAGATTCCTGGGTTTTCCATAAACTTCCCTCGGGGTTCCCTGCTGTACTATCTCTCCCTTATGGACAACGACCACGGAATCACCAAGGGCCATGGCCTCCTCCTGATCATGGGTTACGTGAATCACCGTTATCCCAAGTTTTCTCTGGGTATCCTTCAGATATCCCCTGAGGTCAACTCTCACTCGTGTGTCAAGGTTTGACAGTGGCTCATCCATGAGAAGAATCTTGGGTTTCTTGACGATCGCCCTTGCAAGTGCAACTCTCTGCTGCTGGCCTCCACTCAGCTGCTTTGGCAATTTTCCTATCTGATCATGTAGCTGCATGACTTCCACAACCTCGTCCACGCTCTTCCTTATCTCATTCAATGGCCTCTTTTCAACGGTCAGGGGAATTGCTATGTTCTGGTAAACAGTCAGATGAGGGTAAAGAGCATAATTCTGGAAGACCAGGCCCACGCTTCTCTTCCATGAGGGTACGTTTGTAACATCCTCGCCACCAATAACCACCTTCCCCTGATCCGGAGTTTCCAGGCCGGAAACTATCCTGAGGAGAGTTGTTTTTCCGGATCCGGAAGGACCAAGAACTACTATGTATGAATCCTCATCAAATTCCAGGTTTTCAACGGAAATAGCGGTAAACTTCCCATAATTCTTTTTTATGTCATAAAGACCAAACTGCGAACTCAACTTACGTTACCTCCAACTCTCCACAGTTTCTCAATCCTCTTTCTGGCTATGTATATAAGTAACAGTGATGGAATTATGCTTATTACACTTGCCGCGGAAAGCGCCCCATAATTAAAAGCTTCGTGGCCTATGGTGCTCCCCACAAATATGGTTGCGGTCTGTGCTCCTGAAGGGTTGAGCAGGGACATGTTGAAAGGGGTGTATGTCAGGGCAAGCGGGAATATGAGGGCCCCCCATGCAAGTATGAATGAGTAGAGAAGTGTCACAGATATACCATCTCCGCTAAGTCTCAAAATTACTGAATAAAACGTTTTGAACACATTCATCCCATCCATGTTTGCAGCCTCATCAAGATGTTTTGGAAAATTGGAATAGAAATTATACAGCATCCATATGGTCAGTGGCAGCACAAAGACAGGATAGGAAATTATGAGTCCCTCCCATGAATTTATCATTCCAATAGAATAGACTATATTATGAACAGGGATCATGAAGATCACGGTTGGAAGGGAATAAATGAACAGGATGAGGCCTATGAATTTCAGCCCCCCAATTCTGTAACGTGAGGTAGCATAGGCTGCTGGAGCACCTAAGAAAAGAACAAGGATTGAGGTTCCAAGGGAAACTGCAAGGCTTGTTAGGAAATATGGCTCACCTGTTATAAAACTGAATGTGTAATGGGCAGTGGTAATCAGATATGGTATTATTATGGGCGGAATTGCCACAATTTCCGGGTTGCTCTTAAGTGATTCCAGGATAAGCCACAGGAAAGGAAACAGGAAGAAGGCCATGTAAAGAACAGTGAAGAACCATGCCATGTATCTTGGCATTTCCCTGTTTGGCATAAACTTGAAGACCTGGTTTCCACCCTTCATCCCCTCCCAGAGGGTAAGCCTGACGAACAGCAGCGCTATAACAGTGGAAGTTGCAGTCATGATTGTCATGAGGACGGCTGCAAACCCAACATTATTTGAGAAGAAAAGCTGATATGAATAATAGGAAAGATCTGTTATTGAGAATGGAGCAGCACTGCTCTTTACAACATAGATCGGATCGAATGTGAACGATCCGTAAAGAATCATCAGGACTGTGGCTGAAAGGATGCTCGATTTAACATATGGAAGATCTATGGTGAACAGCTTTCTCGCACCTATTATCCCATCCATTTGGGAGGCTTCCTCTATGTTTGTGGGAATTGACCTCAATCCCGAATAAATTATAAGTGTGGAGAGGGGAAGGCTTGTCCATATATCGATAATCACGATCATCCACGGATTTGAGAACAGGTCAACTTTGTCTATGTAGTAGAGAACACCATAGAAGGGATTGAGCATGAAGGACCATATTACTGCAGATGTAACAAGGGGAATAAGGGATGAAAGCAGGACAAGAGGAAGAATATATGGCTTGTCCAGCCTCTTCATGAATGAGGCAAGGGGTATTGAGAGAATGATATCGAAAAATGGGACAAACAGTGTATAAATAAGTGTATTCTCGAAGATCTGTCCCATGTATGGAGTCTGCAAAAGCTCAGAATAGTTTTTGAGACCCACATAAGTGAGTGCTCCTGTGTAAACATTTTCCTGCTGGAATGTCAGAACTATGTTTTCAACCATTGGATAGAAGGCAAAAATCAGGAAATAAATAAGGGCAGGTATTATTAGATAAATGGCCTGTTTTTTTGCAGGAGACCTCATTTCATCTCATCTTTAGAGAGAAATGTTGTCATCCTTTATGGCAGTTACCCATTCATTGTATGCAGTGCTCATTGCCGATGCTGCGGTAGTCTTTCCTTCAAAGTAGTCCAGTATCTGTGAATTCATGTCAGGAATCAGTGTCGGGAACAGGGGAGAGAGGGCAGTTATTATTGATGCATACTGCTTGTTCAGCGTGATGTTCTTTGAATAGTTGAGGAAGGAATGAATCCATGAAAATCCGCTCATGTTTGCAGCCACGCTCAAGCCTGAATATGTTCCGGGGAGGAATGCAAAATCATTCAATCCAATGGCATACTGTGAAGGTGTAGTTGCGTAGTTGAGGAACTCTACTGCAAGGCTTACGTTTGTTGCATAGGGGTTCACTCCTAGAAATGTTGGGGAATATCCAGTAAATCCACCCGGCATGAGGGCGACAGAATAGTTGCCTGCAACCTTTGACGTGTTAGAGGAGTATGTTGGGAAGAAGCTTGACCAGGCTATACCCATTGCATAGTCACCGGTGGCAAAGTATTCCTCCTGCTGACTGTACCCGATTGGCTGGACGGAGACTGATGGCTCATACTGGCTCAGGTTTTTGTACATTTCCAGCGCTTTAATTCCCTGTGAGTTGTTGAATGATGGCTGGAATTTCCCATTAATGTTACCGAAATATGTCCAGTAGTTAGCGGAGGAATTGGCAGGAACTCCCGCAGTCTTGTTACCGGCTACATATGGATAGAGCATGTTGTAGAACGCATCTATCATTGAATGATGCGAGGAATCAGGGAACATGAGGGCATACCGGTTGTTATTGCCATTGAACTGTGTATTCTTGTCGATGAAGCTTGCTGCATCCTGAAGAGCCGTGAAATTCTTGTATGTCCTTGGATTGAAGCTGAAATGATATTCATTCATGAATTCATTCTGAAGAGTTGTGTTGTTAAAGATTGCCTTCTGGTAAACAAGGTTGTACCCAAGAACTGTGTGAATGGGTATTCCGATTGTTTTCAGGATTGTGCCATTCGTTGCTATCTGGTACCCTCCGGAATACATATTTCCTGTAAGAAAACTGGAAACATTTATTGAATTTGATCCTGAAGTTGGAAGGTTGTAAAGCAATGGGGACAGGGCTGCAGCCTGAGATGCATAATACATCACGATGGAAGGAGATGATGATTTTCCCTTCAGGGCACTCTCCTCAGAGGTGAGCAGTGAGGAATAACCTGCAGTTGTTATCTTTACGGTGTATCCTGGATGGGAGTTCTCAAAATCCTTGGCGACCTGTGATATGTATTCACATGTATAACTCCCACTACCGACAAGCACAGTTATCTCCTTCTTATTCACCTGGCTTGATGACGTTGCAAGATAAATCCCAAGACCGGCGACTATTACTATAATTACTATGGCAAGAACTATAAATTTCGTCTTTCCTCCGGTAATTCCCTTCAATTGTGAATCTGGATTTGAACTATCCATGGCGTTGCATCTCTCATATCATTATATATTTTTTCACAATCCAGTATTTAGGTTATATATGTCTGCAGGTTTTCTTCATCTTTCTAAAAACCACTAATAAAGTTTTAAATCATGAGGTTGTCGATCCTGAAGGTGGTACTGCTGGAAGATCAACCACGTATATCGAAAATAGGGATATATTCCTGGGGTTGTCGTTTTAGTGAATTCCAAAAATTTAATTAGTATATTAGAATATGCTAATATAGTGATACTATGAGTGGAAAAATTGCAATCGTAATAAATTCTGGAATGGATCAGAAGGAGAAGGTACTTTCAGGACTTCATGTCGCAAAAAGAATATATGACGCAAGAAAGGAAAACAGCATTGAATCAGTGGAGGTCTTTCTCTTTACCGGAGGAGTCAGATCTATGGCCAGGCTTGAATCAAATAGTGAATTCCGCAGTGCCATAAAGGAACTGGTTGATGCAGGGCTTGTCATTGGAGCATGTTCAAACCAGGCAGAAGCGTATAAACTGAAGGACCAGCTGAATGAGAGCAAAGTCAACCTTGAATTCGCAAGAGATGCATTCTCAAGATACGCAGTTGAAGGATACACCGTATTGACATTCTGAAGGTTCAGGAATGACAGACAGATCAGTTTTTGAGAAAGCCGCACTTGCATCCGGCAATATTCCTTTTTTTCTCGTGAGAGACACGGAATCCAGCCACGGAAGATACGCCAGGAATGCAAGGGAAATTCATGCTGAAGATATCTTGAAATTTCATGGACATGCCTGTGATGGATTATTCAGGGGTATTTATGCAATATCTGTTGCGATGAAGTCACTCTTTCCAGAAGGAATAATTGACCGAACTGATCTGAGGGTAATTTCGAGAAACAGCCCATGTATTGGGGACGTTGCTTCATATATCACAGGAGGAAGAGTCAGGTTTGGAACACAGGATGTTACTTATGAACCTGGAGTCTGGTACATAGTCCAGAGAATATCAGATAGAAAGGCGGTCAGGGTAACTGAAAATATGGGATTTTTCCCTGAGGAAATATCCAATCTTGAAAAAGATCTGGCAGCCTCAGACTATGAGGGGGTTCCAGCCCTCGTTGATCTTCTCCAGAAAACACAGGATAAATGGGTGCAGAACGTCCTCCTCAATACGAGACCGGAAGATAATTATTCAGTTGAATCAATCAGTATTGACTGGAAAGACGTACCTTACGAGCATAAAGGAATGAGGACAGACATAATATATAAGAACGTGAGGAGGGTTGAACATGATGAGTGAAGTTGATTGGGAGGAATTCACCAGAATGGCAGGTGTTCTAAAGGCAATGAGTGATTCTACAAGATTGAGGATACTGTCTCTACTGAAGTCCAGCGAATTCTGTGTATGTCAGATTCAGTCAATACTTGGACTATCCCAGTCAAATGTTTCGCAGCATCTGTTCAAGCTGAAAGCAGAAGGTCTGGTAAAGGAAAGAAGATCCTCTCAGTGGGTTTATTATTCAATTTCTGACAACCCTCCTGAGCCAGCCCGCTGCATCTTGAATCTGATTCCAGAAGTAGGTGTGGATACCGGTCCAGAGACTGGAACGTGTGAAATCAGTAAGGAATGAATGTTTCCAGCTATGTGAGATTTCGTCCCCGACACCGCCTCCTCTTACGCTGGCCATGCCACAGTAATAATAGGGAGAATGTGCATAAGATTATTACTCGATGCCTGAAGAATAGCGTTTTGCATCCTTTAAAGTATCCACAAATTCCGTCCTATTTATCCTTCCTGTATTAACATTTCTCGGACTTGGGTGAAAGAGGCTGTACAGCATGATATCTCCAAACTGGTATTTCAGGTTATTTCCAAATTTAATTCCTGAAACCCTGTAACCATTTTCCCTGAATATTCGCAGGGCACTGTCAAATGCAATTTTTCCAAGTGCTATTATGGAACGGACGTTCTTCATCATTAAGTATTCCTGTCTGAGATATGGGAAGCAGTTTTCCATCTCCTCTTTTTCTGGCTTATTTTCAGGTGGTACACATCTCACTGCAAGCGTTATGTACGCGTCTATATATTCAAGACCATCATCCCTGCTCTTGGATGTAGGAATATTGGTTATTCCCGCTTCGTAAAGGCATGAAATAAGGAAGTCGGAACTTTTATCCCCTGTGAAAACCCTTCCAGTTCTGTTTCCTCCAGAAGCAGCAGGTGCAAGCCCAATTATCATAATTCTCCCGTTTATGTCACCGTATCCATGGAGTGGCCTTCTCCAGAAATCAACATTCCTGTACTTCTTTGAATCCTTCAAGACGTTTTCCCTGAATTCCACAAGCCTTTCGCACTTTCTGCATTCAGTGATTTGTTTATAAAGATCTTTCATCCTTTCCTCAATCAATAGACCTGTAATTAATAATAAGGATTATCCTTTGTGCCTTGACTGCAGACACAGTTTGAGGGATATTTCCTCACACTGTCAAGAATAAAGATTCACAGGACAGAGAAGCCAGAGGTCATGGGTGAGGCATCGAAAAAGGGGAAAGACCTGGCATCGGATATGAAAATTGATCTTGACACATTACATAAAAGGTCTGGTTTATAGTTTAAAACCTCATTGAGGCACTTTCCTCATGCAAGTCTAAATTATTCCTTTAAACTTCTCGAAATACTCATCTATCTCCGAACTCATTTCTGTGCCAACTCTCTCAAAGCATTCAAGCAGGTCACGATAAGTTCCTTCTCCTCCAAGAAAATCCCAGAACTCACCTGCCACCTTCAGTTCAACGCTGATGTCAAGCATACCCCTCATAGTCCATCTATTGTAGGGTTTTGGTTCGTATGGGTTATAGGGTATCGCAATCAAGGTGTTAACGTCGGCTTCCGGATCATCAAGCAGGGACACAGCAACCCATTCAAGTAATGTTCTCTTGAACTCTTTAAAGCTTCCAATGTTTGGCTTGGCTGTTTTGATATCAAAAAGGAATCTCCTTCCTGAATCATCTTCAAGATATAGATCAACCTTTGTAGGTTTAACTTTTGCAATTTCCCCTACCCTGGATTTTTCTTTGATTTTTTCTATCTCTCCTCGTTTGTTTGGAGATGTGGATCCAGTAATAAGATTGTCCATAATATATTGAATCTCAGCCTGGGAACCAGTACTTATATGATCACCTACAGAAATATGCGTCCTGGCTTTTCTGAAATTTGTTCTTGCCAGTTCAGATGTCACAGGTTCAAAAATTTATGTTCCAAAGTTTGTGCTCAGCGAATGTATGAAAGAGTATAATGCCATTCTGTCACTCCCAAGCAATCTCGTATGGAATGGCATATACGAGGTTTCTGGACTGTAATCCTTGAACTTGTTCCTTAAACTATCCTTCAGGACTTTTTCAATTTGAGTGGACTGATTCTCGTTTAATGCCATGATCAGGCACGTTCCTTTAGGTGAAAAATTGTCTCGGAGTAAGCACCCTTGTCCTTTTCTGTCCTGTTAAGAACCGGTCTCCTGAACTGTTCTATTATTGTCATATTGGCTTTTTCAGCTATTCTTGGATAAAGATTAAATTTGTCGTTGGCAACAAGAAAAATATCATAATCGTCTTTCAGGTATTTTCTACAGTTTCGCAAGACGCCTGCAATGTTATAGACGTATCTGCTTCTGGCTTCTATCCCCTGTCCAAGGGACATCCGCCCTATTTCAAGGCTTGAATTTTTCTCTAACCCGAACAGATCGTAGGCGTAAGAATGCTGCTCATGATAATCAATCATTCCAACATATGGCGGGCTTGAAAAAATCCCGTCGATCTTTCTTTTATCCAGCAATTTTGCAAATTCATCATTCATTACTCTTGTGCTTTCAATTATATTCATGTCCATTGAATTTCCAGTCAGGCATAAATGGCTAGTCCCAGTCCTGATCCTGTCAAATTCCTTTAAACGGCTAACCGTATCTTCACTATATCTCTCCCACCATCCAAGGATTGAGAATAGTGGCCTGCATATTTTTCTATGTTTTGTACAATAATATGAAGATGTTACCGGTTCTATTAATGTTGCAAGGTCAGAATGAGTTGTTGCCCTGCAGGACCTTATTGTCCTGCTCAGCACTATCATAACCGCATTCCTCGTTACTGAGTTATCAATTTGTTTTACCAGATTATAAACAAAATCAATCTCAGCTCTAACTGGTTTCAGATACCATATATCGAGAAATTTACCAGTTTTCGGATTTGTAACTTCAATGTTATATTTTTTTATCAGGTTTGAGTAAATTCTCGAAAATTCCTCCTCCTTGGCCGAAGCATAACTTCTCTCGTCAATCTCCTTATTTGCCACCATGTATTTGAATTCTGGTGATGGAAAAAATTTATTATTAAATGAAGCAAGTTCCACTGAAAGTTCGTTATCGAACCTGGAGATATTGGACTCATTCACAAAATTCCGCAGTAGTTCAGTAATCCTGTTTAACGTGGACTGCAAATCCTCAAAGTCATACTTTCCGACCTTCACATTACCGATCATCGAATTGAATTTGGAAACGTCTATTCCTATTGCATTTATTCCCAGTTCATTTGCCTCAACCAGTGTAGTGCCGCTCCCGCAAAATGGATCAAGGACTATGTCTCCGGGATGAAAATAGACCTCTTTCTTAAAGTCATCAGTGTGTTCATCCAAAAAGTATTCAACAAGCTGGGGAATGAACTTCCCCTTGTATGGATGCAACCTGTGTACATGCTTTGTTGTATCACTCTCCTTCAGATAATCAAACGATAGATTCCAGTTCAAATCGTCTCCCAGTTTTTCTTTCCACTGGATTTCTCTTCTTCCATAATTTGAGTCGTAGTACTCCCTCAGTTCATCCATCTTTATCAGGATCACCTTATCTTCGGACAGTTTTCTCACCCTGCCGTACTGGACCAGGTATGAGATGTTTGAGGGCGTGATTTTCCTGCCAGTATATTTACTTGCCCACTCACTTGCCTCTTTTATGGTAAGTAATTTACTTTCCCCCCAGGCTTCTTTATTGATATTGTTTTTTGTGCTCAAAGATACTGGCATTTCCACATCATCTCCTGCAAATATTTGTAATATGTCATTGAGTGTATCATCATCATCTGGAAAGCTCCATTTTTTGTTTTCCGGATGCCATTTGTGTCCCTTAATTCCCTTGAATCTGGAAATAAATTCAGGATCATAGCGGGATGAAACAGTTATTCCACCATCATTCGCCTTTTCTATGATTACCCTGAAACTATATAAAACTCAATCCAAGATAAATATACTAATTTTTGCATCAGGTATACAGTGCTAGAATATCTTCTCCATCTTACTCACCTGTACCTCAAAAATAAATAAGTTGAGTCTATTTCATGTATATGAAGATAACTCAGCTTGCCTCAGGGGTAGGCCTTCTGGTACTTTATTTACTCGCATTTATCTTCGGCGAATCAATTCTGGGATTGCCTCTCCTCCTTCTGGGTGTCTTTCTGGTACTTTCTGGGGCAAGAGCCAAAAACCTGACGGGTATTGAAAGAAAAGCAGGACTGACCATTTATGAGGGGCTCATCTCAATAGGAATGGAGAAGATAAAGAAGGGGGAAATAACGGTTGACGAAACAACCTTCAAAGAATCAATGGAAAAGCTGAAACCGTTCATACTAAGGCAGGAATCAATGCCACAGATTGGCTTTAACTCGATATACCTCAATTACCGAAACGAGGCATCTGCTGACAGTGAGATGAAGAATATTTCAACAACGGGGCTGAAATGTACTTTCGTACATGACAAGAGCAACTTTTCAATAAAGGTTGATTTCCAGAATATGTAATCCACAACATATCTGGCTTAACTGTAAAGGGCAATATTTCTATAATGATTTAACCTAAACTGAATGTTAATTATGGTAACCAGTGTATTGAAAGATCTAAATTTCAGTGAGATGATAAGAGAAAATTCTGTTGTTGCAGTTTCCGGGTTCAACATGGGGACCACACCTGATTTCCTCATAACAAAGCTCCTCGAATATTACAGGGAGAATGGAACCCCTAAAAACCTCTTCCTGATAAGTGACGCCCTCCCTGCTTCACCTGGAAGAGCACTGGACAATGTAATGAAATACATATATGATGAACACGATACCAGGTTCATAAGGGGAATGCTTGTGCCTTTCATGGGCTTCTCGCCATATCTCCAGAAGGTGGCACTTGAAGGAGTAATACCCATATATAGCTGGCCTATTGGACTGACGGCTTACTGGTTGAGGGAGATATCGTCTGGAAGACCAGGGCTTCTTACAAAAATAGGCATAGACACATACCTCGATCCTGTAAATCAGGGCGGGGCACTCAACGAAAATGCAAGCAGGAAAAGGGAATGCACCGTAAGGGAGATGACTGTGGATGACGAAAGGACTCTCTTCTTTGAAGGTCCAAAGCCCAACTATGCTTTAATAAGGGCATCAATAGCTGATTCTAAGGGAAACCTGTCAGTAAGGGACGAACCCTTCAGGGGAACAATCATGACAATGGCGCAGGCAGTCAAGGCACATCCAAATCCTGGCAAGGTATATGCACAGGTTCTACGAATAATGAACGGTGGATACATAACACCTCTGGAAGTAGAGGTACCATGGCCACTTGTTGATGGCGTAATAAGGTCTCCTGCGGAGTATCAGTCCCAGGCAACTAGCTTTGACTTTGATCCGGAAGTATCGGTTGGAAACGGATATATCGCTAATCCAGAATTTATAGGGAGTGACAGGGTTCTGGACAGAGCTGGCGAGATAATTGTCAGGGAAGGCATCAACGTTCTGAACGAAACCCTGAAAGGAAAGGACCACATCATGATCAACCTGGGTGTCGGAATTCCGGCAACCATTGGCCGTTACATCAACGAGAACAGGATGGGAGACAGGATAGTTCCTGTTGTTGAATCCGGGCCATGGGGAGGGGTCACCCTCTCCGGTGCTGATTTTGGTGTCTGCAAGGGATTCTTCGCCGTATCAACTATTCCTGACATGTTTTCAAACTATGAAGGAGGCATAATAGATGCCGCTGCACTGGGTTTCCTTCAGGTTGATCGCATCGGTAATGTTAATCCATCCATTCTTAAGGACAGGATAACAGGACCGGGCGGGTTTCCAGTTATAGCGCAGGGAACACCCGTTGCCATATTCATGGGAAAATTCATGGCGGGAAGGACGGAAGTAGACGTGAAGAACGGTAAATTGAATATAGTCAGGGATGGGGAGGAAAAGAAATTTGTAAATGATGTCTACAAGATACTGTTCAGTGGAAGACAGGCATCATTGCACAGGAAGAGGGTAATCTACATTACGGAGAGGGCAGTTTTTGAGCTTGGGGAAAACGGAATAATTCTCAGCAAGGTCGCTCCAGGAGTCGATCTGGAAAAGGATATACTGCAGAAGATGGAATTCAGGCCTGAGATATCTAAAAAATTGAAGGAAATGGAAATATAGTTATTCTCACCCTTTAAATAATCTGGTCTCCATGTAATCATCATGACAACAGTAGCGGAAATGCTGGTTAATACACTGGAATCAGCAGGGGTGAAGAGGATATACGGGCTTCCCGGGGATTCACTGAATCCTCTCATGGATGCGATTAGAAGGAACGGTAAGGTTGATTTTATACAGGTAAGGCATGAGGAGGGGGCATCACTTGAGGCGGCATTTGACTCAAAGTATACCGGTAATTTATCTGTCTGTATGGGAACATCTGGTCCCGGATCAATCCATCTCCTGAATGGTTTATATGAGGCAAAAATGGATCATGTACCTGTCCTTGCGCTTACCGGCCAGATAGAAACAGACCTCATTGGAAAGGAATATTTCCAGGAAGTGAACATGATGGATCTTTTCAGGGATGTCTCACTGTTCAGCCAGAGAATAATTAACCCTGAGTCTGCACGTTACTTAATAGAAAGGGCCATATCCAGTTCCCTGAACTTAAGAGGGGTTTCACACCTCGATCTCCCGGTGGATATACTGAGGGCGGATGCCGGTAAAAATTCAGGCAGTGTTATTCCCGGAAGGCAGGTAATGGAAACAAAACCGGATCTTCATCGCTGCAATGAACTGATAAATGAATCTTCAAATCCAGTCATCATGTACGGAAGCGGGTGCAGATACCTGTCTTCCGAGCTTATGGATTTCGCTGAGAAAATAGGGGCGCCATTGATCTATGCCCTCAAAGGAAAGGGAATCCTTCCAGATGAGGATCCAAGGGTTATGGGAGGATTGGGCCTTCTTGGAACAAAGCCATCGGTGGAGGCAATGAAAAAGAGTGATCTTCTCATATTCATAGGATCTGATTTCCCATACACGCAATTCCTTGATCCCTCAAAGAAATCAGTCCAGGTGGATTCAAACCCCATGAGTATTGGAAAACGGATCACCGCGACCGTATCTGTCGTATGCGATGCCTCTTACTTCCTTAAGAATATAAGCCCGGATGAAAAGGAAAGAAAATTCTACAAATCCATGGAGGGAGAAAAGAAAAGATGGATACAGAAGATGGAGTCGGATGAAGGCTCCAGGGGAGATCCACTGAACCCTGAAGCAATTGTTTCCACTCTCTCTGCACTGCTTCCGCCTGATGCCATTATTATGGGTGATACCGGGAACGTAACTGTATGGACAGCAAGGAACATGCGTTTCAAGACATCAAAGGAGTTCTTCTTCTCCCCGTGGCTTGGAAGCATGGGTACCGGGATTCCCGGGGCTATCGGGCTGTCATTTGCCTCCGAAAAGCCGGTCTTTGCAATAGTCGGTGACGGAAGCGCGGCAATGACAATGATGGAGCTTATCACGGCCAGGAAATATGACAGGAATATCAAGGTGGTTGTTTTCAACAATTCAAAGCTCGGGATGATAAAATTTGAGGAGGAAGTGATGGGATACCCTGAATTTGGGGTCGATCTGCTCAACCCGGATTTTGAAATGATCGGAAAGGCGGTTGGAATCGGAGGATTCACAATAAGATCCAGGGACGAGCTGCAAAAAGTGATGGAAAGTTTTGTAAAATACAAAGGGCCGGCCATAATGAACGCCTTCGTCAGTTCAGGTGAAAAGCCGATGCCCCCTGAGCTGAACTTCAAGCAGGCCAGAGGTTATGTAACATCAATACTCAGGGAAAGTATAGGATGATATAACTACTGTTCATTCCGCAATTCCTTTTTTAGCACCTTCCCAACAATGCTTTTTGGCAGGGACTCCCTGAACACTATAATTCTGGGAATCTTGTATATGGCGAGATATTTCAGGCAGAACTGTTTTACCTCGTCCTCTGTCATTTTTTCTCCCTTCTTCAGGACAATGAACGCCTTCACGTCCTCTCCCCTGTGAGGATCAGGGACTCCTATGACAGCTGCCTCCTCTATCTTCTGGTTCTTGTAAAGAATCTCCTCGATCTCCCTCGGGTAGATGTTGTAGCCTCCTGCAATTATGACATCCTTCTTCCTGTCCACAATGTGTATGTATCCATCCTGGTCAATCATCCCGATATCTCCAGTATAGAGCCATCCATCCCTGATGGTGTCGTCCGTCTCCTTCTTCCTGTTCAGGTACCCCATCATCACCTGTGGCCCCTTAACTGTAATCTCTCCTGGTTCTCCAAATGGCATCTCCCTGTCACCTGTCTCCGCATCCATTATCCTTACCTGCGTCGTGGGTATTGGAAATCCTACCGATCCGATCTTCTTCTTGGTCCTGTCAATGGGGGTGGCACATACCACAGGCGAGCTCTCGGTAAGGCCATATCCCTCGATGATGGAACCCTTTGTCCTGCTTGTGAATTCCTCTTCAAGCTCATTCGGGAGGGGTGCAGCGCCTGACAGCAACAGCGAAATACCTGAGAGATCATACTTCCTGCTCATCTTGTTCCTCAGTATGGAATGGTACATTGTCGGAATTCCAGGAAACACTATATTTTTCTCTTTCGCTATTGTTTTCAGAAGTCTCTCTGTATCCCTGGGATCAGGAACTATGATGATCCTGCTTCCCATGAATACAGGGAGGAGCAGGGCAGTCATCATGCCATAAACGTGGAAGAAGGGAATTGCAGACAGGAAGTCAAGATCCTTTTTCATTTTTTGAGGTACCCACTCATCGAGCATGTACATGTTTGATACGAGGTTATAGTGGCTCAGAAGAGCGCCCTTTGGAATTCCGGTGGTGCCACCAGTATATTGAATAACAGCTGGCGACAGCTTTGGATCTACCTTCTCCTCCCCAAGTTCCTTCGCGCCATTGGACGATGGCCCAAAGAGAACAACCTGCTTTGAATATTCGATCTGTACATCTTCCTTCTTCAGTTTTCTTGAGAGAGAAAAGATCGATCCTATGAATCCCGGGAGATAATCCTTGATTCGCGTAACTATTATCTTGCTTACCGTAGTCGGTACGAGGCTCTGTATTTTCGGGAAGAAGTCATCAAGCACTATGAGGATATTTGCAGAGGAATCATCCATCTCGTCCTTCACCTCATACGCGGTATAAAGTGGATTTACCTGTACCACGATTGCCCCCAGTTTCAGGATCGCAAAGAACAGGATGGCATACTGTGGTGAATTGGGCACCATCACGCCAACTCTTGTAGATTCCCTCACACCCTGATCAAAAAGAAAATTGGCCGCTTTGTCAACACTGGCCTTGAATTCGGTGTATTTCCATTTTTTTCCAATAAAATCAAGTGCAACATTATTGGGATACTTACTGGTTGTTTCCGCCAGAACTGAATACACGCTCCTCTCAGGTATTTCAATTTCCCTTCTCACGCCTTCTGGATAATTTTTTCTTAACATTTGTTCATAATCAATATTCCCGGAATTTTCCATATCTATTCACCTTATAATTGTTAATGCGTTTTAAATTTTTCTTAGATGAGTCGTATATAAATATAAAATGCCTGAATTCTACCACATTCATCACGTAGTGGAGCCATGAGGATATGCCAGATTTTTTCACTGATTATCCCTCTCATCTTTGAATATACAGTTAAAAATTAAATAGTGTTAAAATCTAATAGATTGTGCAAAAACAATCCATAACTGCCGAGGACTACCTGAAATCAATCCATGAACTTACGGAGTACAGGGGATATGCCAGCCTGATTGATATATCTAAATTACTTGGCACGGCAAGGCAGAGCGTTTATGACGAAATAAATATAATGCTGGAAAAACATCTTGTAAGGAGGATAGAACGTGGAAGATATGTCCTGACACCATCCGGGCAGGTTGATGCCAACAAGTTTCTCAGAAAGCACAGAATTGCGGAGATATTACTTTTCAGGGGGCTTTCCCTGCAATGGAAGAATCTGGATGACCAGGCAATGGGCATAGAGCACGGCATGACGGATGAAATAATGGAAAAGGTTTGCCAGAAATATGGGTGCGATCGCTGTCCTCATGGAAACCCTGTCCCAGATCGTGAAGGAAACGTTGAGCAGATTGAGGACATGAAGATGTCAGGAGCAGTTCAGGGCACTGGATATGTAATTTCCAGGGTTATCTTTGAGGAACATTCAATCCTCGAATTTCTGAATGAAAACCACATATTCCCCGGAACCGAAATTATTTACACTTATGATGGTCAGTGGAGCCTGGACGGAAAAATTGTAGCATTCCCTGAAAACGTTTCAGGAGCATTGCGGATACAGATGATAAAGAGAACCGCTGAAACCCTTCACTGAGAAGGAAATGACGCTGAACCTGCCCTGAATTGGCAAAGCCTTGCAGGAAATTTGTCCGGTAGCTCATGCAGATTTGTCTGTCTATTTGCTGATAATTTGTATGGAACTCCTTACCGAAACATAATTATGTAAGGAAAACCTTACAAAATAGAATGAAACTACGAGGTGCATTATCACTTTTCGGTCCTGCATGGATAATCATGATGGCAGACGTGGATGCATCAAGTGTAATAACAGCAGTTTCCAATGGAGAAATTTATGGTTATGGCCTTGTGTATTTCCTCCTCCTTCTCATCATACCACTCTTCATAATACAGGATGCCATGGGAAGGATAGGAGCAGCAGCACCGGGATACGGATTCGGAGATCTCATAAGGATGCAGTTTTCGGGAAGGACTGCAATGCTGTCCTCATTTCCCATGTTCGCAACAGACATGTTCACTTATGTTGTTGAATATGCAGGAATAGGAACTGGTGCCCTCCTGATCGGCATTCCACTCTATATCTCCCTTCCAACGATCTTCATCATTCATCTTGCCATACTGATGCTGAGGGAATATGGCAGGATTGAGAAACCACTGATTCTTGCATCCTTCCTCCTTCCAATTGCGTTTCTTGGCGAACTTGTCCTGAGAGGCGGATCTGGAATTGATGGAATTTCATCTTTCTTCCATTTTTCATCCACGCACAGCTATATATTCTTCCTTTCAGCAAATGTAGGGGCAGTGGTAATGCCTTTCATGCTCTTCTACCAGAGTTCCGCCACTTCGTATAAATATGCAAGGATGCACACAGGAATCGAGGCTGGGGTAAGGTGGTCAAGGAGGGAAACAATTGTAGCAGCATTTTTTTCAGAACTCATAATGGTTGTTATAGAGATGGGTTCCACGGGACTTGATATAAATGACAACGTGATGAACCCTGGAGGAATAGCATCTGCCCTTGAATCCATAGCAGGCCCTTATTCACCGCTCTTCTTCGGAATCGGCCTGATACTGGCAGGCTTCATAGCCCTTGTGGCAATCTCCCTTGGTAGCTCCTGGGGGACACTTGAATCAATTGGAAAATACAGCCACAGGAACATGGTAATGCTTTATGTTGCAGAATCGGTGCCCGCACTCATAATCACACTTACTGTGTCAGGGTTTCGGTCAATTGTCGGCCTCGTACTGGAATTGATGTCAGTCAGTCCACTGATCCTCATACTGCCAGGAATCATGGGAGGACTCATTGTGACCGACAGGAAAATAATGGGAAAATATGCTTACGGAATCAAAGCCGCAACTGCATACTGGATCACACTTGCCGTGATGATATTCTTCGGGGTGCTTTCGCTCATCCCCTGATGCATGGCTTAACTTAGAAAATAAATGGAGTCATGAAAAATAAAATGACTACTTGAAGGCAAGATAAGCCCTGTGTGCCTTCTCGAATCTGTTGTTGACAGATTTCCACTCAACGTTCTTCATGAACGCATCAAGATATGGTGCCCTCTTTGCCCCATAATCCACATAGTATGCATGCTCATACACATCAAGGGCAAGTACCACTATTGCGTTCCATATCCCGTTTGTGTTGTGCACGTCAGCGCCTATATTCCTGAGTTTTCCAGTGTTGAGATCATAGACAAGGAGTGCCCATCCCCTGAAGGCCGTTCCCGTTGCCTTGAAGTCCTCCACCCACTTCTCATATGAGCCAAAGTCCTCCTCAATCTTCTTCCTCAGTTCCGGTGACAGGTTTTTCTCCCCGTCCTTCCTGAGGCTCTCAAAGTATATCTCGTGAAGGAGAGAACCATCGTAGTTGAAGGTTTCCTCGAGCTTCAGCTCCCTGAACTCACTGTAGTTCTGGTTTGCCTTGCTCCTGTCTGCATTTGGCAACTTCTCCCATATCTCGTTCAACTTTGTTACATATCCATTATAATGCGTCTCAAAATGATACTCTATCTGCTGGTCTGAAATTCCGTCGAGTCCTTTTGGTTTAAACTGATTTTTCTTTTCCCATTTTTCTGCCATTTTTTCACCGATTCTGTATTTACTGCGTCCTTAAAAAGTGTTTTGGTCTTTTAAAACTTCTTATTATTTCATAATTGTTATTTACTAATTATAAATAAATTATAGTTGATGAACGAATAAATCAACTCATTCAACACTCACTATCTTTCTGGACTTCCTTATGAAGAATAAGAGAAACCCGAAGACAACGATTACTACAGGAACGATGATCAGAAATGTCTGCCTGTATCCGATAAGCGTAACAACCTCTCCGCTGATGAACGGCATGACAACTCCAATTGCCATCATTATGGAAAAGAAGTAGCTGTTTGCAGCGTTTCTTGATTCAGCTGGGAAGGCCCTTGTAATGCTCATCACGGAAACAGGATATGTGAAGCCATGCGGCACTCCAAGAACCAGGAATGCAATCACATAGATCATGTATGACTGGGAAGTAGAAAGTATGATGAGCCCGATGATTGTGAGAGACACCGATATCATCATCATGGGGGCGAGTTTCTGTGGAGCAAGGAATGTGAACACAAGCCTTGAGAGGAAGGAAGTGAGGAAGAATGCACTGAATGTAAGGTTGATTGTGGAGTAATCCAGTCCGAAATCGGATTTCCCGAAAAGGCCTCCATATGTAGTGAGAAGTGCAAATGGAACATTGTAGGTGAGTATGTTCAGGAGTGCTATCATGAAGCCATCATTCCTGACAACAGAAAGATCCAGTGCCCTAACGTCCTTCTTTTTTTCCTCAGGAAACCTTATGAAGATGGAATCCACAAGAGCAACTGCAGGAAATACCGAAAATACAAGGAACGATTGCTGAAGTGATACGAATTTCAGTATCTCGCTTTCAATATAGGGCCCCATGATCAGCGAAAGACTCAATGTCAGGGTATAAATGGAGAGTATTCTCTCCCTTACTTTCCGGTCCTTGAAAAGGCTTGCTGATGTTATTATGTTGGGCATTATGGATCCCAGCGTGAAACCGGCTACAGCCATTATTATCCAGATCGAGATGAAATTGGAGAATGCGAAGAAAGGGAATATGATCGCATAACCAAGAGAGGATCCTATGAATACCTTCCTTCTTCTCCTCGATTCAAGAGGAGCATTGAGGAAAGTGCTCATTATGAACATTGCCAGTGCTGTGAGGGATGCAAGAATTCCCACATCAAACCTTGAAAAATCAAATACGTATTTGACAAGCAATGGAGTTGAGGTCACAAACATATTGTTGCTGGCCCTAACCGCAAATGTCATTGAAAGAATGACAAGTACTATTGAGATAAAGGACGGGATATTTTCCTTAGTCTGTTCCATTCAAAAGTTCCTTCCTTAATTCTGAATAATCTCCCGGCTCCTTCATTACCGGCTTCATCTTCAGTATGCTTCCGTACACGAATTCCCTGTTGAATTTGCTGGGTAATTTTGAGTTCACAAGATCTGCGGTTTTTTCAGGCTCTTTCCTGAAATTGTCAATTCCCTGAAGGTAGGCTTCCCTGAAAAGATCCACATATTCCTCAGGTACCTTTGCGGAGCAGCTTCCAGGGACATACAGCCCGGATCTGGCAGCCCTCTCCTCAAGCTTGATGCCATTCCTTCCTGAGGTAACTGGAAGGATTGCACTATCAACCTTTCCCTGCTCAATAAGTGAGGATATTTCCTGTGGGTTGTCAACATATACCAGCTCTGTCTTGAGTTTCTCCCTTCTTATTATTGCCTGGGCAATATGATCATTGGCGCTCCCCCTTCTCCATAGCGCCATCTTCTGTCCAAGATCCGGATATACAACGCTGAGTCCGCTCAACAGGACCATGTCAATGGGGACATTCCTCTTTATGAGGCTCACGGAGGAATCCAGAATGATCGGTGCATCTCCTTCCTTTGCGAAACTTATCTCAAATCTATCGCTTCCTGAGGCCAGCAGTGGAAAACATACCGGTCCTGGTGCTGTTATTACTTTTATCGTCATATCTCGGTATCTGATCAATATATAAATAATTTATCTATTGCAATTTTTCCATGACCATCAGGAGATCATCAATCATGCTCCTTGCAATTTTCAGCGCCTTATAATGATCTCTTAGAAATTCGATTCCACTTTCTGTTATGGAATATATCAGTATTTCCTGTCCCCGCTCATTGTTTTCCCTCTCGACACTCAGGAAATTCCTGTCCCTTAGTGTTTTAAGGAGCACATACACGGTTCCGGGAGGCATCTCTATTCCTGTTTTTTTCTCTATTCTCTGCTGGAGATCATAGCCGTGGCACGGGGACAGGGAAATCTCCCTTAGTATATACAGGCTCATGATGCCACGAACTATCTTTTCCTCAACTAGGTTTTCTCCCTTTACTGGCATCCATCATCAGCCAGTATATAGATAAATTTCTTATATATGTTTCTACTCTTCATCATCGTTATCATAGTTCTCTTCCCTGTAAAGGGTATCGTCATCCTCACCACCACTGGCAAAGAGTGTCATTTCAGAGTATATATCCTCCAGCCCTTCCATGTTCTTTGATGACACTGGTATTATTTTCGTGCTCAGTCCGCTTTCTGTGAAGGCGTTAAGCACATTGTAGAAGTAATCCTTCCTGAGTTCTCCCTTTTCCACCATGAAATCATCAATCAGGCTTTCCGGTTCATTCTCCCACTGTAGAATCTTATTCATTACCTTCTCGTCAACAAGGTCCTTCTTGTTCATTATGAAAAGAGTCGGCCTGAAGAAGCGGGTCAGTACAGAGGCATACATTAGCTTCTGCGATATGTGGCCCGACGGCGATGAGGAAACCGCAGCATCTCCCACAAAGGCGATCATTGACTTTTTTCCGCCGAGTGCATCCACAAGAATTGGGGAAGAAGTTCTCAGCGTGAACAGTTCTATCTGGCCTGGCGTATCAAAAATGATATAGTAGTCATCAAGTTCCTCGAGTATCTCCTTTATCCTGTCAATGTTCTCGATTATAAGATCAGCAGCCACAATCTGTGCCCCATTGGGTCCAAGATTGAACTCGCTCATTATGCTCGATATCACGATCCATTCCCTGATGTCTACATCAGCCTCGTAGGGTATAAATTCCGCTCCAGGATCAAGGTTTACAATTGCAGAGTCCATTCCGTTCAGGGTGAACCATTCCTTCATAGCCCCGCAAAGGGATGATTTTCCTGTTCCTGCAGGTCCGGTTACAAATATGGCTCCCTTCATGCCTCAATCTCCTCCTCTTCCTGGAAAAGGTCAAGCGAATTTGCCTCCTCCTTTTCCTTCTCAGGGAAATTGAAGGAACTATCAATGGTCCTGAACAGGTTTTCCACCCTGTATCTCAGTGCATCTTCAAGATTGAAGTTCTCAAGAATTTTTCTGGTTTCCTCCATGTATTTCACTATCCCTCCCCTATGTATTGTTAGTGTAAGACTGTTCTGTCCACATTTATAGCATTTTCCTGAAAGTGGTACTCTCCTGAATTTTGCATTGCATTTTGTGCACCTGAATTCCTGTGAGAAGAATCCCCTGAAATTTCCGAACATGTCAGGAAGGAAGTGTGAATTTATGAGCCTGCCTGCAACATCGTTCTCATCTACAGCCCTTATTGTTCTCGCGAGTTCAAGCTGGTTCCTTATCTTGTCCCCCATCGTGACCAGTGTCTTGTAGGATGAGAGGGGAACACCTCCATTTATGTCTGATGTGGAAAACATAAAGTCTATCCCCCTGGCAGATCCTGTCTCCTCAACAAGGTACTTGACAGGTCTCATTATCGATTCAATTTCCGAAGGTTTCGCATTTCTCTCTGTCGCAAGATAGAATTCAAGTGGATATTTCTTGAGGCTGTCAACGTTAAGTGCCTCCTTGTCAACCTCATCGGGCTTGAGGAGAAGAGTCATCACCAGGGGGGCGTCCATGAGCCCTCCTGTTGTGGATGGAAGGAAGTCTCTTGAAAAGTTCAGGAGCCCGTCCATGAGAAGCATAATGGAATCCTCATCTCCATCGCAGTTTCTCCTCTTGGCTGCGTGGTAGAATGGGTGGGCATAACCTGCGTTCATGCTTGAAAACCCTATTATTCTTCCAGCAATTCCGCCTGAAGTGTGAGGGGCAAGTCCTATAACAATATGCCCGATAAGATCCTCGGGATTCTGGCATTCGTAGTAAGGCTCCATGTCGTAGTATTTCACAAGGAGGTCATCAACGAATTTTGATACCCTGAGAAGGTACTCAGCACTGTCCCATGGTATTATTATATCCTGCGTGAATATTTCATTCATTCCTGGTACATAACCTATTTCAGAAGCTTTTGTGTCAGGTAGCCTTATCTCGCCAGTGAGGAAATGAGTCACGGGAACATCGCTCATATCATACCTGCAGGTGCCATCCTTGTTTACTGATATGTCATGATAGGCCCTCAGTATTCCCTTTTCAAGAGGTTCTGCATACTTTCCCCTTGACATCAGTTTCTTGACTCCCTTGAATTCCTTCAGATCCTTCATGTCAAGATTGAGTCTTGAAATCGATCTTTCGAGAATGTCCCTCATGTTCATGTCAATTCTCTTGAAATTTTCGAGGCTTTTTGTCCTTCCACCACAGCTGGGACATATGATTTCAGCAGATACTGTATGACATTCCAGGCACTCCCTCAAATTAATCTCCACAGTGTAATTCCCATCTGTTTTTGATGCAGCATCAAGTATTGATCTTCTTGCACCTCCAGTATTTTCTATGGGAAACAGCGCATGCACCTTCGGCTTCATTTTTCGGTCGCCTGCCTTCTCAGGTCTTCCCAGTCTTGCTCCCACACGTACGGGCGATCTCTCCTTGATCTCTACCCCCGTAATCCTGCTCAGGTAATCAACTGTGTTTCCCTCAAACTCAGCCTTTTCGTAACTGCGGAACATGTGTTCAAGGATACCATGATCATCCAGCCTGATAGTTCCATTTCCGGAGGAAAATTCAACTCCAAGCCTGACCAGGACATCCTTTACCTGTGTGCCTTCCGTGATTTCAGGGTATCTACCAGACTCTATTTCCTCCCTCATGTATTTCCCGAACCAGTCAGCCTCCTCCAGTGTAAGATCGTGCCAGAAGTAGTTGTAATTTGGGTGAAGTGGGACTGAATACTTCAGGGAAAGATCAAAAGCCTGCCTCGCTGTCTCAGGTTTTTTGAGATCATCAGGTACACCCCTATTTTCTGCAAGAAGGTTCCAGTATTCAACAGAGAATGGAGTCTTTTCAAGCACATGGTTATTTTCCAGGAAATCTCCATACGAAAAAAGAATTTCACCAAGGTCTGTGATCTCGATAATATGTTCCCTTACCTCCTTTGCCTCCTCTTCCGATCTCACCGTAATATGCCTTCCATCATCCAGAAGGACCATCGGGCCCTCAATCTCATCGCATGGGGTTATGGCTGCGGCCTTTCCTGGCATTTCTACCTTGATCTGGCTTCCTGTGGCTATGAAATCTCTCAGTACATACATAGTGGCGGGGTGAATTGATGCTGCGGCAAGTCCTGATAACCTGGATCTTCCATATCTCAACCTGAAGCCGCCTGGCCTGTTAGGATGAGAGAATACAGGCCTTCCTGCAACAAGATCACTGAGAAATTTCATGGCCTTCCTGTCACCCGACGAAGAGCCACCTCCCCTGCCACTTTCACTGAGGAAATTCCAGTCATCTATCCCAAGGGCTGCCGTATGTTTCAGAACTTTCTTGGATTTCTGAAGAAGTCCCTCGCAAAGTACAAGACACATACCACCCCTTATCTTGTTCGTCTTTATCCTTTCCATATCCCTGTGGCCTGAAATCTCTTCATCCTCACTGCCCTCCCCGTCGATGCATACGGGGCAGTTTACCATCACCCTTCTTATCTCATCACTGTCCGGAAGGTACTGGAGATGTTTTACCCTGTTATAGGCCTGTATTTCTTCTATATATCTTTCAATCTCATCCTCTGTCGCCTTGAATTTTCCAATATCGAGTTCCCTTCTCACTATATCCCCTATGAGGACACTCATTGCCTGTGCTGTTCCTCCTGCTCCCCTTATTGGGCCTGCATAAACAATTGAAACGTAATCAGTGCCATCATGGTTCTTCCCAATCTTCACCTGTGATATTCCCTCAAGGGGAGCAACGAGAATACCCTCGGTCAGAATTGCCAACCCTGTTCTTATAGCCCTGTCCAGGGCAACTTCTTTTCCGTCCTTTGAAAATTTTGAGGCAATCCTCTTTGCCATCTCAAGGGATACCTCCTCCCTTGACATCTTCTCGGCAAGATCCCTGATCTCCCTGCTGATCCCCCTTATGCCCAGAAGTTCCTCCACACGATCAGCCATATCATTTGCAAGTGGAATCTCCACACGATCCGTAACATCCCGTCCCCTGGATCTGGCCTCTATCCCTATCCTGTAGCACTCCTCCACCTTTTTCCTCATATTTTCCTTGTATTCTTCCTCAGACCAGGCGGACATGATTCATGATAGTTCAAAACGCTTTTATCTTTTTGCTTTACAGAAACCTGTGCATTTTCACTGGAGGATTATGGTATGACATAAGATCACCCTGATGAAAGATGTCCCCTCACCTATGCACGCCCTCTTCAAAATACGAGCCATACTCCTCATCAATGAGAGGGATTCAGTGATGTTATATGCCCCCATTACAGATCATTGATGACCTGAACCATGATGTCACATTTTCATGAGCAGTGGCTTTCCTGGGGATTTCAATCCTTACGGTTATTCCTGTATTCAAGTGCGCATTTTACAAGATTCAGGTGGAGCCTGGATGGATTCAGGGGCCGGGACTTGAATTCTGCATGGTACTGTGATGCAATGAAATTCTTTCTATCTGTAAGTTCAAGCAGTTCCATCCTGATTCCCTGGTCATCCTTTCCCGAGAATATCATTCCCTCCTTCTCAATTCTCTCAATGTAGGACGGATTGACCTCATATCTGTGGCGGTGCCTTTCGTAAATTTTTTTCTCGCCATAAAGCTCCATGGCAAGTGTTCCGTCTATAATGTCTACTTCCTTTGATCCAAGCCTCATTGTGCCACCCATGTCCCTGACATTCACCTGTTCAGGAAGAATATCTATTACCGGATTCCCGGTCTCCTTTGAAAACTCGGTGCTGTTCGCGTCTTTTATTCCAAGGACATTTCTTGCAAATTCTATTACTGCAACCTGGAACCCAAGGCAGATGCCAAGAAATGGGACCCCGTTTTCCCTTGCATATTTAACGGATAAAATTTTGCCCTCAACACCCCTGTAACCGAATCCCGGTGTTACAAGAATACCGTCAAGATCATTGAGAACCCCAATGTTGTCTTTCACGGAGTCGGAATCAATCCACCTGAGATTAACCCCTATGCCGGTGTTGCCGGTTGCGTGGTTGAAAGCCTCCTTGTGGCTGATGTATGCATCGTGAAGCTCGGTGTACTTCCCGATTATGCCAATCGTGACCTGTTCTGTTGGATTCATCAGTTTCTCCTTGTAATCTGTCCAGGTATCCATGAATTTTGAAGTCTGGAGATTGAGGTTTTCCTTTATTATCTCAATAGTTCCCTGTTTTTCAATTATCTCAGGCACCTGATATGCATTCTCAGCCTCATACACGCTTATTATGGCCTCTTCAGGGACATCCGTAAAGAGAGAGATCCGTCTTCTTGAATCTGTAGTAAGGGGCCTTATGGATCTGCACATCAGGATATCGGGCTGTATACCTATCTCCTTGAGTGCCTTCACACTGTGCTGTGTGGGTTTTGTCTTCTGTTCCATCTCCTTACCTATTTCCGGCACAAGTGTTACATGAACAAATGTAACCTGTCCTTTCTCCTCCCTCCTGAGCTGCCTTAATGCTTCGAGGAACGGCATGGATTCTATATCTCCCACCGTTCCACCCACTTCAATAACAAGAAGGTCCAGTTCCTCTTTCAGAGACACCTTCCTTATCCTGCGTTTTATCTCGTTTGTGATGTGGGGTATGATCTGAACGGTACTTCCAAGATATTCTCCCCTTCTTTCACGTTCTATCACCTCTTTATAGACCTTCCCTGTTGTTATGTTATTATCCCCTGACAGGCTCTTGTCAAGGTACCTTTCATAGTTGCCGAGATCGAGGTCAACCTCACTGCCGTCATCAAGCACAAAAACCTCGCCATGCTGGTATGGATTCATTGTTCCTGCGTCATAATTAAGGTAAGGATCAATCTTCAAGGCGCTGACCCTCAGCCCGCTATTGGATAGTATATGGCAGAGACTGGAGGCAATAGTGCCCTTTCCTATACCGGAAAGTACGCCTCCCGTTATAACAATATATTTCATTTTTCACTGAATTGTAATTGAATATTAAATGTAATTGTAAAATATGAGGACCGAAAGAATGACAGTAGCCTAAGCATCAGAATTCAGCAGTTCATAAAAATTGACATCCACAAACCCCTCTCCCGGGACATAATGATCCCTCTTCATTGTACCTATCTTATGAAAGCCATTTTTCTCAAGGACCTTTGAAGATGCCGGATTCATGGAATACACATTTGTGAACAGTTTCCTCAAGTTCATTATCCTGAATGCATAATCTACCATCAAGGCAGTTGCCTCTGTCATGATGCCCTTTCCCCAGTAATCCTTTCGGAGATAGTATCCAATGTGCGCTCTGCGATCATTATCAATATCATTGATCCCTATTATGCCTACTGTTTCCATGGTTTCATTATATTTTATTGCCAGGTTAACAGATTTTCCCGGTACATTTGCATAGTTATCGATCCAGTCATACTCTTCAACAAGAGAATAGATCTTTCCCGGTGTTGAAAGTGTCCTGTGGACTTCAGGATCGTTAATTATCCTGTACAGGGCTGGTGCATCCTCCCTCGTGAGGATCGCCAGTGAAACCTTCTTTCCCTTCTCAATCAATACTGGATCCATACTGGGCGATTATCAACAGATATATTATGGATGCTGTGGAACCCATCTGCCATCCCAGAGTCAGGAAACTATTTCGTAACGCATTTGAAGATTGAACCGGGTATTGTCCACACGTCCTGCTTTTATGCAAGAATTATATATGTGGTTATTTTATGGATATTCACAGTACATGGTTTCCCACACACTCCTTCCGCCTGACGTATTCGGTTTCTCACAGTTTACCGTATACCTGATTCTCATCCTGATCGGGCTGGCCCTGACGTTCAGGGGAAAGACTTCCTGGAAATACATAACCGTTGCACTCGGGGCTTACATGGGTTTCGTTATAACTGCAATCCTCATGGTAAGGCTCCACGTTACAGGGGCACCTGACATACTGATACTGGCCATAGGAGCGGTCCTGGGAGGAGTTATATTTTCATTCCTGGCTGAGCTTGCAGTATGTGTCGCACTTGGTGGTGGGATTGCGATAGGTGTTTATGTATTTACTCCTGCAGGGATAGTCTTTGCTGCTCTTCTCGGAATAGTGGTAATAGCCATTTCCTACATACGTTTTGAAAAGATATCACTCTATGTGGCTGCATTTGCGGGAGGGCTGGCCATATGGTTTGCCCTTTTTGGAATGGGGCTCTCAAACATCGGTTCACAGGTTTTTGCCGCAGCCATAATGATAAGTGGCATCATTCTCCAGAAATATGAGGAAGGCATGGAAAAACACCCTTCAAAGCCGAGAAGACCTGGGAATAACTCATCTATTGATGATGAGTACTGATCTTCTCTATAAAATCCCCGGCATCACAGTTGCATACATAGTCAGCAGTGTGGTATATAGGGGCTTCCGGGTTGTTGTTTATTGCAATTATTGTCCTGGCATACCTGAGTCCGGACATGTGGTTATCCATGCCTGCCACTCCAATGGCCACATACAGATCGGGAGAGATGGATACCCCTGTTATTCCTATCTGTGTCTGCCTTGGCATGAGTTTCATATCAACAACAGGTCTTGTGGCACCTACGGCTATTCCATGTTTTTCACAGAACTCCACAACTTTCTGGATTTTGTCCCTCCCCTTTACCCCTCTTCCTATTCCAATGACTACTGCAGATTTCTGAACAGGCATGAACCTGCTCTCGACCTCCTCTATTCTTTCAACCGTGTATTTCCCAGACGGTTCAATTTTAAGGGTTTCGCTTGAGAACTCATCATCTGAAAGCGCCATCCTGAACATTCCAGGCCTGACTGTAGCCATTTCCGGTTTCGTTCTGGATGATATTCTTGCGACAATGCCACCGCCGAAGGCAGGTTTGAACTGGATAAGTTTCCCATTCTCATACCTTATATCGACGCAATCTGCCGTCAGTCCAAGGGTTCTCCATGCCGCAATCATTCCAGCAACATCCCTTCCTATGGAGTTTGAAGGAAATATTACAAATTCGGGTTTTAATTTTCCAACAAGTTCATTGATCTTCCCTGCAATTGAAAAGATGTCGTCTCCATCAAGATATATGTAGTGAGATGCAGTCATTCCTTTCAGTCTTCCAGGTTCTATGTTTCCTGCAATCACTATTCGGAATTTTCCGGCAGTGGCTATCTCATTCAGTTTAGAGGCTATTTCCATTGAAACCGTTGGATCGCCAAGAGCAATTCCCAGAACGGACCCATTCGAAAAATCTTTATTGATCTCAGCTTTCGGGGCATTCCCCTCATCGCTCCTTCTTCCAATATGGTCAAAAATCATCTCCACGACCTGATCCTCATCAATGATTTTTCCATTCCTGCTGTTGCTTATGGATTCTGTACCCTCAACGACTGTAAGTGATCCCTTGCTCCCATCAAAGTCGAGGTTCAGGGTTCTTGAATCTATGTTAACGATCCTGTCAGTCATGTCAGGGGCACTTTCATCAACCTTGCGGGCACGGTTAATTTTTTCGCTGACAGATATGAGAAGTGGAAGTCCTGTTTTCACGTATCTTATTCCCCCCTCAAATTCCTGTTCCATCTCAACACCTGTGTCATTGAATTCTATCCTGGAAATATTGGAGAAGAACTTCATGTCAAGCATGGTTGCAGTTTCTGGAGGAACCTGTGAGGTTTCACCATCCAGTGAATATCTCCCGGCAAGTACAAGATCAGGCTTCCTGGTAACAATGAACCTTGAAAGTATATATGAAGTGGCCCATGTATCCGCACCGCCAAACTTTCGATCTGTTATGAGGAAGGCACGGTCTGCGCCCATCCTGAGGGCCTCATTCAGGATCATTGATGCCTGTGGTGGACCCATTGAGGCAACCTCAACTTCCGACCCGTATCTTTCCTTTATCCTCACTGCCTCCTCCACTGCCCTCCTGTCAAACGCATTCATGTTCAGTGGAACATTCTCCCTGATTATCCTCCCTGTCAGTGGATCAAATTTAATTTTATTGACGTCAGGAACCTGCTTTGCCAGAACAAGTATCTTCATAGTTCAACCATCACGTCCCCATTCTCTACCTTGACGTGATATGACTTGAGTGCAGATATATCCCCTGCCCCCTCTGGTGGGCTTATGACACTGCCGTCCTTCGGGTTGAAGGTCGCGAAATGATTTGGGCATATAAGCTGGTGGTCGTCCATGAAGCCATCTGAAAGATCATATTCCTCGTGTGTACAGAGGTACGATGTTGCATAGAAGTTTCCCCCGTCCCTTATTATGAGGACTTCCTTATCTCCTGCCTTTACCTTTGCAAGATCTCCATCCTTCATGCTGCTCTCCTTTCCCACTTTGTACCATGTCATGGATATTCAATATTTTCACGGTATTTAGAACTATTGAAGTTTAAATGAATAAGTCTTAATGGCAATGAAAAGGATTAATAAAGTTTATAATATGGAGTTATGTGGCAGAATCTTGGGGGTCAAGCAGGTCAAGTCTAAGGGTCATTGAAGAAATCAAGAAGATGGGAAACCCTTCACTCTCAGAGCTCGCCAGGGAACTGGGCATATCAAAGACCGCTGTCCTCAAGCATGTGTATTCTCTGGAACGTCAGGGTTTCGTGGAAAGATCCTATGTTGCGACAGGGAGGGGAAGACCAATCTGCAGGATATCAGTTACAGAGAACGCTTCGGGTGAACTTCAGAATATATACCAGCAGATAGCTCAGGAAGCGCTATCATACATAGAGGAAAACTTCGGATGTTCCCTTATAAACAGGATAATGGAAATAAGGAATGAAAAACTGATCGTAAGGTACAGCGAAGGCTTTTCTGATCTCGAACCCGTGGAGATGGTAAAGAAGCTTGAAAACATAAGAAACAGGGAGGGCTACATAGCGGAAAGTGATCATATCAGCGAGGGGGTTTATGAACTGAAGGAGTACAACTGCCCGCTGATAAAGATAGCCGAGAAATACAGGACTGCATGCGAATTCGAAAGAAAATTCTTTGAGTCACTTCTCGGAATGGATGTCACAATAGCAAAGACCGTTTTTGATGATGCACGGGGATGTACGTTCATCCTGAAGGAAAAATACTAGAACATCTCAAGTGCTGGAATCATTACTGGGATTAAATCCATATTTTATGGAATGTTATAAATCAGATTCAGGTATTACCATGCATGGATACCCAGGAGAAGAATAAAATTCTTGAAGCCGGAAAACTCGGGCGTATGGCTCTTGAATATGCTCAAACTCTTATAGAACCGGGTGCACTTTTTCTCGAGGTTGCTGAAAAGACAGAGGATTACATAAGGGAAAACGGGGGAAAACCATCATTTCCACTCAATCTGTCCATAAACAATGAAGCGGCCCATTACACGCCATCACCAAACGACAAGAAGACCTTCAGGACAGGGGATCTGGTAAAGGTAGATATTGGTGCGCAGGTGGATGGATATATTTCTGATAACGCCGCGTCCATGGAGGTTGGGGGAAAGGGCCAGTACAGTGACCTGGTGGACTGCACCAGGGAAGCCCTGAATGCAGCATTGAAGGTACTGAGGCCAGGTATAGAAATATACAGAATAGGCGAGGCAATAGGCTCAAAGATCGAATCTTTCGGTTTCAAGCCCGTAAAAAATCTTGGAGGACATGGAATTGCCAGGTATGATCTTCATTCTACAATATTCATACCGAATTATGATGATGGTAACGGGAGGAGGATAGAGCCAGGCCAGCTTATTGCAATCGAGCCATTCGCATCAACCGGCATAGGGATGATACATAACGGACCGGGAGGTAACATCTACATATTCAGCGGAACGAAACCGAAAAAGGGTGATCCTGTAATAGAAAATTTCAGCACCCTCCCGTTTGCGGAAAGATGGCTTGCAAAGGTCATGCCCGATTACAGGGACTATCTGAGGAAGAACCTTTTCATGAGGCAGATTTCACATTTTTCTGTATTGAAGGAGCATAAGGGTGCAATGATATCACAGGCAGAACACACCATCCTCTTTGATGGAGATCAGGTCATCGTGACCACCTTATAGTTCCATTATTTTCCTGAGTGCAGTTTCCTCCATGTCTTCCCTTGACATATTTCCCGGGATGATCAGGAATTCCCTTGAGAGGATCTTTCTCTCAATGGATTGCATATATATTGCGTAGACACTCCTAAGATACTCTTCTTTCTCAAACATCTTCAATTTTCCATGGGAAGTGTTCCGATTCATGAACATCTCTGCATCAAAATCTATGAATATAGTGAGATCAGGCTGGATATGTGATATCGAGAGAGTGCTTTCCATCCACTGGTAAAACCGGTCATCATTTTCAAATCTCTGCCTGAAGAAGACGCCCTGATATGCCATGGTTGACAGGCTGTACCTGTCGCATATTACTATTCGATTCCTTTTGAGATCATCCTCTATCATCCTGTTATGTGCGATCCTGTCACGGAGGAACATTGCAGTGAGTATGAAGTAGTCATCCCTGTCCAGTTTATCCAGTATCCCAAGACCGTCATCTATGTGCTCTGTTGGCTCATGAGTCAAAACAACATCCATGTTCATCGCGCCTATCCTTGAAAAAAGGGACTGTGAGAGTGTGGTTTTGCCGGATTTGTCGATGCCTTCCAGAACTATGAATTTGCCTTTCATTATATTCCTGTGAATCTCCATGATTATTGCGTTTATTATATTTGACATTCACGCTACGATTTTCCCTATCCTTGAAGGAATTATCAGGGATACACTTTCGCGCAATTTTTTCATACTCATTGGAAAATGAACTGATATGCAGACCGGAAAATTTCACTCCTGACTTCCTGCCAGGCATACTGCAGCAACATTAAAATTCATATTTTAATTGAATAATCAAGATGATATAACAGATATCACCAATTGAAATACCCTGGAAAATAATTTAAACACTATTGGACTTTATGCCTATGGCAGGCGACGGATTCAATACAAGAGCTGTAGGTTCAGGAGAAATCAAGGATGAAAAATACGGGAATGTGGTGACCCCAATCTTCGAGAATGCCACATTCATATATCCAAATAATAACAGCGGAAGAAAGGAAGATACTCACACCGGTGACTCATACATATATTCCCGGTGGGGAAATCCTACGGTTTCAGCACTGGAGGAGAAATATGCGGCGCTTGAAGGAGTAAAGAATTCGCTGGTATTCAGCACCGGAATGGCTGCAATAACTTCCCTGATGCTGTCTCTTGATCTTGGCAGGAAGAAGGTTCTCTCAGTGATTGACCTTTATGGGCAGACATTGAGTTTTTTCAAGAATAAGTTCACACGGATGACTGGTACTGGCGTGGACCTTGTACCAACAGACACGCTCAACAACATGACAATCAGTTCTAAGGAATATGGTGCCGTGTATCTGGAAAGCATAACGAATCCCTCCATCAAGGTGGCAGATATAGCAAAGATTGGAAGGATATGTCGGGATGAAAACATCAAGCTTATAGTTGATGCTACTTTTGCATCACCATTCAACCAGAATCCTTCCGGGATGAATGCAGACTACGTTGTACACAGCGGGACAAAATATCTGAACGGGCACTCAGACACTATGTCCGGCTTCATTGGAAGCAATGAAGATCTGAATTTACAGTTTGACATGAGAAAGAATCTTGGCGGTTCAATTGATTCATTACAGGCATACCTGGTTCAGAGGGGAATGAAGACACTTGGATTGAGGATGGAGAGGCATAACAGCAATGCCATGGCAATTGCCGAGTTCCTGGAAGAAAACTCGAATGTACTCGAAGTATTCTATCCAGGACTTGAAGATAGCCCATATCATGACATAGCAGGGAGGAACCTGAAGGGAAATGGAGGAATGCTATCATTCAGGGTCAGGGGTGGCCTTGAAGGAGCAAGGAAATTCCTCTTTTCCCTGAAGCATGTATCCCCGGCACCGAGTCTTGGTGGCGTGGAATCCCTGGCAACTCTTCCGGTGGATACATCACACGGATCAGTCAACGCAGAAGACAGAAAAATAATGGGTGTAACCGAGGACATGGTCAGGTTCTCAGTGGGAATTGAGGATGTGGATGACCTCATCGAGGACATTTCTAACTCTCTTTCGCAGATAGGTTAGGCATATTTCCATCACCATTCCTCCTCCCATCTTTTTCCATATAGTAGAGGAAGAATCCAATGATTATGGTTATTGTTCCAATATAAAATGCCTTCTCTCCCAGAGCAAACATGATCAGGGCAGAAAGGAGTATGGAGACAATCTGAGTGAACGGATAGAGTGGTGATGAGAACTCACCCTTCATTTTCCTCCTTCTAAGGAGCACCACTGCCAGGCCAGTGAGGGAATAGGAAAATATGACTCCAAAATTTGATGCAAGCGCTATACTCTGGACGTTGCCTATGAAAAGAGACCCAACTGCGAGCAATCCAACAAGAAGGGTCGCCCTCTTTGGAGAGTCTTCCTCTTTTCCCTGAATCCATTGAGGCAGAAGACGGTCTTCGCTCATCTGGAGAAGTGTTCTTGATCCTGCGACTATCATTGATACCGTGACAGTGAACGTGGCGATTATAGCAACAACATCAACTATGTACTCAACAATTATGGGTGCGTGTGCAAAGGCAAGGGCATTGAACAGTGGATCCGCAGAGATTCCATACTTTGAATAAGGCATGAGTGCGAGCATCCCAAAAATTATGATTATGTAAAGAGTGGTGCTTATCACAAGTGCCGCAAGGATTGCAAATGGTACATTCTTCCTGCTGTTCTCAACCTCGGGGCCAAGGGTTGCAATTGTATTGAATCCTGAATATGCAAAAAATGCAAGGGATGCAGCCTCTATTATGCTTTCCGGCCCGTTTGGTACTATGGGTGTAAATCTTGATACTGTCCAGTGGCCATAGAAAACTGCAACTACGATGAATGCGACCAGGCCAATGATGGTGATGAACACAAGCACATGCTCCACCTTTGCAACTCCGTTTATCCCGCCATAGTCAAGTGCAGTTGCAGTCAATATCAGCAGGGCTGCGAGAATTATTATCCCGTAAGATGGTATCCTGAAAAAGGACAGCATGTAAGACCCGAACCCGATACTAACAGCTGATGCTGCTATTGCATAGGAAATAGCACGCAGCCATCCAACAACAAATCCTGCTGAATCTCCCATTGAAATTTTTGTGAAGGAATAAAGCCCTCCGTGAGACACTATCTTTGAGGAAAGTTCTGCACTGTTAAGCGCAATAGTCAGGGCAAGTATTGCGGTCACAACAAATGCTATTATTGCACCGGGGCCAGCGTCCCTTATCGTGGTTCCTGCAAGGACAAATATCCCTGCACCTATGATATTACCGAGACCTATGAACGTGGCCTGCCACCGGTTTAGCATGTGCCGTGATATTTCAAAGAGAGATTAGTTTTTCCATGGAGAAGAATCGCTAAGAACATTTATATCGATTATCGATATATGCCTCAAATGGAGGCTTACAGTTCAAAATCAGAAGAGTATGGATACATGAACGACCTGCGATCAATGTACATAATCATGAAATATCAGGTAAAGTTCTATCTTAAAACGAGGCGATTCATTGCCATGCTCATAATAGTTGCACTGATCACTGCCCTTACGGTTGGAATAGATCTCTACGAGGGGGTGGCAAAGAGTACTGCGGGAAGTCCAGATTCTGCAACATTCATTGCCGCGGGGCTTTCCGGGACGCTTGCTCTTTCCATTGGAGTCGTAGCAGCATTTTTCGGTGGGGATGCCACAAGCATAGAGACTGGAACAAACTCAGGGTATTATATAATGACACAGCCCGTCAGGAAGATATCAATTCTTATGGGCAGGTACTTTGCCGCTGTACTGCTTGCCTTTGCACTTATTCTCATCGAATATGCAGGTGTGGCTGCTTTGAGCCAGGACTTCTATGGTGCGGTTACTGCAAATATATTCCTTTCCATACTTGAGGCTCTTCTACTGATCGGGGCGTTCATGTCGCTGGCTTTCCTGTTCAGTTCTGTTTTCAAGAATCCGCTGATTGGAATCCTGTTTTCAGTCATAGTATTTGTAATAGTTTTCAATATAATTTCAGGCATTCTTGAGATAACAAGTATTGAGCCATGGTTTATCCTTACATACGGAGGGCAGGTGGTCACTGAGATATTGAACCCATCATCTGTCACTCATGCAACCACCAGGCGTTTAGCAGCATTCTCAATAACAACGTACCAGCCATATATATGGGAAGGAAACGCCATAATGGGAGCGTATCTCACGGTCTCCCTGTTTCTTTCATACATAATATTCAGGGTAAAGGAGGTGAGGCCCCAATGAGCATAGACATGAAGATTGAAGTATCTGAACTGTCAAAGATCTATGGGAAGTTCACGGCGGTTGATCATATAAGTTTCAACATTGATGGATCGGGTGCAACGGCATATCTTGGACAGAATGGGGCTGGAAAGACTACCACATTCAAGATGATGACTGGGCTGATAAAGCCATCCACTGGATACGTGAAGATAGGTGGTTATGACATCATCAGGGATCGAAAGAGGATACTTTCTGGAATAGGGGCATTGGTGGAAACACCGGAGCCTTATCCTTCACTTACCGTCAGGGAATCTATAATGCTGGTTGGTGAATTGAAGGGAATGAAGAAGAAAGACATAGAGGATCATATTGAAAATTTCGGCAAAAGGGTTGAGATCCCGGATCCATCAAGAAAAGTTGGCACTCTTTCAAGAGGCCAGAGGGCAAGGGTTGTATTCGCTGCCGCTTTCCTTAACGATCCATCCATAATTTTCCTTGATGAGCCAACAAACGGAATGGACCCGGCAGAGAGGAAGATCATAAGGGATGTAATCCTTGACTGGAAGAAGGATCACATGATAATGCTGAGTTCGCATCTTCTCCAGGAGGTTACGGATACATGTGAAAATATCATTTTCATAAACCATGGTAAAATGACAATCCAGGACAAAACAAGGGAAATTGAAAGAAGGTTCAATTCAAAAAGCGTAAGAGTCCAGTTCATTGATCCAGTGACATTATCAGACATTCAGAGGGCCAGCCTGCCCTCTGTTGAAAAGATAGAGGAAGAATCTACAAATTCGTTCATCCTCTACTTCGATGGAAATCTTGAGAATAAAGCAGAAATATTGAACCAGTGCCTGAAAATAGGAAGGGTCACTTCATATGCAGATTATGAGTCTTCACTTGAGGAAGCCTTTGTTAATCTCATAAAAGAAAAGCAGTGAAAACCCGAAAACAATTTCTTTTTATACAGATTCAAAAAGCCTCTATTCCATCAATGTTTTAAGTGAGGAGTGCTGTTTTCCTGCACTAACCAGGCAGTTTAAGCCGTGTGTGAAGATGATCAGGATTTTTCTGCCTTGGGTTGAATAGCATTGATATTTGTACCTGAATCGCTGGCTCTCCAGTCGCAGTATTTTCGGGAAAATATATATGCCATTTGAAAAGTGCCGGCATCCGCAAATTTATTTATGAATTCCAGCCCGGTTGGTACAGAAACAGGAGATCCTCACAATAAAACAGAATCAATGTTCCAGTCAGGAATTCCTGTTCACCTTAACGGAACAGAGAAGGTGTGTAATCTCATGGTGACTGCACATAAAATTAAGGCCTACCTGAATTTGTATTCAGGCTTCCTCTTCTGGACAAATGCGGATATTCCTTCCATGAAATCCTGCGATGTGTATATTGTACCCATCGCAATAGATTCCATCTCAAGGCCAACATCCATCGGAACCTCAGTACCCTTGTTCAGGAGGCGTTTTGTCAGGGCTGCGGCAATTGGGGAAACTTTCTCGGCGAGGTCAGCCGCAAATTCCATGGTTTTCTGCCTGATTTCCTCATCAGAAAATAACCTGTACACAATTCCAAGTTCTTCCGCCTTCTTTCCGTCAAATTTCTCCCCTGTGAGGATAAGTGAAGTTGCCTTTGAAAGACCGATAAGCTTTGCCAGCCTCTGGCTGCCACTCCATCCGGGAAGCAGGCCAAGAGTTACCTCTGGAAATCCAATGAGGCAATCGGGGGTTGATATTCTTATATCGCAGTTCAGTGAAAGTTCAAATCCACCTCCAAGAGTGTATTTCCTCATTTCTGCAATCACGATCTTTGGTATCTCGGACAGCTCCCTGAATGTTCTTTCTCCTTTTCTGGAGTTCTCTATAAAGTCAAAAGCATCCGGAATATACTGTGTCAGTTCTGCTCCCGCAGAGAAAACGCTGTCGTTCCCTGCAAGGACTATTACTCTTGCCTCACGGTCATTCCAGAGTTCCTGTATTGCCTCATGGAGCTGATCCAGGACGTTTCCGTTGAGAAGGTTGTTTTTTCCGTTTCTGACCTCAATTCTTGCAACTTTTCCCTCCCGCTTGATGCTTACGAGTTTTTCTGACGAATCTTTCTTCTCTTCCTTTTTATGGGCAGATTCACCCTTGAGTTTTCCCGATATGGCCTCCTTCAGGAGTCCATCTTCTATCGCCTTTGCAGGCTTGAAAACATCAACATGGAACTTTTCATACAGTTCATTGAGTTTGTCCTTTACCTCCCTGTTTGTAAGCCCTTTTGCAACTGAAATTGGACCAAAAGGCCTGTTCATCCCAAGGGAATACCCCTTCTCTATGTCATCTGGCGTTGCAACACCATCCTCTATGAGCTTGACTGCCTCATTGATCTCCAGGACAAACACGTCAAGGAGCTGTACCTTTGAGGATGGTTCAGACTTCGGTATCTGGGCCTTATTATTCTCCCATTTATAGAATCCACTTCCTGTCTTGATTCCAAGTTTCTTATCGTCGACCATCTTCTTGATTATACTGGTCTTTCCATAATCGGGGCTGAGTGTTCTGGCATAATATTCAAGAGAATGAAGAACAGTATCCACACCTACGTAATCCATCAGTTCATAGGGTCCCATTGGAAGTCCCTGTCCTCTTGCAAAAAAGTCTATTGCCTGTGGAGTATCAACCTTGTTGTCAAGGAGCAGAATGAAATAGAGGGATTCAGGCGCACTTATTCTGTTTACCACGAATCCTGCTGTATCCTTGAAGACCCTTATAGGTGTCTTCCCGATCTTCCGCGAGAAATCATAAATTGCATCGAAGACATTCTGGGAAGTCTTCTCCCCCTTTATAACCTCCACAAGTTTCATCAGTACTGGAGGATTGAAGAAGTGCATTCCGGCAAGCCTCTCAGGATTCTTAAGAATATGGGCTATTTCGGTTATCCTTATATTTGAGGTATTTGTCGCAAGAATAGCGTCTGGTCTTGCCAGTTTTTCAATCTCACTGAAAACCTTCTCCTTCAGTTCAGGTATTTCGGGAACGGCCTCTATAATTATGTCAGAGTCCCTCACAGCATCTTCAAGAGACCCTGTGAAACTGAGATGTCCCATTATCTCGCTCACTTTTTCATTCTTTATCTTTCCAGACTTCACAAGTCTTGCAAGGCTCTTCTCAACAGATTCCTTGCCTTTCTTAAGAGCCTCCGGGAAGCTGTCATATACTGAAACAGGGTATCCTGCCTGCGCAATCACCTGGGCAATTCCGCTCCCCATAAGCCCTGAACCAACTACTGTGGCTTTCTTTATTTCCATTCAGATCACTTCCTCATTTTCTTGACTATCCCTGTTATTTTTGTTGCACTCATCAAGTCACCGGAAATCTTGATCTTACCTGTCATGTAAGACATTACGGGATCAACCTTTCCCGTGAAAAGGTTGGTGAGAATCTCATCAGTAGCAGTGATGGTTGCAGTTGGTTTTTCATCCTTTCCCAATGAGAATTTAACCTCACCATTCTCTATTTTCACAAAATACGCTTCCCCATCGGTGGGAACAAACTGAAAAGACTTATTCATCCCGGCAATTTCCTTCTTGACCGATTCGTTGTTGCCATACTCATCAAGCATGCCCTTTAAAACTTCACCTGACGCCATACTGGAATAGTGCCGTAACTTTAATAGGTTTATTGGTAGTTAAATATTATTTTTGTATTTAAAAAAAATGATTTTTACTGTTTTACACTAACTGCTTCAATTACGTAAGAGAGAAATTCATCCTCAGGTAGTGCACCTACAAACTCTGTATCCTTATTTATCGTTATGTGCGGAACACTTGAAACGCCTGCTTCCTCGGATTCTTCCTCGAATTCATAGGATTCTACCATGTCACTGACTATATTCTTGTTCACAAGCGAAAACTTGTGTGCGGTTCTTACCGCAGAAGGGCAGTAAGGACATGTTGGAGTTATGAAGACCTTGATATTTACTGGCTTGTCAATAGCTTTCAGTATCTCCACAGTCTTGTCTTTCAGTTCTATTGATCCTGTTGAAAAGGTTTCTATATCCTCAATAAGGGAGCTGAATTCATAGCCGGAAGGAATGCCAAAATATCTCACATTTCCATCTGAGAATTTATCCGAAATAAGAACAGTTACCGGGCTCTTTTCCACATTGTATTTCCTGGAATCTTCATCTCCAACCTGGTGAACTTCTAGCTTGATCTTTGGACTCAGTTCAGTCATCTCCTGAAGCAGACTCAGAGTGTCCTTACAGTAGGGACATTTTTCATCATCCTGTGTGAAGAATTTCAATATAACCTGTTCCTTCATAACTTCTGCAAATTTCTTTGTCAATTTTTCCCTGTATTCATCACTTATTAACGCCATGATATGTGCATCGTTCGATCCTATTAAAGTATTATTAATACTAATAATATAAAATAATCTGAAACTTATAGTATTCTCGAGTTGATACTATACAATTGCTGGAAATTTAATCTTTCTAGCACCACTCAATAGGTTTTTCATCCCATATTGTAGAGTCACACTCTTCCGCCTGGTTTGGCGGAAAATTATTTTTCCGAATACTGGGCAATGAGCCCACCAAATCCTGTTGTTGTCTGATAAAATATGCGATCGCTCAACCCAATCGTTACGGTGATTGAGTTCGGTGGAGATTTCAATATTACGTTAAATCTTACAAAAGTATGGTTCTGAACATCAACACTAATATTGATGAACGAAGAATTTCTATTGTATTCTGGTATTATTTCGCCAGGAAATCCACCTGATGTATAATCGCCATCTGTGCAGTTTAATTTCAATCCAGGGGTGTCGTTCACAAGATTCCATTCCTCGTCCAGATATAATCCAGAAACAAGAATCATAGTGTGAGGGGCGGCGGCATTTAGTATTACTCTATATGGAATTCCAGCAAAGGAATAACTGACCTTATCGATCAAACAGTACCCGGCATGCGCTATAAAATATTCCAGACTATTATTTATTATTTCATATATAGTCACATTCCAGTGCGCTATGATATCAGGGCTTGAAGTACTCAGGCTAAATTTTGACAGGCCAAAAAGTTGTGATGAGGAAGATACTGTATAATGGATAGCCCAAGGCATTCAAGCAATATCCCACCTGAATAAGTAGTGCCATCTATATTAAATTGTGAACAACTGTTACTGGCATTGACGAAAATGACAACTCGTTGCCCTGTTTCATACCCGGACTAACTGGCTTAACCGTAACGCCAACATGACTTATTCTAGTCCCCTTTACTCGATAATATATAAAAAATGATGAAGCAAATGAAAGCATAACAACCAATAAAACAATTGAAATTTTGGTTTTATGATCCGGATCATTCGCGAAACTATCCTTAAACTGTGAAACATAACATAGATACGTAGATCTTGAATCATCGTACAGGTGTACAAGTCGCCATGTAACCAGTAAATGCTCACCAAGGCGTTAATTGGGCTTTCATTGCTAATGGACTGGGCATTGCCATGAAGTTACCGGGACATGAACCCCTGCATGGAAGGAAGTAACTGCTGGTCTTGGTCAGTTCAATACCTGATCTACATGGAAAGCCCATTTCAAATCTGGGAGAATTCGGAAAGCTATAAATCGCGAACGTGATGAAGAAGTTCCCTTTGCAACACTGGCATGGTAGTCTCATATTCGAGGAATCTCATCAAAGCAAAACGAAACTAATATAGTTTCAACAGGAATTGTGGGGCATGAATGGAAGCTTGCTGAAAATAAGGAGAATAATCACGGGGCCTCTCATGACAAATACGTACATACTATCATCAGAGGGAGAATGTATGGTTGTGGATACCGGCGGGGATCAGGCAAAAGTGATTGAAGATATAACCATGAATCATTTTACCCCGACTGGAGTGGTTGCCACACATGGCCATTTCGATCACGTGGATGGTGCAGTCCAGATTCAGGAGAAATATGGAGTTCCTTTCTATATCCACAGTGCAGATCTTGAGATGATGAAAAATCAGGGTACACTGATAAGACAGATGGGAATGGACATTGATATAACAATCCCTTCCAGCATAAGGCCAATGAATGACGGAACCGAATTCAAAATTGGAAGCCATGCGATCAAGGTACTGGAAACGCCGGGGCACACGATGGGGAGTATAGTGCTATATTCAGACGGCTTCATACTGAGTGGAGACACACTATTCAGGCTCTCAGTCGGAAGGACAGATATCGGGGGGAATCAGGATAAACTCGTGAACTCGTTGAGAATCATCGGGAGCATGAAGGAAAGCACAAAGATTTATCCTGGACATGGGGATTCAACGGATCTCAGGTTCGAGATACTGAACAACACATTTCTGAAAAATGCGATGAAAAAGGGAAGTCTTTATTAGGGAAGTATTCAGGGGAGTTCTCTGAGGTACCATATTCTTTCCTCTATCCCAAGTCTCCTGTTGGAAATTATGGAATGGAAGAAGAGGAGTGAGGAGAGCCTGTTGACATATTCCTCTATGACCGGGCTTATTTCAACCTCGTCTTTTGACTTAACGAGATCCCTTTCCAGTCTCCTGCACACGGTTCTTGCCATATGGAGCGACGTCGATTCAACACTTCCTCCAGGTATTACGAAGAGCTTTATTTTCCCATACTCCTTCCTGTATTCATTCACTTTTGCTTCAAGCCATCTGACCCTCTCTTCTGTAATCGTTCTCCTTCCTCCCTGGGCAGTTATATGCTCACCACACACGAACAGGTCAACCTGTACCTGCTCCAGATCCTTTCGTATATCATCCCATTTGGTATTCACTAAAGCAAAACCTACAAACGAATTCAGTTCGTCAAAGTCGCCTTCTGTATCTATGATGTGGGAACCCTTGGTGACCCTCATTCCTGTCCCGGTATCTGTTTCTCCCTTGTCTCCTCTCCTGGTATACATAATCTCAGTAGAATTTATCCATAATTAAATCTTATGAAGCATTCTTCATAAATATGTAAATTAATTGAACTGTTTTTTTGGTTAATTTTTAAATAATACAAATTCATGACAACCTCATGGATAATGAGGCTGAATCTTATAGAAAATTCAAAAACCTTGTTCATGTAATGCTCGGTCTCCTCGTCCTGCAACTCATTTTCGGCGTGCTGGTCCAGATGTTCACGATCAACCCGACCCAGGTATCGGCGACCTACAAATCAATGAATGTGGAAAAGGCATTCTATTTTGTGTTTGTTCAGGGGGGTATAGAAATGCTATTGCACGGCGCGCTTGCTGTCATTCTTGTGCTTTTCAGTATTTATATACTTTTCATGGCAAAAGATAAGGGCCTCATATTCGTGATGCTCTCTGGATTCGCCTTCCTGTCACTAATAGGAGCGAGCATAAGTGGAATGTTCCTTGTGGAACAGGATATATCAGATGCCTCGCTCTCAATAGGAATGCTTGCCTCATTCATTTTCTGCCTTGTGGTATACGTAATAATGATGATCTCGGCAAAGAATTACAAGAAAACACAGTAAATAGGGATTCCATGAGCAGGCAGAACAGCCGATTCAAATTTTTTTTATATTTCATTAAAAAATTATAGTTTTTATAAAAAATCAGAGGAAGCCTGATTTCTCCCCGTATATTTTTGCAGCCAGAACCCTCTTGTCGGTTATGGGCCTGAACATTATGGAGTTCAGGGAAACAGCATCCCTGTAAAATTTCTCCACTCCAAAGTCTTCAAGGTATCCATATCCTCCATGGAACTGAAGTGCATACTTTGTTGCCCTGCGGGAGAATTCAGCTGAAAGTGTCTTGAGCATCATTCCTGTAAGGGAATCTTCAACATCACTGAATAGTGTGTTCTTGAATATCTCCAGTTCACTTTTCAGTTCGCTCATCCTGAAGGCGACAGGCTCGTAATCCTTCAGGGAGAAGTTGAAAGTCTTCCTGACCTTCGTGTATTCAATCGCTTTTTCCAGTGCACCCTCAGCAAGGCCGAGAAATATGGCGGCTGAATGCCATGATCCATCCTCCCAAATTGCTTCCATATCTTCACGTGACAGGATCTGCTCGCCATTATCCTCAAGTATTGCAATATCTGTCTTCAATCCCCTGAGACCAAGCGGCTTCTTGTCCAGGAGTCTGGGCATGCCTGTCAAAACGGTGACTTTCCCTCCATTCCTGCCTATCACAATGTTCCTGCTGCCAGGCTCAATTATCAGGGATCCCTCGCCGTCCTCTCCACCTTCCATCAATGGGCCGGGAGCAATGCCGTATCTCTCCTTTCCTGAGATTATCTCTGAAATTATGTCCATCCTCCCCGCCTTCTCGAGTGACCTCAGAATCAGCGAATTATTCATGAACACATGAAATGCAACTGACGGAGAAATCCTGGCGAGCTGGAAAAGAATGGCATCATAGCTGTTCCTGTCCAGCCCTGCTCCTCCAAGTTCAGGAGGGAGTGTTGCCCCTATGAGTCCCTGCTGGATTATCTTCGCATACAGGTCATCCGGTATCCCTTCTCTTTCGATCTTTAAGGATATACTGGATATGTTCGACTCCGCAAACTGCCTTATGTTTTCCATCATCATCTCTGTCTGCTCATTCATTCTTATCACCCTTCATCATCATTCTTGAAATCACTATTTTTTCAACCTCGCTGGTTCCTTCCCATATCTCCATGATCTTGGAATCCCTGAAAAGCCTTTCAAGATCGGTCTTCAGGCCGTGGGATCCGGTTATCTCCATTGCGGTTTCCGCCGCAAATGATGCAGTTTCAGATGCATATCCCTTTGCCATGCTTGTTATCATGGGGTTGGGCCTGTAATTGAAGAGATATGATGCAGCCTTGTACATCAGGAGCCTTGATGCCTCGACTCTAGTGGCAATTTCTGCAAGCTTGAATTTCCTCTCCTCTCCAACGAAGTGTCCCTTTGATTCCTCAGATATGAGATAGGCAGAGGCCCTGTCCAGGGCACCCTGGGCAATACCAATTGACTGTGCTGCCACAAATACCCTTGATATATTGAAAAACTCCATTATGTAGTAGAACCCTTTTCCCTCTTCTCCAACCAGGTTTTCTTCCGGTACCTCTACATTATTGAGGATAAGCTCTGCCGTATTGGTTGCCCTGACTCCAAGCTTCCCTGTGAGATGGTTGGAATCAAAGCCCTTGAAGTTTCTCTCCACAACAAGCACGCTCAAACCGTGATGCCTCTTCTTTGGGTCATCTGGTGGGGATGTCCTGACAAGCATCACAAAGAAATCGGCTATGGTACCATTGGTTATGAACATCTTTGAGCCATTTACAATGTATTTATTTCCCTCCTTGCGCGCATTCGTCTTCAATCCTGCCACATCACTGCCGCCTCCAGGTTCTGTGACTCCAAGGCCCATTATTGCATTTCCACCTGCAACTCTTGAGAGGTATTTCTCCCTCAGATAATCACTTCCATGAAGCATCAGCACCTCAGCCCCAAAGTATGGTACAGTTGCAGATATGCCAAGACCAGGATCAACCCTGCACATTTCCTCAATCGCTATCATTGTTTTCCATGGATTCGAAAAATCGACAAGGCCCTCCTTGAGAGTCTTCTTCCTTATCTCATCAGGATAACTTTCATCCCTGTCACTTTTTTCTGCAAGCTCGGGCCTGAACTCCCTGATGGCAAACTCCCTTACCTTCTTCCTGTATTCATCCAGTTCTTCGGGCAGATCAAAATCCATCAGACCGCCTCCACAACTACTGAGTAGCCCTGACCGCCGCCGACGCAGAGTGTTGCGACACCGTACTTCTTGTTCTTCTCCTTGAGTATCCTTCCAAGTGTTCCCACAATCCTCGCTCCAGTTGCACCAAGTGGATGTCCTATTGAAATTCCTCCACCGTGCACATTTACTTTCTCTCTCGGTATATCAAATGCCTTCATGGCATTGAGTACAACAACTGCAAAAGCCTCATTTATCTCCCAGATATCAATATCATCTGGCTTCAGTTTCGCCTTCTCGAGAGCCTTTTTTGTTGCAGGAACCGGCCCCTCTCCCATTATTGTAGGATCAACGCCTGCCCATGCGAAGCTCCTGATCTTTACAAGCGGCTTCATCCCCGACTCATTCATCTTCTTCTCGCTCATCAGTGCAACAAGGGAGGCTCCTGCATTGAGGGGAGACGAATTGCCAGCAGTTATGACGCCATCCTCCTTGTAGGCTGGCTTTAGTTTTACCATGTCTTCCATGGTGGCATCTCTCCTTACGGCCTGGTCACTGTCAACAACAATGCTCCTTCCCTCGTGTTCCACCTCAACCGGTAGTATTTCTCCCTTGAAGTATCCGTCATCCTGAGCCTTTGCTGCCAGTTTATGGCTCTCATATGAATACCTGTCCATTTCTTCCCTTGTTATTCCCCGGAGATCTGCAAGTTTCTCTGCTGTTGCAAGCATGTTGTATGAAATACCCATCTGATATTTCATGTACTCCGGCCTTACCATCAGTCTCATATTCGGTTTCACATGGGGATTGTTACTCAATGGAACGTGAGTCATGTGCTCCATTCCTCCTGCAAGAACAACCTCAGAATTTCCAGTCATTATTTCCATTGCACCAATTGTCACTGCATTCAGTGAAGATGAACATGCCCTGTCAAGGGACATGCTCGGCACATTGAATGGAAGTCCTGCAAGAAAAACCGGGTGCCTGCCGCCATAAGTCCAGTTTTCATCAGCCTGTATTGCACATCCGGTGATCATGTCATTTATATCATCAGTATTTATAGACGATTTGGACACAACATTCTTTATTAACTTGCCCAGGGCCTCATCCATCCTGATTGAGTTAAACACGTCCCTTTCCGGTTGCGTTGGCCTCGATCTGGAAAATGCCGTTCTCCTGTAATCTACAATATAAACATCCTTTTCACTCATAATTCACACTGGCTCTATATGAATACGATTTATAAATACATTTTCGATATCGACTTACGAAATCGACATATTATTATCCCAAAAAAGAATCAGGAAAAGTATGTATTAAGTATTTAAAAAATGCTTGAATACGTAAAGGAGGTAATGTTTTGTCATTAAACATAATAGTTCTGGTTAAGCAGATTATTGACATAGATCAGATCAGGAACGATCCAAAAACCGGGGAGCCTCTTCTACAGAATATTCCTCTGAGGATCGAGAATCTGAGCAAGAATGCGATTGAGGCAGCTGTTCAGTTAAAGGAAAAGAACGGTGGAAAAGTTGTCTGCATTATTTTTGGAACAGACAGGTCTAATGCCGCAATGAAGGAAGCCTATGCGATGGGGGCTGATGAAGGGTATATAATAACCGGCTACAGTGGAAACAACCCATACCGGACTGCAAAGGTTATTTCAGGGAAGATAAAGGCCCTTGGAAACAACAGCGTTATAATTATGGGAAACCAGTCAGCTGATTCATATACCGGCATACTTCCGGGCCTTATTTCAGCAATGCTTGATGTACCTCTTCTGGGGAATGCAGTAAGTATTGAGGCTGCCGGGGAAGTGCTCAAAATCAGGAGGGTCCTGGATGAAAGTGACGAAATTATCTCGTCAGGTGCGCCATGCGTAATTTCTGTAACCCAGGAAATCAACCAGCCAAGACTCCCGCCTGTGCTGCAGATCATGGCAGCAGGAAGGAAGCCGATAAATATTGAGCAGGCAGAGTCAGATGGAACACCGGTTCCAAGAGTCATAAGCAATCTTGCGCCAAAGAGTGAAAGGAAGAGAGAAATATATGAGGATATTGACAAGGGTGTGGATGCTGCATCGAGGGCTATAAGAGGTGAGATCAGATGAAATTCCTGCTGTTTGCAGATGATGCAAAGTCCCTGTCAGGTCTTGCAACAAGATTCAGGGAGGATGGTGAGGTACAGGCTGTTACGGTGGAAAGCGAAATTGAGCAATGCCAGAATTACGGAATCAAGAAGCTTTATGGACTCAAGGGAAAAGCTTTTGCTGACAACGTTTCCCTGGCTATTTCCGGAATGGATCTCCAGTCATACGACCTCATAGTTATATCATCAAGTCCCCTTGGAAGGGAGGTTGCAGGAATTCTTTCAGGCAAATTGAACTTCCCATGCATGACTGAAGTATTTGAAATTTCATTCTCCGGAGGCAAGATGATCACAAAGAGGTTCTTCTTTGGGGGAAAAACCATAATGCAGGAGGAATCCAGCTCAAAGATCATAACGGTAACTCCCGGTTCTTTTGATTCAAGCCCTGGCGACAACACTGCAGAAAAGGAAACAATTGATCTTGGAGATTCCAGGGTCTCACTTCTTGAAGTGAAGCCAAAGGAAAAGAGTTCAACAAACATTGAAAATGCCAGCATAATCGTCTCTGTAGGGAGGGGAATAGGAAAGAAGGAATCAATTGAAAGCATAATGCCCCTTGTTGAGGCAACCCACGGTGAGCTTGCAGGATCAAGGCCTGTTTGCCTTGACTACAAATGGCTCAGTGAGGAAAGGCAGGTAGGTCTTTCAGGAAAGAAGGTTAAGCCAAAGGTATACATAGCTCTGGGCATTTCAGGGCAGATTCAACACATCGCAGGTATGAGGGGTGCAAAAATAGTGATAGCTGTGAACAAGGACAAGGATGCGCCCATCTTCCAGGAATGTGATTACGGCATAGTTGGAGACCTGTTCCAGGTAGTGCCAAAACTGGTTGAATCCCTGAGGAAGTAATCAAGGAAAAATCTTTCCTATATTTCCCGGGTTACTTAATACCTGAAAACAATTTAATACGCTCTTCTATTATTGAATCATGAGTCAGGAGAGCATATACTGGTTGAATGGTCAGTTCGTTGATGAGAGCAAGGCAAGGGTACCGATCTTAACCCATTCGCTCCAGTACGGAAGCGGAATTTTTGAGGGTATTCGAGCCTATGAAACGCCGTCTGGATCATCCATATTCAGGCTGAGAGATCACATGGTAAGGTTCCTGAATACCGCGAAGATATACCGCATGAACCTTGGATTTTCACTTGAGGAGCTGGAAAATGCCGTAAGGGAAGTTGTGAAGAGGAACAACCTGAAATCATGTTATATCCGGCCATTCGCATTTTATGATGATGATCATGTTGGTGTTGGAACAACCGGAAAGAAGGTCAGCACGTTCATAGCGGCCATCCCTTTTGGAAAGTATTTTTCTGAAGCAGACAAGGGATTGAGGTGCAAGGTTTCATCATGGCACAGGATAGACTCATCCATATTGCCGATCCAGGCAAAGGCAAGCGGAAACTATCTGAATTCAGTGATCGCAATGCATGACGCGCATGAGTCAGGATATGATGAGGCAATACTCACAACCAGGGATGGATATGTTGCTGAGGGTCCCGGAGAAAACATCATGATGATAAAGAACGGTGAAATAGTAACACCAGGAAAGGAAAGTGCCATACTGCTTGGAATAACAAGGGAAAGCATACTTACCATGGGGAAGGACCTCGGATATGAGGTCAGGGAAAGGCTCATCCACAGGGAGGAACTTTACACTGCTGACGAACTATTCTTTGTTGGGACCGCAGCAGAAATTACCCCCATAGTGAATGTTGATGGAATAGAGATCGGTGACGGAAGGACAGGCAAAATAACCTCACGAATAAGGGAAGAATACTTCAACGTTGTTTCCGGGAAGAATCAGAAATACTCCGCGTGGCTAACCACCGTCTCCTAATTTTTAAAAATATTATTTCCATATCTCATCATATCGATGTGCGTATACATTCCAAGCGCATTCCTGCTGGAAATGCCATCCTTTCCATCCATCCCTTTTCCCCTTCTTACCGAGAATGCCATCTTCTCCCTTGTTTCTATCCTGCTGTAATGGAACTCATGCCCCCGTACAATCTGTCCATTGCCATAAAATGTATTTCTTCCATCAGATTGGAGTTCCGTATAGGAAAGCACTGGAGTCTTCTCCATTCTGGACAGGCCTTCAAATATGCCTGCCATCTGGTATTCCCTTTCACCAGCAATCATTTTCTGTAGAAGGAACATGGTTCCTCCACACTCAGTATATATCTTTCCTCCGCCCTTATGAAAATCCCTGAGAAATTCTATGGTATCGCTGGCATTTTCAAGGGTCTCTCCATGTAATTCAGGATATCCGCCTCCAATGTAAACAAAGTCTGGATCCCTGGGGACCTCATTTTTAAGGGGTGAAAAATACTCCACACTGAAATTTTTCTCAAGGTACTCCATTGCATCCCTGTAATAAAAATTAAAAGCGTCGTCCAGAGCTATGCTTATTCTGTAATCTCTCCTCTCCATTTCTACGGAATTGCCTTCATGGTACTCCTGGTCATTGATTTCATCCAGGAAATCGAGATCAAGATATTCGCTCACAATCCTGCCAACCTGGACCGCCTTCTTCTGTCCTTCCTCAATATTGATTCCAAGATGTCTTTCCCTGATTTCCAGATCACTCCTGTATGGAACGGCGCCAAGAATCCTGACACCGTGATCCCTGAACGGTTTTTCCACCAGTTCAAGATGCCTTTCTGTGGAATACCTGTTCAGGATGACACCTAAGAGGGATTTCCTCCTGAAGCCTACTGTGCTGTAGTATATGGACTCTCCATATCTCAAGACATCAACAACAAGTATGTATGGAATTTTCATCTTTTCGAAATATGCCTGGGTTGAGTACTGTTTTCCTATCCCACTGTCATAGAAGCCCATCACTCCTTCGTAAATGGCAAAGTCATTCTTCCTTGAAGCAATTCCAGGTATATTCAGATAACCTCTACCCTGAATCCACCTGTCCATATTGTATCCCTTGCTTCCATTCACAGATTTTAGAACGAGAGGATCAATGAAGTCAGGACCAATTTTTACCTGTACGGATCCCTTCAATGCATGGAGCATTGCTGCAGTCACTGACGTTTTTCCGGAACCGGTGCTCATTGCAGTAATACCTATTGATTTCATGCAAAATCTTCAAGGCTCTCTATCTCATAAATATATCCGTTCCAGTCCGGAAACTCTTTCATCACTTCTCCATAAATAGAGATGAACTCAGGGAGATCCCTTTCCATCAGTATGTACTGGATCCACAGGTTCTTGCCATCAAAATAATTCATGGCTGCCACCGGTTTTAGTCCCTCCTTCCTGATTTCTTCCTCTTCCCTGACAAGAAGGGGATTCTCAGTATCTGCCTGATAAATGCTTGCCTCTTTGTCAATGGGGGAGAATATATCACCAGGCTCCCCATTTTCCTCCATAAAATATACGGATTCGAGATTTTTCGAGGAGAATACCCTCACAACCCTTGACCACCTGACCTGGGCACTCCGGTCATTATCTATGTAGTGCTGTGGGACGGTGGTCCTGAACAGTATAGATTTCAGGCCGAAATCCCTGGATATCCCATCCAGGTCATTCCTGAGATTTCTGTATTTCCCCACATACTCAATATCGGCCCCGTTATCAACGAAAAGAGGCATCATTTTCGACATCATGCTGTTATACTTCACGTGATAGGAAATCCTGAAACTTATGTATCCATTTTCTAGGACTATGTAATCCACCAGGAACGATGGTGATCGGAGCATCTCTGAAAATCCATTCATGTTCACGTTCTCAAGCAGTGAGCAGTAATAGTAATCTGCAGTTTCACTGACTTTTGTTTTTGAAAGGAACATCAGGAAATCCCTCTTTTCATCTGCTTCCTTCTTGAGTATGCCTATTATGTGGTTGTTTTCCACGAAACACATTCCCTTGAGTGAAAGATCTCTGGCAAGAGTGAAAATATCCGTTTTTACAGGTATCTTGAATTTTATCATGAAATAATTTTTAGGCAGGAAATTTCTAATGAGCATCTGATCCAAATCACTTATTGTCATTATAAATTTAGCGCTGTTCTTTAATCAGATTTAAATATTGTAAATTCTTTTATAAGTCAGCGATGTCCCATGATCAGAATAAAGCGAATCTATGATGATTATAGCCTGGAAGATGGCAGGCGAATCCTTGTAGACAGGATATGGCCCAGAGGAATTTCCAGGGAGAAAGCAATGATTGATGAATGGATGAAAGACATTGCGCCTTCCACAGATTTAAGGAAGTGGTTCTCGCATGATCCAGGGAAGTGGGAAAAATTCAGGGAAGAATACAGGAAGGAACTCTGCAGATCAGGGGATATTGCAAGGTTGAGAAATGGGGGGAACATAACCCTCCTGTATTCAGCACGTGACAGGGAGCATAATAATGCCATTGTTATCAGGGAGATCCTGGAAGATTATGAAAATTTCGTGAATCAATGCAGGGAAGTATGATATGTTCAGGAGACTTGTGTTATTTGTGAAAATGATTTCTGTACAATAACTATTTAATAGCTGCCAAATATATATTGTCACGATGGAAGTTATTGACCCGGATGCCAGGATCGCCGATCTGGTCGGATTGCTATATGTCCTCCAGCACATTTTCAAGGAGAAGACTGATATCTATGAGCTCGAAAAGGAAATGGAAGTGGATATAGACGATCTCATGCCGATTCTCTATACGGCATCCAATATAGGCCTGATAGAGACTGATCAGGGTGATGTCTGGATTACAGACAAGGGAAAGAGTTTCATATCTTCAAGCCCGAAGAACAGGAAGGAAATCCTGAAGGGTTCAATAATAAATATGGAGCCCATTGCAACTGCATTGAAGATGAAGAATTTTGACCTGGAGGAGATAATGCAGGAACTGGCAAACGAGGGAGTACAGAAGTATAACAGTCCGACTGGTTATCACAATCTCGAGGTAACACTTATAGAATGGGGCGTCTATTCCGGACTTATCAAGAAAACCGAGGATGGTTTCATCGCTTCTCTTTGATCAGACACTATAGATTCCTTCCTCTGCAACATATTTCTTTTTTGCGAGATCCATCATCTTCCTTGTGAATATGATGGAATAAACTGCAACTATCATGGCAAACAGGAATGACCCCCACGCCGCAAGCGCTATATTACCGCTTGATGTGGCCAGGTCTATTGTCTTCATCAGACCTGCGTGTACCTGAAGTGTCTTGCCTCCTGCAATATTGGGCCAGTATTCCCCTATCTCAAGCCCACCCCATGCGCTGTTTACAGTTGAGGTGATTCCTGCAATAAGATACGGGAATGTAGATGGGAGTATTACGTATCGCATTTTCCGGAAGAATCCCATATCAAGATTCCTCATTATTTCATTGTATTCGGCTGGCATGGCCTTGACACCCATCCAGAATCCGTAGAATACATAATAGAACGTAGCAAGGAAGCCCAGGAGGAGAACCAGGGATTCTTCTGTATACGGGCCAAATATGGAATCAACGAATGGATAGATTCCCAGAAATATGAAGGGGAAATATGCCGGGACAGGATATGCGCTTATGGTCTGTATTATGGGAATCCCAAATTTTTCAACTCGCCTGCGTGTTGCAAAATAGTATCCAAGGGTCAGGGCAAGCACCAGGGATACGGCAGTTATGGATAATACCCTGATATAGTCAAGCAGGAGACCATAGAGGAGATACGGCGTCTTAGAGAAGAGATAGCCCCACTCACTGGCGCTAACACTCATGATAAGTTCAACTGCCGAATATACAATGTATACAAGGATTGCAAGTGCAATTATTCCTATTATGATATTTCCCTTTCCATTTCTTGGATTTGTAGAGAAAAGTTCCTCAGGATCCTTCTGGGGCCTTCTTTCCCTGTTATATTTAGCCAGTTTTCCAAGGGTGTTCAGGGAAGCTACTGCAGAAAGTCTGGCTGTCTGCCTTATTCTGGGCTTACCCCTCCTCATTATTGGCATATCAGTATCTACTGTATATCTTGCAACTGCCCTCTCGCTGAAAGATCTCAGCCCAAGAATTATTACCACTATGACCAGTCCCATTATTATGAATGCGGTAAGTATTCCATAATAATTAGATTCAGCAAGCAGGGCTGAAATTTCAGTGCCTATTCCAAAGGTTGCATATGTGGTAAGTCCAATGGAGAAAACTTCACTGACAGTTATATAGAAGAATCCGTCAGACACACTTGGGAACAGGTTTGCCGCAATCCTGGGTATGGAAAAAGGTATGTAAATCATGGACATCCTGTCCAGGAATCCATAATCATAGTTATTAGCCACTTCAACCATCTCGTTCGGGACTGTCTTGAATGCCTGGTATTCACCCATCCAGATATTCCACACCACAGCAGTGAAGACGAGGAAGTCTGCTGCAAGTTCAACACCAAGTTCACCACCAATCCTGTTCACAAAAATTATCAGGACAACAGGAAAAAAAGTTATGACCGGAACACTTTCAAAAATTTCTATCAGTGATATAAACACATTCTCGAAAATCTTGCTCTTGATTGCTCCATATGCCAGCAGCCATCCAGAGATAATGGACAGGAGGATCAGGGCAAGAACACGTATACTTGTGGCAAGAACTGCAAGAGTGATAGTCAAAAATGGAATCCCGTTGATAGTTCCAGGAGACGATGTTGCCAGGAGAACGCCAGCACCAGGAATCACTGCTTTTTCACCTCCTTCTTTGTAAGATATGAATAAAGCCTGTCAAGCATCTGGTCAAACGCAGGATCCCTTGGACTCCTTGGTCGTGGGATATCAATGTCAACCTTTGCAACTATTGTCGCAGGACTCCCATTCAGTATGAACACTGTATCAGAAAGCTCGATCACCTCAGTGAGGTTATGGGATACCATTATCACTGTTTCAAGCGGGCTGTCCTCGTTAAAAAGAATGTTGTAGATATCCTGTCTGAGGCCTTCAGCAGTAAGTTCATCCAGATGCGCAAAGGGTTCATCCATAAGAAGTATCTTAGGCTCCGCCGCAAGGGATCTCGCAACTGCAACCCTCTGCCTCATTCCACCACTCATCTCCTTCGGATACAGATCGTTGAAGCCCTGGAGACCAACCATTTCAAGTGCATGTGACGAGATCTCCTTTACCCTGTCCTTTGGAAGATTCCTTGTCTTCACAGAAAGCGCAACATTTTCCTCAGCTGTCATCCATGGAAACGTAACAATCGACTGATGCACCATTGATATGAGCGGGGTCGGTCTCAGCACCGGCTTGCCATGCAGGAGGACCTGTCCCTTTTCAGGTTTTAAAAATGCGCCAAGTAATCTCAGGAGGGTTGACTTTCCAACGCCAGATGGACCAACGATAGCAACGAACTTACCCTTTTCTGCTTTGAGGTTAATATCCTGAAAAACCTTGTATCCGTTTTCGTACCTGAAATCGAGGTCCACAACCTCCAACGTTGTTCCAAGTGATCACCTAAGTCCGTATATCCTCATTGTATAAATGGTATTTGAATTGGAAAATTTTATATTCGCAATCATCCAGGATATTTAAAACACAAGAATAAGAATCGTGTGAACCTAATCAGAAATTACTGGATTCCTTATTGCATATTTCGTGCCCCAGTTCCTGATCGCCTCAATTACAGGCTTCATCTCCTCACCCATTGGGGTCAGGGTATACACAACTGTCACAGGGCGAATGGAGATTATCTCCCTCCTGACTATCCCGTTATCACCAAGATTCTTCAATATCCTCGATAGGGTCCTGGAGCTTATACCGTAGCAGGCCCTCAACAGATCATTGAACCTCCTTGGCCCGTCCAGAAGATTCTTTATCACGCTCAGCTCCCATTTCCCGCCAATAATTTTCAGCGTTTCAATAACAGGGCAAATCGTTTCATTTGAGGTGTTGCTTTCCATGTTGATATCTACTTTAATGTAAGTAACAAATGGTATATTAATGTAATTATGATACCTGTTTATGGAAACAGAAAATAAGGAAATAAAATGGACAAGCGATCCCGCACATTCAGAGATTGAGTTCAGTGCACGTCATATGATGATCTCAAACGTGAGGGGGAATTTCCAGAAGTTCACTGTAAATGCAACTGGATCACACAATGATCCTGAAAAGGCCAGCTTCGAGGTAGTAATAGATCCAAATTCTGTGAACACGAGGGAAAATGACAGAGATAATCACCTGAGGTCCGCTGATTTCTTTGATGTTGCAAAATATCCGGAGATAAGGTTCAGGAGCAAGTCTATAAAGAAGGTGGATGCAGAGAAGCACATTATCAGGGGAGACCTGACAATAAAGAATGTCACAAAGGAGATTGAGCTCGTTTCATATGTAGAAGGAGTCATAAAGGATCCCTACGGGAAGACAAGGGCAGGCATAAGTGTTGAGGGAGAGATCAAGAGAGAGGATTTCGGGCTTGTCTGGAATGTTGTGATCGAGGCTGGAAAAGTCATGGTTGGAAGCAAGATCAAAATCAGTGCCCATGTTGAAATGGTCATGCAGGAATAGAATCAAGGATCATCAACCCAAAAATCACCTTTTTCAAATTAATAAATCGAGATTGTGTCAGGAATTTGCAGAATTATTGGATTAAAAATCGTTATTGAAAAGATTTATAAGTCTACTGAATATTTGAATAAGTGAACATCTCGAAGGAGTTCCTCATTGAGTCATACTTTCCAGTTCCAGTTCTGATGGGCTTTTTCAGTAATCCATATCTTTTCTTTTCTTCTTCAGTTCATATATCCGTTATTAAGGAAACAGGTGAAAATGAATATGAAATAGCAATACTTCCCTACACCGATGAGGCAAAAAATACCTCGTATTACGGAATTCTCAGCGGTCCCGTGAAAGAGGACAACTCCGTGAAATACAATCTGAGATCCATAAACTTTGCGGAAAATTTTGAAATGAGTATAAAAATTGATCTTTCCAGAATGGCTTCCAGCTCCCGCGTGACCATTGCCTGGGCAATTTCATCGGAAAGCGCAATGTCACAGATCGTAGGAAGGAGTACAATGTCCCTGAATCCTGATCATATGGTGAACAGGCACATGATTCCATACTTAAAAGTGCTTGAAAACCTGGCCAGAAAAATGGATTCAGATGAAAGATTCATGTTTGAAAGGGTCATAAAAGATTCAATGGATACAATTCCTTTTCTAAAGGAAAGGATGGAAAACGTTCCAAGTTACATTGCTGTGGGGAATGGGAATAAATCAAGTTTCTATGCAGAAATTCACGACAGAAAAATAGAGAAATTAGTTCTTCAGAATGGAACTGTGAAGATTGAGGGTGGAGACGCAATAATGTCGATCCTGAATGAAAGTGGGCAGTTTGAAATATCCCTGTTCTTCCCTGAATTCAGGAATCATAAAGATAAATTTTTAAGTTAAGTCCATAATGATTTGTTTGAGAATTTCAGGCTCCACTTACAACCAAAGATATGTCACCTATAGAGGAAGGAGGAGATGTTGTCCCAAAATCAATAAAAATTAAAACTGTCAGTTTTACTGAGGATGTATTAATATGGACAGTCGCTGTGAACTCCACGCTAAGCGTTCCACTTGATTTCGTGTAAGTGTAAAACACTGCGAAATTAAGTCTTTCCACAAAGTCTCTGACTTTGCATTAACTGAGTTTCTGGGAGGGCGAGCCAGTATGGTGAGCTGACTGTTTGAGGTCGTTGAGGATCTGTGTATGTCGGGCCAGATGTAGATGCCGGTACCAGGCTCACGCTGGAGATTGGTGTTGGTGAAATCCCTATTTGATCCTGAGTTGACCTGATAGCCTACCTGTGAATCACTTACATCCCCTAAATTCAATACAGCATCAACTGAAAAGCTACTGGCAATCATTACAACCACAATAGCCAGCACAGCTGGAAAATAAAGATACTTCTTCTTTGTAACCGGCTCAACCCTGAAAGCTATATTTTTGAGTTTTCTATGTTCACAAAATTCTCAAAGTAGATTTACTTCTAGTTTCTGAAAACAATTTAAAAATTCTAATCATTTATTTCCTTCAACGTTAATCAAAAAGATATTCAAGAAATCTATCCGAAACTCCTGTGATCATTGAATAATTTACCACTCCAAAATCCGTGATCATGTTTCTTGCTTCAGCCAAGGTTGCCTTAATCATTCTTGCATCCATGGATTTCCATGAAGGAAACACTGAAACCTCCTCACTGCTATTATGATCCAGCAGGAGCCTGACAAAAAGCGGAACCCTTTGGGCAATCATCTCACTATCCCCTCCTTCAATCCATTTCACAATGTTTTCTCCAAGTTTTCCAAGAAGCTTATGATCTGCCATTATTCGTTCCATATTCATCACAAATTTTTTGTCTGTACTGTCAAATTCATCTTTCAGTGCAGGGACAAGTATATCCTCTTCAAGTTTTATATGGACAGATTCAAGATATTCAAGAAAAACTGGAAAAAAACTATTCGCATCGTTTTCAATCCTGTACTTCACATCACGAATTGATGAATGTTCGATCATAAGAATTTCAGCAAGATCTGTAATGATTTACCAGCTCTCCGTCAATCTTAGGGCTTATAATTATATAAATACATGCAGTACCATGTAATCAGGATTTATCCAAAATGCAGGAGAACGGAATAAACTACACTGTGAGTTTGAGGAACAAATGAAAAAGTAAGGTTATTTATTTACAGATATTGCGCGAAAAGAAAATTGCAACTATAAATACGACAATGCATCCTTTCACTAATGGCATTTGATGTGCTCCCCTTAAAACTGTACACATATTGAAGTCAGATTGTGCTAGGCTATTAGCCTAAAATACAATGTCTCCTAATTGTCGGATCCTCATTCCATTCCATGGATACACATCTGATTATTTTGATGAATATCTGTCATAATTTCAGTGAATATGATTATATCATTGCCAAGTAATGAATATCCCTAAATAAGCAAATTTTCGTCCTTTACCGCATTCAGCATGCCTGATTCTAAGGTTAACCATGCTCACAAATAAACTGTCCAAACTTATAGGGAGCACATCAAAGATTGCACACAAGTCACCTTCAAACATGAATATGGAAAGATCACTGAGAATTGAAATATCCTCACTGATCAGGATATTGAAGATATTGATGGAAGAGAAGAATAACATCGAGAATGAGCTTAAATCTGATCCTGTGGTTGAGAATCATGTCATAATGAGCATTCCTGGAATTGGTCCAGTAACAGGATCTGTAATTCCTGGAAAGATATGTGACATCAATCGATTTGAGAATGCGGAGAAGATTGTTGCATTCGCCGGTATTGATCCTGTAATAAATGAGAGTGGAAAACATAGATCCGAAAAGGCAATATCCAAAAGAGGAGATGCATCACTGAGATCAGCAATATACCAGAGCACACTTGCAGCATTAAGGGGAAATCCTGTCATATCAGAATTCTATCATAGAAAGGTGGATGGTGGAATGCCAAAGAAGAAGGCACTTGTTGCAGCATCAAGAAAACAGTGCCATATCATATGGTCAGTATGGCATAACAACAGGCCATTCGAGATACCCGAAAGATTCAGGAAGCAGGAATAAACTGAGAAAGAATGATATTCGATAGGAGTATAGATCAGCGATAGATGTGAATCCATATGCATTAAATTTCATGTAAGAAAACTTATTATAGGATGCTCAATATCTTGGTTTCTGCAATGTTTATGCCAGCGATTCCTGATACTGTTGACTTGCTACATTTGTAGTGAAGCAATTCTTCCAGAATTTCTGTCATCTTGACTGTTGATACCTCTTTTGAATACATGTAGACGACAGGATCGTCAATACCCATTTACGCCTGTATTTTTCTACTAGATCCGTCTGGAATTCGTTATTTTGTTCCACTGGGATATTCAGATCATTGATCTTTCCATATCTTGTTTTGAGGTCCACTCCATAATATCCATTTCTCTGACTATCATCTCTCTCAGAAATGCATATACCTTTCCCTTCAGGGGGAGATTCCATTGGATCCTTAACCGTCTTCCTCACAATTTCCTATACCCTTTTACGTTTCATGAAATTTAGCTGCCGTTGAGAGAAATACGCATTCAAGGTTTACAGTTAAGTGAAACAATATTCCAGTGTTTCCTTGATCAGGACAGATTCGAGAGGAATTGAACGTGGATGAAGATTTATTGGAAACTCCTTTCTGCAAGAAGTAGAATGTTGCATACGTATTGAAAAAAGAATCCGAACAAAAATAGAATCAAGCAAATATTCTCTTAAAAATAAAAAAAATGGAATTCGGGAAATCCCGGATCACGGCGGTGAGGCGAGATGTGAATTTAGTGCCAGATACCCGAGAACCAGTGCAAACACTGTACCTATTCCAAGTATTATCCACTCAAGATAATATATCATCTTCTTTGCCTCAGTATCAGGCCTCAGGTACAGGATCGGTCCGAGCAATGCACCAACGCCATCAAATATGAACAGACCCATTGCCATCACGAAGTTGTCAAATTTGGGCTCAAGGTTCAGGCTCCAGATGCTGTATCCACCATCAAGCACATATATACCGAGAACAGAAAGCATCAGCGGGAATATCCCCGGCTTAACGTTCTCCTGTTCCCTGTACCCCATGAAGGCAGCGATTAACAGCAGAAGACCAAACATGAGCAAAGGATCCCCGAATAGCATGTTATATGAATACGCATATGGTGCATTCATGGGCCAGAAGAAAGACATGTAGAAGCCACTTATGAAGTCAAACAAGCCAACACCTATTGCAGGTACAACCAGGGCCTTTATCTGGTCAAACTCCTTCCTTGCAGCAAAAAAGAAGTAAAACGCCCCAATTGCTGTTCCCATCGATAGGCCGATAAGCATTACCGCCAACGGATCTATAAAAATGTAATTCATTTTGTCACCTTTTTCCAATTCTAACAATTATTTAAGGATATTTAGATACAATGCCTTAGATATTGGTTAAAACGCACCTAATTTGTGCATCTTGCTTCAAATGACCTAAAATAAACAGTATTACCAGGCCTCATCTGTATCCATTCTTCATGCAGCTGCTGCAGTATTTTCCATTGGAAGGGTTGCCGCAGTTAAGGCACCTTCCGGTGGTCACAGGTTCAGAGGCAATTTTCTCCTGAAGTCTCTCAAGGAAACCTTCTATGGCCAGTTTTGTTCCTGGATTTTCCTCCTCAAGCTCGTTGATAAGTTCACGTGCACGGTTTCTTTGGGCTTTCATTGCGTAGGGACACCAGTTTGAATCGTGTTCTATTCCTGCAAGGATGGCATACAGTTTTACTTCCTTCTCATATATTTTTCTGAGAGGCGTTATTCTTGGCACCAGTCCATCGACGATCCTCCTGTGAGGAGCCATCCTTGCCATCCTTTCGAAGTCCCCCCTGATAACATTCATCATAATGCTCTGGGCATAATCATCAAGATTGATGCCCAGGGCCACATAATCCGCTTCCATGTTAACGGACATCCTGTTCATCAGATCCCTCCTCATAGGGCCGCAGTATGAGCATGGTGATCCTTCCAGTTTTCTGTCCCCGCCCGCAATTTCATCCATTTCAGTATTGAATGCCTCACTGAAAGATATTGTTTCGTGTGATATGCCCAGCTTTGAGCATAGTTTTTTCGCAGATTCCAGGCCTGAACTCCTGTATCCCTCTATCCCCTCATCAATCGTGAAAGCCCTTATTGTAACATCACTTCTTATGTGAAGGGTACTGTGCAGAAGATTGAGAAGTACAGAACTGTCCTTGCCTCCAGATATGGCAACAGCTATGGTGGTTCCGTCCTTTCTGAACTTCACCTCCCTTCTCAGTTCCTGCCTGAATCTTCTCTCCACATTCTCCATGAAATGCATCTTGCAGAGAAATTTCCCGCCGGCCCTGTTTTCATAGACCGCCCTGTTACCACATATGCTACAGTTCATTTCAGTCCTTTATGTATTCATTTATCCTGTCTCTCGCCAGTTCCCTCTTTTCCTTCAATTCATTGAGGAGGAGGCCCATCCTCTCGGCTGCCTCGCTCTTGCATTCGCCACACATCCTTTTGCCTGTGAGGCACTCTTCCTCAACTCTCTTCAGATCAGTGTCATCCTTCGATAGATGGTACATGTACAGTTCAAAAATGGGACATGCGTAAGGGTTTCCTCCAAGCCTCTTCTGCTCCTCGACGCTCTCCTTTCCCCCAGTCAGTCCCCTCATTATCTTCTTTCTGGAATCTTCAGGCCTTTCATTCAACGATATTGTTGATTCAGGAACTGATTTGCTCATTTTCCCACCCCTGATACCTGTTTCAAGTCTCAGGATGACAGATGATGGGGCAATCGTAGAATACCTGTTGATTTCCCGCTCAGCCCTGGCAAGTTCATTCCTCATGAAAAAGAGATCAAGGTTTCCCGAATCCTCAGACCTTATGATCCTGTACTTCCTGTTCCTGGAAACCTTTGTGGCTCCAGCCCTGATCATGATATTCTCAGCTATCTTCATAGGTTTCTCAGGATCCTCGGTACCTCCAATGCTTATTTCTATACCCCTGTCCATATTCAGCCTGAACAGGTTCATCCTCGAAGAGATATCCCTGGTCAGCCTTATGTGCGGGTCCTGATCTGCACCAACAGGAACTACTGTTGGTGCTGGTCCATCATATATCTGCGGGCTCAGTATGTCAGATGCCTGGATCAGTGGCGATGATATCTCAAGCATTCTCTTTGAATCTTCAAATCCGTATATGGCCTTCATCTCAGACATATTTACCTCCTTGGAGAGAATGTATGAGAATTTCTGTACCCTGGAACTTTCAGACTGGAAATAGAAGTCACATGGTTCAAGGCCGAGGGCAATATAATTGAGCAGGAAATTCTCGATTGCAAGTTGCCTCCCCTTTTCCAGGGAGATGCCCCTGGTGGCATAGGATTCGAGGTCTGCCACTGCTATATGTACATCGGCTCCCTTCTTCTGGAAGTATATGATAAGGTCAATCACTGTCTTGTTGCCTATATGCATTTCTCCTGAAGGCATCAGACCCGTCATTGCATAGAACTTACTCTTCCTCCTCATGGCTTCATTCACACTGGAAAAATCCCTGTGGCCTATTATGAGATGTCTTCTGGCAAACAGGTTATTATCAAGGTCAAAATTGAATTCAGGAATCCCGAATTCCTTCCTCATTCTTTCGTAATCCTCAATCTGGGACGAGCTCCACGGATTTACTTCATTCATATCGCCCTACCTCAAATACCCCATGTTCCTTGCAACTATTCTTCCAGCAACTATATCTTCCAGCCCTATTCCCATGCTCTTGAATACGGTCTTTCCCCCGATCTTCCTGTTTCCCGCCATTAAATCCCTGAGTTCCACTATCCTGTTCCTTTCCGTTACACTTTCCACCTCCGCAGACTCGCGCAGCGCCTGCTCCAGGTGCTCTACCACTATGATGTCAGCGGAATTCATCAGATCCGGGGCGGCCTCAGATCTGTTCTTCAGGTTTGCGCCCACAAGATTGAGGTGATATTTTTCAGGCATCATGTCCTTCCTGAGAAATGGTGAACTGGAATTTGTCACGGCTGTTATTATCTGGAAATTCCTGACTTCAGAAAGATTCCCGCACACACTGATCTCAATTCCAAGCAGGGCTGACATTTTGTCGACAAACCGGGAAGCATGATCATGATTCCTGGAATACACAGATGCCCTTTCAAGTTTGACAGTTAGTGCCATAGCCTCCATCTGGGTTTCCGCCTGGAAGCCGCTCCCAATCAGAAGAAAGTCACCACCTCCATGAACCTTTTTTGTAACTGCTGCCGGCAGGGCACCAGTCCTCATCTGTCCAAGCCTGTCTGCCTCAATCACGAAGAAATTATCCGGATCCTTCTCCTGGAACATGATGACCACGAATTTCACCCCGTTCCTTCCCGCGATGTAGGTCTTCAGCCCGGCCAGCCCATATCTTTTCCAGTAGGCAGGCATCGTGTTCAGGAATGATTCTCCTGTGTAGATCCTGTCCCTTGGACTTGCCTGCGCATCACCCCTTCCATAATCGGTGAACGCAACCTCCAGATCCTTTACAAGTTCATCCATCTGGAGATTCTCCCTAACTTCCTGCTCCGTTATGTAGATCATCCATCATCCCCTATTCCATGTTTTCCTTCACAATCTCGGCAATATCCCTTATCCTGATGTCCTTTTCAGCATCCATTGTCCTTGATGCATCCTCAAGCATCGCTGTGCAGAATGGGCAGGCAACTGCTACCGTTTGTGCCTTTGTCTCGAGAGCCTGCTTCATCCTCAACTTGCTGATGGATTCCTTCGTATCGACCTTGTACCAGTAATTTCCCCCTCCACCACCACAGCAGAAACTTTTCTCACGACTCTTTTCCATTTCCCTGAGGTTGGAGGTACTGTTGAGAATCAGTCTTGTGTTGTCAAACTCTCCATTGATCCTCCCGAGGTAACATGGGTCATGAAGGGTGACAGTCTCCTCGGTCTTCCTTACCCTGATCTTTTCGTCCCTCATGAGTTCCTCGATGATCTGGGAATGATGGACAACCTCAGCCTTGAGACCGAACTTAGGGTATTCATTCCTGAAAGTATTCATGCAGTGCGGGCATGAAGTGATTATCTTCTTAATGCCATACTTCTCAAAGGTCTCGATATTCTGCATAACCAGTTCCTGGAATCTGCCCTCCTCGCCAATCCTCCTGGCTGTCTCGCCATTGCATTTCTCCTCTGATCCAAGGAGGCCGAAGGAAACACCACCTTTCGTGAGTATTTCTATGACATCCCTGGCCGTCTTGTTATATCTGGGATCAAAGGCACCCATGCACCCTACCCAGTATACGGTATCAACTCCGGCGGAAATCTTTGGTGCGTATTCAAGCATCTTATCCCTGTCAGAATTGCTGCCTCCAAACGGGTTCTGAGTATTCCCCAGGTTATTGAGATATGTTGATGTTTCCTTTGAAAGCTTATTATCCATGACAAGGGTCCTCCTTGCCTCAATATTGTATGATTGTGGATCTATAAGGACGGGGCATTCCTCGACGCATGCCTGGCATGTGGTGCATGACCATGCCGCATTTTCTGAAATGACTGTGCCTATCATAGGTGCATCACCATTCCATAAAGCCCTCTGTATGTTCTGGACAACAACTCTCGGATCAAGGTCGGTTCCGGCAGAGACTGCAGGGCATGCCCTCTCGCACCTTCCGCAGTCAGTGCAGGCAATGGCGTCCGTCTTCTGGAAGTAGGACAGATCCACCACATTCCTTGCACCGACCTTGAAGTCAAAGTTCCCAGATTCAATTGCTTCTGAGAGCATGAAAGGCGTTGACAATTCCCCCCTCTCCTTCTGCGGATGCACGCCTATTCCGACTGCTGAATAGAACATATGTGAAAGTTTTGAGAATGGAAGGTAGGCTGCAAGGGCAAAGGCCGTAAGGACATGGAACATCCACAGGCCCCTGTAGAATTCGATCCCGGAATTCCCGGTGAGGCCAACTGGGGCATAGATGTAACTTAGTGGCCATTCAACAAATCTGTAAACATCAAAGCTCTGCCTGTCAAGGGCAATCTTCAGGGCACCAAGGAAGAATCCTTCAATGGCGAGCAGCAGGAATACGCTGATCAGGATGAAATCCTGCGTTATGGTGTCAAGGGGGACCTTCTTCCTGAGCCTCCGCCACATGGCCATGAGGAGTCCAAGAACCAGCATGACCCCCCCTATGTTGGCCCATACCTCGAAATTGAGATAAAAGTCTCCAACAAGTATCCCGTACCCCACCGTGGTTTTCAGTATGTCATGGGAGAGGAAGATCAGGGATGTACATATGAAGAGAATCAGGGTACCATAGAATATCATCAGGTGCATGAAACCTGCATACCTGTTCTTTATGTTCTTCCTGTGAAGTGCGCCATAGTTCATTATCTGGGCAACGAACCGCCTCATGTTCTTCAGTATATACCTCACTGCCGGTACAAACTGCATACCTGCCTTCCTGTATCTCCTGTAAAACTCAAACAGGACAAAGGCCAGCACGGCAAAGGAAAGAACATAATCAGCTATGAGTTCACTTTCCGGAATGAACACAAGGGTTGGACTTGTAATTACCGCAGTCATTATGATAGCTTATTTATGTTATTTATTTAACACTGTCTCACAGGTTCGTTTATATTTCAACAATAATCGGCATTCCATATCTTTTACCTGAAATTCTTTTTAATACTGTAAGAATCATCTTGCAGTGGAAAGAATTTACGAAATGGATGGAACGGAAATACGACTCGAGATATGTCCAGGAGTTTACGAACCTTCAGATGACACATTCCTTCTTGCACGTTCCTCCGAGCCTGTGGGACGATGCCTTGAGATAGGATCTGGATCTGGATTTATCAGTATATACCTTGCACTGAATGGTATTGAAATCTCATGCACTGATATCAACCAGAAGGCGGTTGAATGCATCAGGGGGAATATGGTGATAAACGGTGTTTCTTTTCCCTGCGTGAGAAGTGATCTTTTCAGCAATGTCTCAGGAATATTTGACACAATAATATTTAATCCTCCATATCTTCCAACAGATGATCGAATCGAGGGTTCTGAACAGTGGGACGGAGGCCAGGATGGTTTCGCCGTGATCCGAAAATTTCTAAGGGGATCTGAGAAATACCTATCCCCGAATGGAAGAATTTTCACGATCCTTTCCAGTCTCACGGATATTGAGTCACTTATCTCAGAATTTCCTCAGTTCTCATTCATCATGGTTGCAGAAAGGAATTTCTTCTTTGAATCCATTTTCGCTTATTCGCTCACGAGAAGAATCTAGGCCGGTTCAGGGATGAATTGTGAAGCTTTAAGAGCAATCATTTTAATATGCAGTTATGTACAGTTTTGAAGTCATAGAGAAGATCGATCACAGGGGAGAAGAGAATGAAAAAATTTCTGCAATTTCATTTCCTGAGCCAATGTTTATCAAATTCGTTTCAGGCATGAAACTTAAGAAAGGTGACACAGTCCTTTCCGATCTCAGTAAGGTATACCTGGAAAGTAAGGAGATTGGCTCGGTGGAAGTCTTCAAGAGTGCCTCCGGGGAGAACATTGACACATCACACGATATAAAATATACTGGAGGATATTCCATAGATGGGAAGACAATCTACCTTGATGAACACTTTCCTCCAGTACTCACGGTTGAGGGTAAGGAGATTGATGCAAGGAAAACCATAGGGCTCCATCATGAGTTGCCTGAGAAATGGATGTCAGATGAAGGGTATGAATATCCATATGCCCACGAAGTGGCAACAGGAATAGAAAAAAAATATGTGGAGTCCCTGGGAGTTACATGGAAGGGGTACTGTTCTGAAGTGGACAGGAACCTGAGGCAGGTTTACAGAAGAACCCTGGAGAAATCTCCGCCATCTCTTGACCTTGCACCTTATCTGTACTGCAGGGATCGGGAAGCCCTTAACGAGATAAGGAAGAGCGAATGAAGGAATCGGGGATGAATTCAATCATGGGTGGATAAGTACGAGCCTTCCCGGGATCAGGCGAAACCTTCTGCAATGATTGCATCCTTCACGCTCTTCAGCAGTTCGTGAGGATCAGGATCATTGAAGGGATAGACAAGGGGAACAGGGAGATTCTCCACAAACAGGCAATCGGGAATGAACTTGAGTTCATTCATCAGCATTTCAACCCACACCCCAAACTCTTCCGTTCCCTTGAGGCTTCTTGTCACATCAGAAATGAACTGCGTCCCATCCTTCACATTCCTCATACAGTACGCTTTGAGCATGGAAATCTGGTGAAAAACACCGATGCTGTCTATGCCACCATTCTGGTTGAAATCATCTATAATTTCATTGGCCCTGCCAAAGTCATGGGTTGAAATTCTTATCAGGATATCTGTAAGCACAGAGCTGTATTCGTATGGACCCTTGCTTCTTGCAGAATCAATCTCCTTCGTCCCATCCTTTCCAAGTGCAAAGGATAGTATTATTGCACGAAGCAGATGAATTGAAGGATTTTCTGGATTCTTATCCTCCCATGACCTCAAAATACTGTCAGCCTCCTCAGCAGTTTCATAGGTGGCATCCTCTGAATTCATGAGTATGATACTTTTTGTTAGGCTGTTCAGCCAGTTTTCGTCAATTTCGATAGATTTGCCTATGGACTTCATGGCGGCTTCTGGGTCTCCGTCAAAAAGTAATTCCACGGCCCTGAACATGTGGAGGAGCTGATCATTTTCACTGAGTCTTATGCATGTGTCAAGGAATTTATCATTGAATACGTAGCTGTTTATTTCCTGGGGTATATCGCGGTCCGATTCATTCAGGAGTTCCATGTTCAGGGGAATAAAATAAGGAGAATACAGAACACGAATTCTGTAGATGTCCCTTCTCAGGATAGAATAAAACAGGTTGATCTTCCTCTCATTTTTGGCCCCTCCAATCAGGAACTCTGTGAGAACTGGAAAGAATTTTTCCTGTTCTCCCCTCAGTTTCCTTATTTCATAATCAAGGAGGAGCGCAGAATAGTCAGAAACACTCTTTCCATCATTCATCTCAAGGAGTATCTCTGAGATTTCCCGTGCTCTCTCAAGTTCATCTGCCTTTATGTTCGCGTTTATGAGGAAATAGAGGACATTCGGGTCTCCTGATCCATCTTCCATCAACCTGTTGCTGAATTCCCTCACCATGTCCTGGTTCCTTCCCAGTGCATGGACATATGCACCCACAAGCAGTATATCTCTGTTTGAGGGGCTCAATTTTCTTGCTTCAGCGACGATCGGGGAGGCATTACTGTACCAGTCTGATTCCTGTTCATACGCCATCAGGATGGCTTTCATGATCAATAGGTTACTGTGTTCCGTATTATCGCTGGCAGCAATTTGCAACCCATTCTTGATCTCCGCCATTGCATTTTCAAATTTTCCCTGATTCAGGAGGCAGGCTGCCTTTATACGGTATATTTCTGCCTTTCCGGATCCAAGTTCTATGGCCCTGCCCGCATAATTCTGGGCCAGATCAAATATTCCCATACTGAATAGGGCCCTTGCATAAATTTCCGGATACTCTTCATCATCAGGATACTTTTTAATCGCGAAATCGAGCAGGCCAAACGCCTCCTCGTATTTGCGGCTGGTAATTAGGGATTCAGCCTTCTCAACAAACTCGGGATTTTTCATGATAATGCAGTTTATCATTGTTTAAGAGAGTTTCTAATGTAAAATATATAAATGTTATTCGATAATGGTTGTAATCCCCTTCAAGACTTTACGTTGCCCACGTACCGGGAAGGACCGGCGAGATCTGGCGGCCCACGGGAAGAAATGCAAGGTTCTGGATCACTTCAAAAGATCCGGGCATACAGACCATCAACAGAAAGTCGCGAACCCGGTTGGTTAAAGGATGGGACAGATATTTCAAGGAGCAAGGAAAATGAGTGGAGAACTGTCAGCGAATGAATCAGAATACAAGTCAAATGGGGCTGCCCGGATTTGGACCGGGGTCTCAGACTCCCAAAGCCCGTAGGATACCAAGCTACCCCACAGCCCCGTCACATCGTGAATATAAAATGAGATAAAAACTTAATCATAATGGAAAATCTGGACTCCAGCCATTTCATAATGCATGGAAGTGGGTTGCATTCAAGGATGGCTTTTCATTGATGTATCATTCATTTCGATGTCACATCCGTTCGGGTTTTTCTTCAGGTCAAGGGAAAGATCGTTCGGAGTCAAGTCTTACAGAATACAACCTAAAGTTGTCTGGCTATTAAATATCAGATGCGAGATAGAATCTTAAGGAATAAACTTTTTTCAACTTAAATATATACCTCTATTGTGCAGAATGTAGCGTCATACGATCGTGGGTTCAACTTTCTCCTGTTATCAAGGTCTGCACGAAGTGTGGCCTTGAGTTTTTCAGCCATTTCATATCCACTTTATCTGAGCCTTATTGGATTCAGTAATGTGGATGTGGGTCTCATGGCATTTCTGGTTATACTGTTCACTGTCCTGCAAACCATAATCCTCGGTGCAATTGGAGACAGGATTGGCTACAGGGCAACACTCTTCCTGGGAGAACTGTTTCCACTGTCATCACTGGCAATTCTTTTCCTCGTCCATTCCGGTCCACTGATCTATCTCTCAGTTATAGGAGGTATCGGTGGAGGTCCTGGCGGATTGAGGGGAGCATTCTCTCCCGGGACAACTGCCATTGTCGCCAAGAACTGGCAGGACCCATCATCAAGGATTGCAAAGCTTGGCCTCCTGACATCTACAGGAGCATTTTTTTCAACGTTTGGGGGAATCCTTGTAATATCAAGGCAATATGTGGAATTCCTGTTCGGATCCGTCGGCTCGTACCAATTTTTGTTTGGGGTTGGAGCTCTTCTTGTTTTCATGTCGCTCATTTCTATAATTTTCGTCACAGAGAGGAAAACAGTTCCGGTAAAACACAAGAAGCTGATAACCACCGGCTCGAGGAAGCACCTGGGCAAGGTAGTGCTTGCCAATGTATTCAATGGTGCAGGGATCGGTCTGTCCATGCCCATACTCTCCCTCTGGTTCAAGGTAATGTATCCCTATGCAACAAGCACCGAAATTGGAATTGTGTTCACCTTATCCTACCTTTCGACAGCACTTGGGTCTTTCGCGGCATCAAGGATCAGCATGAAGGGTGAGAGAGCTGGAAAAATAGGCGCCTATGGAAGGATGCTTCAGGGGCTTCTTATGGTTCCAATGGCATTTTCCCCATTCCTCTGGCTTGCAGGTATCATATATGTATCAAGAATGGGAATCACGGGGTTTGGGAGTCCATCCCGAAGTTCCATCAATGTAGGCGGGCTTAAGGAGGGTGATTATGGTGCAGGTTCCGGCATCCAGGCAAGTGCAGCCCGTGTTGCACAGACTACCTCGGGATCGTCAGGGTATCTTATGGATTTCTACACTCCCCTGCCGGAATTTCTGGGGGGACTGGTGCAATTTGGTGCAGGTCTCGTATACTACGTCCTCTTCGTCACAAGATCCAGGCAGGTGGAGGCCATTGAGGGCACAGTAAAAGATCCATGACTTCGCTAAAATCATAAAACAATATGAACTTCCGTATTATTTCTGCATGATGAAGGCGTTCGAAGAATTTGAAATTGCAGGCTGCAGGCTGAAGAACAGGTTCGTGATGGCACCAATGATATCGAACCTTGCAGATGCGGACGGATCAACAAACGAAGTGCATACCGCCTACCTGAATGAAAGGGCGATGGGTGGATTTTCCCTGATAATCACGGAATATTCATTCGTACCATCAAGGGCAAGCAGGGGCTCCGTGAATCAGCTTTCATTTGCCAGGCATGATCAGGTCGGAAGGTTCAGGCGCCTGTCTGAACGGGTGCATTCAAGCGATTCCAGGATTTTTGCCCAGCTTGTTCATGCCGGGGGAAAGGCAATACCCGGCACGGACGGAGTCGTGCTGGCTCCATCAAGTGTTCCGTACAATGGAAGGATTCCGGAGGAACTGAACGAGGAGGCAATGGAAGAGATAAGGGATGCATTCGTCAGATCTGCAAAAATAGTTGAGATGTCAAACTTTGACGGAATCGAGCTGCATGGAGCACATGGATATCTTTTGCAGGAGTTCATGTCACCATCGCTTAACAGGAGGGATGACAGGTATGGTGGGAGCCTTGAAAACATGCTGCGTTTTCCACAGGAGATTATTGACGCAATAAGGGAGGAGACCTCGATTCCGGTCGGGATCAGGCTGAGTCTGTATGAGGATGATCCTGATGGATATCCACCGGAACATGGCATGAAGATTGCAGAGAATCTGAGGAATATTGATTACGTGCATTTCTCGTCAGGCCGGAATGCGCCTCCCGGTTCTTCTGCTTCCTATTATTCGAGCCATAACCACATAATTTCAAGGATAAAGGGAAAGCTGAAAATTCCAGTAATCGGTGTTGGTTCTGTTATGACCGCTCAGGATGTGGAGGATGCACTGAAGGTGGTGGACCTTGTAGCACTTGGAAGGGCAGCCCTTTCCGATCCATATTTCCCTAAAAATTTGATGGCAGGTAGAAGCCCAAGGCCATGCATTAGGTGCAATCAGGCCTGCAGGGATCTTTCAAGCGGGCAGGTCAGGTGCACCGTAAACCCGTTTACCGGGAACGAACTGTCATTTCCCGGAGTATGGGTAGATGGGGAGGTAACAATTGCTGGTGGAGGTGTTTCGGGCATGGAGGCCGCTATATACCTGGCAGAAAGGGGATTCAGGGTAACACTTTACGAGGGTTCGGAGAGGCTTGGGGGGCAGCTCAACGAGATCACTGACCCAGACAAGCAACCGGATTTTTCCAGGCTGCTTGATTATTACACGGAAAGGATCAGGGAACTTGGAATAAATGTCATTCTCGGTAAAACGGTTGAAAAGCAAGATGTGGATCTCTTCATGGTGCCATCAAGAACCTATCGGGATGTGGATGAAGATAACGAAATATTCATAGATTCCAACATATACAAGCATCTTGACCAGGCCATGAAACTTGCAAGAGTCTCAAGAATATACATGACCGAGCGTTCCCTCGATTCTCTGGACAGGCACAGGAAGATGGAATACCGGAGAAGGGCCATGGAGAACGGAATAGTATTTGTGGCTTCTCCTGACGAAAGATTTATCATGAATTCCTATGAGAAGAGGCAGTATGATATATTCCAGGCTTCTTCAAGGGGGATATGGGAGGCAAAGGCATTCATTGAATACAGGATGAGGGGTTAGTCCATGCGGTCTCCCAAAAGTTTTCTCTCCCTTCTCCTTCTTACGGATTCAATCTCATGAATCTCCTCTTCAGTAAGGGTTACAGGCTCCTGGTCTATTTCCTCAATGCATTCAGGGGGTATCTCAAGTGTCAGGAAGACCTCTCTGGAAGCCCTGTATACAGGTTTCTCCATATTCCTCATTCTTTCTGTACTGATGCCAATGATAAGAGGATTCTCTACATGAAACCTGCCTGAAACATATGCCTTCCTGAACGTGGAAGAGAGGTGTATATATGTCTTGTCTGATGGGTTGATCCCCGTCTCCCTGATCAGGTCATATTCCTCCGGGGTTGTCTGGTAATATACCACGTCAGGTATTTCATCATCAGGCAAATCCGAAAGATCAACGGGTATTGTATGGTCATAAGTGGCCCTTATCTCACCCCTGTCATTGACCTGGTATCTTCCCTTCTCGTCAGTCTTCCCCAGCGATTCTATGTGCAGTGGTGTCAGCCAGCCATATCTCCTCTTCTGGCTCTTTATTGCAGGTACAATGGAATAGATCCTTGCATATCCATGAGAGTCAAGCCTTATGCCGTAGTTTTCTGGAAAATGCCTCAGCATCCCCGCAAGTATGCGGCCGATTGACCATACCTCATCAGGAAACATCAGCCTCTTTCCGTCCTCTCCGCATACCGGACACCTGAGACCCCTGAATGGCCCATCTTTACTGCAGTACCTGAGTTCAGCTTCTTCACTCATTATTTTATTCCTCCAATGTAATCTGCAACGTCATCCGACACGTTCATGGTGCTGTAGTCGGTCATTATGGTATCCGTGACTGACAGCCCATCAGTAATCTTGCTTATTTTTTGGGCTGCACCGTTGACGAAAAGTCCATGGGTTGCAGCAACAAACACCTTCTTCGCTCCTGCAGCCTTAAGGACCTCAACGGATCTCATTATGGTTCCTCCGGTGGATATTATGTCATCAACAATGAGTATGTTCTTCCCCTTTGCATCAATATCCTGTTTCTCATATTCAACAGTGGTGGAATTGATCCTCTTCTTGTGGAGGAACATGCTTGGCGTCTTCAGATCGTTTCCCACAATTTCTGCCCTCTTGAGTGCTCCGTCATCCGGTGCCACCACGAGATCGATTCCATGCCCCCTGTGCGCTTTTGCGATGGTTTTTGCGGCCTTGAAATCGGTGCATTCCCTGTCAGTATACTTGAATGATGCCTCATCATGTATGTCCACAGTTATGATTCTGTCAACTGAATATGAAATTGCCCTCATGAGTACCTTCGACGATATGGATTCTCCATCCCTGTATATCATGTGCTGCCTTGAATACCCAAAATACGGGACAACCATGGTTGTCCTGGAAGGCTTCTGCTCCTCAATGGCATCCAGGAGAAGCAGGAGTTCAAGGATTTCCTCATCTGTACGCGTATTACCAACAGCGATGACATCCTGATCCCTGAGGTTCTCCGGGACTCTTATATACATCTCTCCATCCGGAAACCTCTTCTTCTCAACGTAACTGAGATGAAGCATCGACCGGGCTGCCATCTTTCCTGCAAAATCAGATGTCTTTTGAGTAGAAACTATATACATTATAATGGAGATATTTCAGTTTTATATATAATCTGACATTCATCAGGAATGTCATCCTATTGCAGTTCCGATAAACGAAAGGACAATGTTTATCACAGTGAGATAAAAGCCAAAATAGAGTGAGGTTGTGATTCCAAGGTTATTCTCCATGTCACTGTTTCCAAGAACAAAGAATATCACCGCAATAAGGCTTCCTACACCAGCTAGCACTGAAAGGACACGAATGGCTTTGCCCTTCTTCTTTCCAGAAGTTGCAACTATGGTTCCGATGGAACCAGCTATAGCGAGTGCAATTCCTGCAAGGGAGATAAGGAAATAATCAACCATGTTGCTTGAGCTCTGGCTCCACCAGTATGTTGTGTTGGAGCTGCTTCCGGAATAGATCGAATGTGCATTGACGCCTGAATGGGTTGTCACGCCCCAGAAGTAAGCATCCAAATTGTAAGAAGCACTGATCCCAAACCCGCCTTCCGATACATTATACTCGGACTCAGGTATCACAAGGGCAATAACTGAAAATGCAAGAACTATGACCATGAGGATTGCAACTATTGATTTATTCTTCATTGGAATCTTAATCTTTCATCATACTTAATTTTTCTTAACGTTCATTATCTTATGATATTCAGGTTAAGACAGCGCACATTGTCTGAAAGTCGCCGTCACAGTACCTTTTTTTACTGAAATCTTAAGTGGGCACGAAGTGGGGGGAAGAAATAATGACTTTCAGATATGGCAAATCACGAATTACTCACTTCCTCAGGAATTTTTCCATCAGCATCTTGCTCTCGTCTGAGGGGACAGCCTTAATGAATATCTCCTCCTCCATGTCAAATGATTTCATCAGTCCTTTTTCACCCACGCTCCTCATTGATTTCTTGATATCATCAATCAATCCATGGCTTTTTTCAGTCATATCAAGCAAAATCTCTCTGTATTCAACCCGGTTCTTTACGACTTCCTGGATCATTCCAAGTTGCAGAGCTCTCTGTGCATCAATAATCTTCCCTGTAAGTGATAGATAGAGGGCATTGGAATAACCGATTAGCCAGGGAAACATCGAATTACCCCCTGCTCCTGCATTTACTCCAATGTTTATTTCGGGCTGTCCTATTTTTGCATCCATGCCCGCAATCCTGAAATCACCCCACTGGGATATCTCAAAACCACCACCCAGGGAAAATCCACTCAGGAAGAACGAGGTTATCTTGTCACTATCATGAATAAGCGATGTCAGCTCCCTCATCTTTCCTCTGAATATGACTGCATCCTCACGATTCATATGAAACAGCTCATTTATGTCAGCACCAACAGAGAAATCAGGACCTGAAGATCTGAATGAAATTATCCTTACCCCTTCATCGCTTGTCAGTTCCCTGAATATGGTTATCATATCAGAGATCATTTCCAGGTTCAACGCATTCCTCTTCTCAATCCTGTTCAGGATAATCTCACCTATTCTCCCATCCCTCTCCTTTTCCACAATTGCCATTGGTGAAAATATGCATTGCATTAATTAAAATTGCTGATTGTTTATGTAATCATCCAGAATGGTAATGATTTATGCCAGTCATGCTCGAAAAAAGAATTTCTTGACTGGAATCATCAGCATTTTTCCTGTGTGGTATGAGACACGGATGGATGAAAAGCATGGCTTATTTTATCAGATCTCTTTCCGCAAGGAAAAATGGCCATTGAAATGTACTGCAGAATCAGGCTGCTATGTCTTTCTCTACCTTTATTGTGACGGACATGGAGAAATTAACCTCATCCCCTTCCTTCACATCATATTTCTTGCCTTTCTCAAGTTTTGTCACATTTCCGCCAGATATCAGCCATGTACCGTTCTTGCTTGTCTCGAGTTCCTCAATCTGAATATGTCCATTTTCCAGATAGATCCTGATCTGGTCCCTTGATACATACTGGAGTTTAAGTTCATCTTCAACCCTTCCTTCGAAATCCGATCTTCCAAAATTCCTGCTCTCAGTAAGTGGAACCTCGTTTCCATTGGAAAAAACAATCTTGAACTTTGAATCAGCTTCAACCATGAGCAGATCATTGGTACAAGGGATAAAATAATTTTCAAATGCTACCAATTTCCGCTGAATAGTGTAAAGGACTTACCACTCTTTGTGGTGATTTAGGGCTATAATGATTAATATTGTACGATCTATTTTATAACATTTCTGAATTAGAATTTTTTGTGAAATCTGTAAATCATGCTCACGGATGCTTCAATAAAATACAGGTTATAACCTGGAAATGGGCTGGAATGCCGGAGAAGCGCAGGTTTAAACCAGGAATGCAAAATAACTCCGGGGATGTATTTAAAAGAGCATAAACCTGTCTCATGTCACGGCCACAAGTTGTGGCCAGGCAGGACTGGAAGAAATGGGGTTCAAGAAATAAGTTTACTGGTTCTTAGAATGAGAACCTGCTGCAAATAAACGCAGTGAACGAGGATTAAATTGATATGATGCCAGCCTTTAAGCATGGAGTTGAACACCTGGCACGGTATGCGGAGTGACCCGCATAAAACACCTCTCCAACTTTTAGCATATATTATTGTCCATCATCATACCGATCTTTGATTATCCAGGATTCCATGGAATGGATGGAAGATTTTTCCTGATATCCAGATGTTTTTCAGGATCACGTTCTCCTGATACAGAAACTTTTTTCCCGCAGTCCTGAAGTGTAGAACAGCCGGAAACGTGAAGAAAACTTATAACGATGTGGATACATATGGAAATGATGTCCCAGGTAAAAGGTCACGGTAGTGCACAGATAAGGGCGGTATTCATAATTATAATTGGAATTGCCGTGATCCTGGCTTTCCAGCTGTATATTTTTCCCATGGCTGAGATATATTTTCCTGCTCTTAAGCCATATGATCAGTACCTGAAGGATGCAGTTGGTGCAATAGTTATTTTTTCCATTGCCATGGGAATATTGAGCATAGTAAAACGAATCATTGAAAGATCCTCCCAAAAAGATTTTGGAAGGAATTATATGGGGCTTTACACAGTGATTCGTGCCATTGTATATGGTGGCGCAATAGCGGCATTCCTTGCATATATTGGCGTTAGCCTGACTGGTGCCATCATTGGTGGCACAGTTGGTGGTTTGATTCTTTCATTTGCACTCCAGAACACAGTATCCAGCCTTTTGAGTGGCCTCCTTCTTGCCACTGCTGGTGTCATCAAGCCGAGGGAAAGCGTTTCAATCTTTTCTTGGCTATTTGATAATCCTGTTGTTGGTGAAGTCGTAGATGTAAAGTTGCTCACTGTGCAGGTGCTGACGATTGATGGAAACATTACAGAACTCCCGAACACTGCCTTGCTTGGGCAGACGCAGTTTACTAATTTGAATGTGGGTAAGGTTATACGTGCGTCGATCCTTGTGGCACTCCCTGTTGATGCCCAGATCAAGGGGATCATGTCCATCGCAGAAAAGAAGGTAATGGATCAGAAGGAAAAACTGGGTATTGTTGGATTGGAGATGTATTTTTACACCAAGACGTTCAATTCAAACAGCATTAAGATTATATTTGACTTTGAAAAAATCCTGGGCTACAACAGGATTGCCAGTGCACTGAATCTTGCCTGTGAGGAAGCTTACTGGGAGATGAAGAACAGGACACCGCAGGGCAATAATATAATCCTCGGATTTCCTGTGGATATTCCCATAAAAAGTATTCAGGTTCTTGGCGATGCCAATCTTGAATCAAGGAAGAATGATGCAGGCATTGTTGATTTTCATTCATACTTTTTTATCAAAAATTCTGCAATCAACAGTATCAAGGTTACGTTCAACCTTTCAGAAAATGCCCAGTATGATCAGGTAGCCAGCACGATTAATTATGCATACGAGGAAGCATATCTTTCCCTGAAGAAAGAGGCAACCCAGCAAAAATGATTCACGCAGGCATCCTTGTCTGATTACACGGACTGTCATATTTGCATTCAGGGAATTTCTCCATCCCTCTTCTTAATGTCATCATTGTATCACAATTCAGGGACCATGATGGATTAGGATATACCGGGATAGAATGATACTTCAACTTCATGCAAGTTTTCATGAAGGGGTGGTCTCACAATATCAGAACCTATCTGAATCAATTCATAATGATGATTCCTTATCCTGGGAAAACATGCATTCCACAAATTTAGTGATAAAATCTCAATCAATGTTCCGGCCACTCTTTAAGTCTAATATGAATGTTATTTCATTTGAAAAGACAATTTCAAAATATAAGCGTAATTATTATATATGCACATACTATCTTCCTCATGTGGTATAATGACCTGGGAATTTGAGCACAGCATACTGACAGAAGCAGGAAAAGAAACGATATGGACTCTCTACAGTAACATTGAATCATGGCCTCTCTGGGACCATGGGATTGAAGACGTCTCCCTGGATGGAGAATTCAAGCAGGGGTCTCATGGAAAAATCAAGCTAGAGGGACAGGCCTCCCTAACTTATAGGATTACGCTGGCTGACCCGGATAAGGGTTTCTCTGATGAAACCATCGTTGATGATCTGGGATCTACGATAAAGTTTATCCACACTTTTTCGAACCTGCCTGAAGGCAAGATCAGACTTACGAATCGTGTAGTAGTCCTCTGTTCGGGTAATGAAGAGATGGAAAGGGAAATAGGTGAAGGAGTATCGTCCGGAGTGCCTGGAACCATGGAAAATATGGCCAGAATGGCTATTTTCATGGAAAAAATATGCAAGAATAACTGATGGTTGAGAGAATGTCGTCCCCACATAAGATGCCAACAAAGTATGAGAAACCAGGCGAGAGTCCCGGCTTTCTGCTTTGGCAGGCTACGAATCTATGGCAAAGGAAGATGAGGGCAGCTTTAAAAGATTCTGGACTAACCCATGTACAGTTTGTACTTCTGGCATCTACTGCATGGTTGAATGATCATGGCATGGAAGCCACACAGGCAGCGATTTCCAGGTTTGCACATGCCGATGTCATGATGGTTTCTCAGGTATTGCGTTATCTTGAGGCAAAGCATCTGGTCCTACGGTCACAAAATTCTCATGACAGCAGGGCTCATCTGATATCTCCAACAGAAGATGGGAGAATCCTGGTTGAAAAGGCAATCAAAATAGTTGAGGATGCCGATGGCGATTTCTTTTCTATTCTGGGTAATGATGTGGATGAATTCACAGAAATGCTCGGAAATCTGATTTCTTCCAGTTGACTGCATGAATGATCCATTAGATGCATTGGGGAAAATTTGCATGCAATCCTTTCCTGTGTTATGTACATATGATGCTTCACGATTGAGTCATACTATATGTTGATAAGTGGATGCCATGTAAAGGAGGAAAAACAATCTAAAAAGATGCATGTTTATTGAAGATGTGGAAACAATATTTACGATAAAAAGAGGACAGGACAAGGCTGATCAACCTCCCTATCTGACGAGGGAAATAGTATTGTTAAGAATGTGCAATGCGTAAACGTCTCTTTTATGCTTTAATTGCATTTCTACAACGCTATCCACTCTAACGTTGTTTTTATAAGATCTGGACCATGAATAATGGTGGGATATCAGAAAAGGTTTCAACAGTTGATCGTGGTTTATCTGCAAAGGCATGGAAAAACATCCAGGGATTCAAATCATTTATCATTGTCCATTGACCATGACGTACCTGCATACTTTCAATTTCCCCCATATTGCACAAAACGTGCTGCCTCTCTTGGAAGTATACTGCAGGAATCTAAATATTCCAGAATTGTTCCTGTTACTAATCCCAAATTCTACTCAAGCAAGACTACAAAGATTCCTAATGATTCGCGATATATTATACATAAATTTGATTGAAAGAATCTCGAAATCACATCAGAGAGTAATTTAAGCAAAAAGCGTTTCATGTTCCAGGATGATATAATGAAATCAAAAACTTCCATAGATCTGGATAATGATAATTTTGAGAATATGATATTCACAGATCACACACGCGAGTGACTGCCATTTGCAAGGATAATTATTCAGTAGATTATAGTATCAACTATAAACCGAATAATATATCTTACACTTGGATCAAAGAAATTGGAAACAGGTAAAGGAATACCTATTATGTAAAAGGGCAAAATTTACAATTTAATTTTTGCGGTTACAGATCAAATAAGAGTAATATATTGAAAGTATATATTTCATTGATAAAGAATATGGAAATTGATTCTGGAATTCAAGATATTTCTGGTGTTTCCTCCGCTCTAACGCTGGCGAAGAAGTTGGTATTCTGGAGAAGAGGGCAGTTCGTAGGATTGGGGGTTGTCATACTTGGATTTGCGATATTTATTTACGGGCTCTCTCAAACCAAGAAAGTTGTGGTGAGCGAATCGTCTCCTGATTACTCCTGTTACTCAGTTTCTTATTATAATCTCATTCAATTGCATCCTTTTATATTCATACCTCTCCTTTTATTTACTATCACTGCCGGATATATCGTAATACTTCTAGGGGCAAGTCACTTGCGGAGGATTATTTGTGAATTTGCCGGCAAAAGCCTTGCTGATATGTCACGTAATGAATTTCGTAGTTCCTATATCAAACTGAAGGAGAAATATAAATCCATGAAAGAGGACTCAACCGAGTTATCATAATGGATTCCAGTCATGGAACTTTCTTTACATCGAAAAGGGGCTCACTTTCTTAGGCATACATACTTATTACATCTGCATCATGAAAGAAGCAACTGCTAATGCAGATGTGGGTAACATTTCTTTCCCGAATCTCCTGCAAAAGCTAATTCAAATTTGTCCATTTTGAGTTACTGAAAAGTATCCATAAATATGAGACATAGTTTCCCAAATGTTGTGTAATCTTGAAGGACAACTCTCCTGGAACATCTCCCCGATCTCGTCTTTCCTTTATAGAATCCCCTGATATTCCTGAGAGACCATTTCTCATTTATCTCGGCCACCTCTAGATATATGATCTTCATGGCACTCTCCTCTAATATATGTCAAAGAGGGCATTCTGGAATTCATTGTCTCTGTATCTTGATACCCCCTGATCATTGATCTTCCTATATTGCGTTCCAAGGTCTCTTTTATAATTGTCTTTCCTTATGCCTTCATTTTCCTCAAGAAAGGCCATAATCTCTCCCTTAAACAGAGATTCCAGAAACTCCTTCACTGTCGATTTAACTATTTCAGATATCTTTTATCCATTTCTTCCATTGGTTATTGCCTCTTGTGAGGTTTCTGGGGGTATCTTTTCCTTTTTCATGAAATTTACTCATGATCTGGGACTGATCCCTGTTACTCTTACACAAAATCCGGGATACTATCACATTAACTATAATAAACCAAAAAAATTCATATCCGATACAGATTTCTATATAGTTGTTAAATCAGAGTATTTACCATGACCTTACCATATGAAATCTTAGAAACCCGTGGATAAGCATTTTGAAATTTTTATTGAGAACGGTCTCAAGATGTTCAAGTAGAGTTTCAATGGACCGGTCGAGATTTAATTAAAGAATTAAGCGAAAACTGATGAGCACACTGAAATTAAAGCACGGTTGTTTATTTAAGGGGACAATGATCGTCCTAAATAAAACGAATTTAAGCCGGAGGAGAGTGCCAACTTATGAAGCTTTTCATCTCCAGTGTAAAACTCGTTACATCCAGCTTCAATAGCACTTGTAATCTGTAAGGCATCGGCAACATAGATATGGTGTTTTATCACAACATCCCAGCTGCTTTCCAGTACGCTTTCCGATAAGGTGATTATCCTCATTCTGCTTATCTTCTTGAGCCTCGCAGTCTCATTAGAGAATCTGCCCATAACTTCATCCAACTGTTCGCTTGTAATTCTTTTCTGTCTGTGTGCCCTGTCAAATAGTCCAATAACCTCTCCAATATTCCAGGCATTAAAAGAAAGCAGAATGTTTCCCAGATAAGCTTCACTGTATTGTGCGCGAATAAATTCCGAGCCAGTTTCATACACATACCTCTTTACTATTGCGCTGCTGTCAAGATATACGACTTTCTCTGTCATCCCTCATGCTCCTTACTAGGTCAGATATCTTGCCCTTTGGTTTAATCGGCTCAAAATCCAGTTCAGATTTGCCATAGCTGGAAAATTTCATCAAGGATTTGTATAAATTTAAATACAGCTAGTTTTCGATAGCATCCTCTAGGATGACGCTTATATCCTTACCTCGCTGTAATGCGAAATTCTTAAGTTCCATCCAAATCTGTTTGTCTATGGATATACTCGTTTTCACTTTCATTTAAATTTAAATGGTATATTGGTATAAGACTATTTACCTTCATACCAGAACTATGGGTAATGAAATCCTTCCAAAAACAAATAGAATTGATTGCCATAACACTAAGAAGAATACTCTCCAACAAAAGCAATAGGGATAAAATAAAAATCTGTTATAAGAAAACATTTTGTCCCAAGCGCCTAAATGACACCTATCTTAGCCATTTCACAAATCAAAAAGGAACGTATCTTCATTCTTGCGCCCTTCGAGTTTGCTTTCACTGACATCCATGAATTAAAGGGTTCATCATCGCAAGCCAGATTGAATCACGTGGCAAAATTGTATGAGTCCCGAGTCTGGATATCAATTCAAATACGCTGTGGCCTGGATTTCTTGATAATTATCCTAATTATCTTAGCATTATGACCCACTTGCCTATTTCTCACCATGGAACAAAGGGAAATTGGAATTCAAAGATCATGAGCCAGTTTGTAAATCCGAGCCATTGGCTCGTATTATTTGGACAGGGGAATCCTTATTGCCATCCCCAGCCACGATGTGATATCCGAAATCTTAAACAAAGACAACAAAGTCTCAATTTGCACTGAGGCTTCAGGGATTGACCAGTACATTTTGCCTGATGTGGGCACTTCCCTGAGGAGCAAAATGCATTAAATGGAACGGTCTGGATTCGCTTAAAATATTAATGGAATACCATGGGCAACGTACCGTCAGCCTATTAAATATTCCTGGAAAACTGCGCATCTATGCAGTTAGGTTCCGTCTGCGAGTATTAAATCCAGGCAAACGCCAGGCAAGAAGACGTGCACATTTCCGCGACGATGATCTACGGTAAGGGTGTGTGCGTCAGGACCGGTTTGTATTTTCTCTACAAAGTGGAGAGTCTTTGTATCAAAGACATCCATTACACCAGGATCCCCCACCGCAACGTAAAGTCGATCCAAATTCCGGTTCAGCCAGATTACATCCGGTGGTCCTGATAGAGGCCCGAGAACTTCTGTTGCACCGGTTCCTAAGTTAAGGCCGATTAAGATGCCTTCATCACAGGCGCAATATAGTGTGTCTTCTTTCCTATTCTGTTCGAGTCCATGTGGCCCTCTAGCCGGGATGTTGAACGTTCTGGAAACCTTAGAAAGATCATCGGCCCTAACGGAAACTATTGAAGGTGGATCAGCAACGTTCACGAAGAATGAATCCGTATCTGCATTATAAAGTGCCCATCGAGTTCTTCCCGGGAGCTCGATCTTTCCTATTACTTTCCCGCTGCTGGTGTCTATGAAGGTCAGAGATGGTGGGGCATTGCTCTTTTCTGCATTGCCGACACCTGCAACCATGAGGATGTTTCTTCCCTCATCAAATGCCATGCCATTTGGCCTGACCCCGGTAGGGACGCGAAACTTCTCTATGGCTTTTTTTCCATCAAGAAGGAATACACTTGCAGTATCCTCCCCCCTATTAGAAGTGAATAGGAGTCTTCTTTTCGCTGAAACCCAAACTCCAGCCACTCCCTTATGCCCTGTGATGGAGTACAGGAATTTCTCAGCACTTAGATCAATGACGTCCACTGCATCGTTCGATGGATGGGCTACGTATAAAAGATCGGACACCTCATCCACGGCAGCATGGTCAAATTCGCCACCATCCAAGTGATGAGGGAGGGAGACACGTTTTACTTCCTTGAGCGCCATTACTACATTTTGCTCCTTTAAATTACGCAGGCTCAGTTGCCGGAGTGCTCGAGTTTTCCGCCTTCCTGTAATCTCCATTTACAGTATGCGTATAATGCATCATACAAAGGAAATTGCAATTTCATGTTCTCATGGTCGTCCTTTGCAATTCTTCTGAATCCGAGAGCTGCTGCTTCGAGGCCTGGTCCCTCTGGCTTTGCATCTGGGGGTTCTGCATCCGCAGATCTTACAATCTTTGCGAGTTCGAGCAGTGCCGGATCTTTGAGAGCGTACTTCTTGATGATGGCATCAAAGCTCACGTACTCGTAACCATTTTCTTCATAATGCATCAATTCCGCGCCTGGGGTGTCGAACGGTGTAGCATTATTCTTCTTCGCATACTCCAACACCTCTTGAGCCGGAACAAAAAAGAACTGAGCTTCTTTATCGACAAATCTAGTAATCACCCACGGGCATGCAATCCTATCCACTTTTGCTTTTTCTCTAGTAACCCACTTCATAGTAGTCAACCTACTTAGGCAGTAAAGATATACATATATAAATATTTCTTTACTCATTTATGCCGAAGAGCATACCGCAGGGCATGAAAGTTGGAGCAGTCTCACTATGGCTCCTCCTCTTATCCGAAAGGCCAATGTATGGATATGAAATGATAAAGGAACTGGAGAAAAGGTTCTCCGGATTCTGGAGACCAAAGACTGGCACGATATATCCCTCCTTCGAGAAACTCGAACAGGATGGATTTGTCACAAGTAGCGTGGAATTCAAAGATAAGCTACCTGGCCGTAAGCATTATGCCTTAGTAGACAAGGGGAACAAAGAGCTCAGGCGCTCTATGGTTCACTGGACAAAAATGACCGAAGTACTCGAAAACTACCGCGAGATGCACGAGTCAATTGTGAGGCACAGGTTAGATGTGAATAAGAATGAGTTAGCAAGTATTTTGGAAAACCTTGTATCAGCTCTAAGGAAGGAAGTAATCGACACATCAAGTATTTTCAAGACTGAAGAGCGTGTAACAATCACTCCCGTGGAGCCTTTGAGATTCAAATTCGTGTATGCTAAGGAAAATCAAAAATTGGAGATGCATATAGAGATCGAGTGGACCCTAGGTGATAAAAGCTAAAAATCAAAATCGATATCAATAACGTGATATGGTTCAAAGATATGCTCCGGCATCTCCATCTAGGTGTGGATAGGGCCGAGTCGAGATCTCCATAATATATCACATCTCCCTGCATGGAACAGTAGGTCAGCAGAATGGAACAAAAAGGAGTTTCATGGGAATGGACCGGTCGATGTTTGATCAAAGTTTTAAGAGAAGACTTAAAACCACAGATTTTTAAAATCTTATCTTCTTAACAGGTATATGACTACCCAAATCATAATCATGCAGGGAGGCGAGGACGTTAAACGGAGGACCAACGAAACCCTGTTCAAGGACGTGAGGAAGTTATCAAGTTCAGGGAAAATCCTGGTTATACCATGGACTTCGGATTCTCTTGAGAAGGAAGCTGAATATTCTGAGGTGCTCCGTGACTATTTTTCACATTGCGGCTTTGAAGAGATATTGTTTCTGGCCAAAACCGATCCTGAAAACGAAATACAACGAAAATTCTCTGAGGTAGACACCATTTACCTTCCAGGTGGAGACACTGAGGCCCTATATCGCGAGTTAAAACAGAGGGCTTTGCAGGATAGGTTATTCGAGTTCCCAGGCGTAATAATCGGTAATTCTGCCGGGGCAATTGTACTTTCGAAAGGAGGGTGGGGTGACGGAAAATTCTACACTGGTTTCGGCCTCGTTGATTTCTACGTTTCTGTTCATTACAAGCTCAATGCAGCTCACGTTGCAGAAACGAAAGATGCTATTAATGTCAACATTCCTGAAAATATGTGGGTCACGGTAACAAATGAAAAATAATCAAATCCGGTAACACTTTTCCATGCTCGCATATCAGAAATCAAGAGGATAGGCAAGCAGCAGGCTGAAGGAATCGTTAAGGAGGGAACATGAGAGAATTGGAATTCTCAATGGACCGGTTAGGATTTGATTAAAGTTTTAAACGAATATCATGAAATATGATTTTCAGACGAACAATATGTGCATTGGTGAAGTGGATTGTTTGAACTGTAGTCATGACAGTTTACCGTTAAATGTTTATATGGTATTTGCATTAGCATTCATGGTCAAAACCACTATCAACCTGGACGAAGAAATCTACGCTGAAATCGTCAAAGAATCCATAGAAAAGTACGGTAGCACAAAGAATATGTCGAAGATCATTAACCAACGCCTCAGGAACAGGACAAACTCTACAGGGAAACGCAGAGGGCGAATAACCTTCAGGGCAAGAGAAAAGCTTTCATCCATGGATGCCGACAAAGAGATAAGGGCGGGATGGGAGGAGAGCAGCAAATGACGGTGCTTGTTGACACCAATGTTCTGGTATATGATGCCATAGAGAATTCTCCACGCCATGACAGGGCAAGCGTGCTTATCGACGAGTCGGAAGACCCCATAATAAATTCACTTTCAATTGTTGAACTTGGTTTTGTGCTTCCAAGGTATGGAATAGATAATGAAAGTGTAAGAAAGAAGATTGAGGAATTATTACATAGTGAATATTTCACAGTCTCGTGGCTTTCTGGAAGGATGATGGAGAAAGTATCCGCGTTTATGGTTGAAAACAAGCTAAGTTTCAGAGATTTCAATGATTGGATAATAGCGTATGATGCATATTCGAGAAAAGTACCTTTAGTCACATTTGACAAAATACTGTATAATAAATGCAAAAAGCTCGGCATTCAAGTTATTGAGATATAGTTTGATGAATGGACCGGTCGGGATTTGATTAATGTTTTAAGCGAATACAACCACAGCATAGATTAAATGCATTTATTTCTAAGGTCAACAATTTTTTTAACAATTGATTCAAGAGTTTGACTGCTATGCTCCTCCTCTCTTGCTTTATGTAGAATCTTATTTATTATTAGTGCATTCTTCCTAGCTTGTTCTTTAGATAACTCAAACTCTTTCTGAAAAGTCTGTAATAATTCGTCAAAGTAATCTTTTCCTATTTCTTCTCGTAGTATATCACTAATATTGTTCTCAAAACATGAAAAATATTCTCCAATAATCGAGGGATAATCCTCAACTGGTTGTCCCAGCAATTTTAAAAGTCGATGATTCACTGCAACTTGGGGATTTTCTGATTGTTTATCATTATCCCACACCACATATACAGGAATTTCAAGGCTGTTGAATATTACATAAGGTCTATCGATACTTGTTTTACCGCTGCACGGAATTACTGATATTCCTAAAGCATCAAAATTGTGGTTCAATAGCTCTGCTTCTCCTAGAATCGCACCCCTATCTTCCTCTCCTTCAACAAGTACCACAATATCAGCGAAAAATCCTTCGTTCATCCAAGGGGTCATTATAGCACGTAATCTCGGTTTGAGGGTAATTTCGGAATGTTTTTCCTTTGATTCGTCATTGACTTCGTCAAATTTCCTTACCAAATCCTCAAGTTTTCCCCAAGTTATTCTAGTCTGTTTCTTTTTCGTTCCATTATACTGGGTTTTGCGAAATCTTCTTGCTGAATCAAATTGGTCTATATGAAATAAGAGAGGTGAATGGGTTGTGTAAATAACCTGAATATTAGAAATGACATTTTGTATCCCATTAATTGCTAATTCGTGGATGACGTTTAGAAGATGCCTTTGTCTGCTTGGGTGTTGGAAGAGTTCTGGCTCTTCGATAGCTAGTATTAAGCTCGGCACTGACTTATTAAAGTCACCGGTGCCAGCATCTAGGTTCTGGGGTCCCGTAGCCAGATATTGTAGTAGAGTCATTATAAACGCCCTTTGCGATCCGTTGCCAGATAATCCTACTGGTGCTTCGTATTCATCTTCTACGAGAAATGCATTTGCTTTGATATAAGAGAGAATATCAAGTTCATCAGTTATCCACCTTATTTTAACTCCAACCCCTGGAGCGTACATGGATAGCATTTTCGAAAGTTCTGTTTCCAATGTATTAATCTCATCACCACTCAAGATTTTTTTATATTTATCCCTTGTATCATGGTCTAATGACCTCAATTCTTCCTTTTCTGTCAGGATTTTTCTTACAGTTAAATCCATCAATTCAGTAAGAACAGACCCTCTTGACTCTGTTGCGTCCAGAGAAGCCTCTCTGACCGCTGGTATGGGCAGAAATTTCACGTATTTGTCAATCTTCCCACCACCAACCTCTTTGTAACCAAAAAATTGGTGCTCATCATTCATGAGATTACATTTACCAGGATTTTTTTTCTCCCATTCTTCTAAGGCAATAGAAATTTGCTCCTTGGTTCTCGCTTCCGGAAGATCTGAGAATTTATTTTTAAGGGCGTTATATTCCCTTCTCATATCTTCTGCCTTCAGTGAACTTCTAAGAGACGAAAAATCAGGATTGCTAAGCTTTTGTCCAAAATATCGTTGGTTGTTTCTATCGCAAGGGTATTGCATCACTTTTGTGATACGAAGTTCGTTGTTGTGAATGTATGGTTTGAATTCGTCTAAAGCCTCGTTGTTAAGGTCAATAAAAACAACAGAAACTTCAATGGGCAAACTTGTTTCTGAATTATAAAAATCTTCTTTTTCATATTTGGCATTTGAAGCAAAAAACAACCCCAATGCTTTCAGTAACGAGGATTTTCCAGCCCCGTTTGGGCCCAACAAAGCGGTTAAATTATCGAATGGTATATGTGTATCATACAAGGAACGAAAATTCTTAACATAAACTTCCTTTATCTTCATAAGCTCTCGAGGGATGAAAGGACAGTTAACCTAGATTAATATTTCGCTCTATGAATACCAATGACCCTTTTTGGTTCACATATAATACCTGTAACTTGTTGGAAATTCTTGTACATCCTGTATACTTGACTCAGAAAGTATATCTCCTACTTTTCTGGCTACTGAAATAGTGACCGGAACTCTTGTATTGAAATCAGCGTTATTCCAATCAAGTTTTGTTAAAGCCATTATGTCTTTTCCGATCTGTTCTGGTGGGGAGTCCATCCTGAAAGCGCTAAGGAATAGAGGAGAAGGAACTGAGCTGCCTTGGTAGGTATCTAACAGCGGAACATACCCGGTAGTATACAAGACTGATTGATTTCCAGAATAAACAAAGGTACCTCTTATCGGTGGATAAGCTTCCCCTTTTGGAAAGAGTCTTATTCCGGAGTGTTCATTGATATGCACATAATCCACCGTCTCGATGTTGGCTAACGCTTCGTTAAAGCCTTCGATTTCTTCATTGCGAAATGGCGAGGACTTGTGGATTACCACACGTTTAGGGTCCAGATTATTGCGCTGTCTTTTGTAAAGAGAGATAACGTCTGTAATGATCTCACTGGCCAGTTCAGGGCTTGTTAGATAAGGTCTCCCTTTGTTTGCACTATCCCACTTGAACGGTCTACCTCTGATGACTTGACTCTCCCCTGTTCTAAGATAAACATGGGCCATACTGCATCTGAGGTTGGCCTGCCCATCTTTCACCTCCTTGTAAAATGAGAGCCCGACATAACAAGTCTCATCGTCCAGCTGGGACAACTTCCAGGGAATCCCGGTGGCTTTATAGTAGGAGGCGACAGCAAAATTCCATGCTATAGTAGCCAAGTCTTGACCCGTATTGCCTTCGCTAAGCGTAGATGGTTTTATAATCTGTGAAACAAGGCTTCCGTGCTTGTAAGCAGAGACTTTCATGGCGTGATGGAAATTGAATAGAGGAATTTCGTCCTGCAATTTGTCGGTCTTCCTTTGATAGAGAATCTTATCTGTTTTGGAATACGGATCCTTACACAGTTCCAGGGTTTTCGGTGAAATAGGAAGATAAACTATATCTGGGTTAGGATCGGTGACGGTTGACAAATCCGAAAGTCTTTGGTCATAAATTTCTTTCAGTTTTACCACTCTGTCTTTTCTTTTGGTTATGACTCCAAGTGCATTGATCTCCTTATCGTCAATGGGTTGAAAACAGGAATCATCAAATTCGATCTTAAACCTAAAAGGGCTTTCTAGACTTATTCCGGGAAAGTCTACCTCTCTCCGGTTTGAATTCAGGTCTTCCTTGCCACTTATCCTAACTTCCAGCTTTTCAGCCCACGTTTCCAAAAGTTTCTTAGCATTCCTGGTGCCTATTATCCCAGCCTTAATAACGAGGTTTTCTTCTTTGCCTCTTGCCAGACGACCATACGGTCCAAAATTGATGAGTCCAATTCGAGGGTCAATGGAAGTTTTATCTCCACCGAAGTAGAGGTCAGGCTCCCTAATGAGAGTGTTATTCATCGTCTTCCTCCTCGCCATATTCTTCCAATAAAGCTTGGTTAGATGGCGGTATCTCTGGTTTCCAGCCAAAGGTTGTTTCCCATAGTTCACCAAAACTGAAATTCCTGAACCATTTCTCATTCTCAGCGCCATCAAATTCTGACTCCAAGAGGTAGTAGCGCCAGAACCTTATACTTGACAATCTGTTTGAAGATCTGTTAAATATGGGATTACGGAACTTATTGTCTATTGCTGACTTCGTATCTCCTTCATACAAGTGAATGCCATCCGAGCTATACTCCTTCCTTGGCCTCAACTCAAGGAACCATCGATCCCAATACATCTTTGCTGAGGCTTCTATAGCGTGATGAAATACAAAATTCAAGGTCTTTTCCTGACCCTCTTCTCCTTTGTAGTAAGGTATTGTGACTTCTTTTTCCTTGCCATGCTGATTTATGCATACACGTTTCTCCAGTTCTCCTGATTCGTCTTTCAACGGTTCAAAGAAGAATATATTAGAGTCCGGAGCCCTTCTTATCCCCTTTAAGTAGAACAATCTTCTGAGGTGTTGGTTTATGAGCCATACTATGAATTGCCTATTCTCGGCCTCATCAAGTTCAATTTCAATAGGTTCTCCTTTTGCAGTGTCTGAGAATGGATTTTCAGTTTTCAAATCATGGAATGTGTAGATAAGGTCATCTTTTCCCAATAAGAACGGAGGAATTTGCTTTCCCATTTCATTGTAATGCCTGTAAATACTCTTAGAATCGCTGAACTTCAGCCTTAGCCCATAATAAACTGTTGGAGGAGTCAGTTCGACCAGATTAGATATTAGTGTAGTTTTCTTCTGTATGGGCTGTGCCCTCCTTGTAACCTCAGTGATTAGGTTCTTGGCATATCCCTCCAGGGAGAGCTTGCTGTATTTCCTCTTGCTTGCTGCAGCAGCTTTTAGCACTTCATAGGTTGCCTCCCAGATTTCTATTTTTCGAAAGAAGTTGAAAACATCCTTGAAATCCGCCGTCTCTATAATTTCCTGACTGCTCTCGTCAAGTTTTTCCTTGGCAATGGATATGAGACTCTGAACAGATTTTTTACCGCAATCTGAGCCGTAGTGCTTCTTGAATTCCACCTTCTTCGTGACGCTTTTGGTAAAAATGAAGAATTTGAACCTCTCTTGTGGATCGAGTTTTAGCCATTCAACTAGGTATTTCACAACTTCTAGGGCAAGTTTTTCATCGGCAGAACTGATTGAAGTCGCCTTTGATTCGACCAGTGTTTTCTCACCAACCGAGAGAGAAGGATTTATGAAGACCATGTCTGCTAGGTTTCCCTCGATAAAGGAGTCCGAGATTTGAGAGTATCCCTCTGTATCAAGGTATTCCCTTATTGCCTCCTTGTAATTCTCAGATGACCAGTTCAGAGATTCCCTGGTCTTCCCAATGGAATGAATAGTCATTCGGAACAATATACAAATAAATGCATATAGTCCTTTTCTTCCAGAATCTTGATTCCCCTTAGCAGCGGAGTTGAGGCCATATTTTTCCTTCATATTATCCCGCACTGAGCGAAGCGGGATTGTGCGGTCAAGCATCACCTTAAGCCCCCTCCCCTCAAATTGCACTCCGCAGGAGAGAATAATGTGCCCGAAGCGAGCCGGAAGTCTTGCGTAGCAAGACCGAGTGGTGTAAGCGTAAGCGGTGGGTGGTGTGGAACACCAAGCGAAGCGAATGTGTGTAACACCACACATACACAACGAGCGGCGAGCACAGGACACCACCCTGAATGAGCGTGGCGAATGAAGGGCTCTTCGAAGGAGAGTGCGAGACGTAAATCAAAAGAGGGGTTAGGGGTGAATTTTGATTGGAGGCGAAGCATGGGGTCCCGTGCTCGGCGTGCAGGCGAGCGAAGGGCACATAGTAATTGGCGGAGGCTCAAAGAGGGGTGGCCTTTAGGTCGGGGTGAATTTGAGCCAAAGTCTTATACAACTCATTAATCCATAAGAATAATGATATCAAACCCGGGTTCTAATCTAAACAATACCTAAATCTC
>JAMCUL010000022.1 GCA_023381355.1 Thermoplasmatota archaeon | reverse complement strand
CAGGGATAACTGAGTTGTCCTCGGCAAGAGTTCACATCGACCCGAGGGTTTGCTACTTCGATGTCGTCTGTTCCTATCCTGGTGCTGAACAAGGTGCCAAGGGTGGGGCTGTTCGCCCATTAAAAGGGATCCTGAGATGGGTTCACTACGTCGCGAGACAGTAGGGTTGCTTCTCTGTGGGAGTGTTCGATGTCTGAAGGGAAGGAGCCTTTAGTACGAGAGGAACGGGGGTTCGTGGCTTCTGGTTTACCGATTGTCCGGCAGGGCAAACGTCGGGTAGCCACGCCATACACGGATAAAAGCTGAAGGCATCTAAGCTTGAAGCCGTCCCTGAAAAGAGACATCGTTTGAGGCCTCTCCTAAAAGAGGAGGTTGATAGAACTGGGATGTAAGTACCGAGGTTCGCCGAGGTATTCAGTCCACAGTCACTAACAGGCCGAATGCACAATCCATGTTTCTTAATTAATGATCGGTTAACATACCAAGTGTGTATTTTTTATTTTTTATGATTTTAGATGTGTCATGATCTTATTTGTTTTGCAGGCATTTCAATCATTCGATTTAAACAGGAAATTTTTTACTGTAAAATTTTTTGAATGAGAATATAATAATTATTTTTGCTTTACTATTTCCTCAACTTTCTCAGCTATTTTTTCATATATTTCCCTGACATCACTGGAAACTGTGACTGCGGGAATTCCGGTGTCTGCATTCTGCACTATTTCCGGATATATCGGTATCTTTCCAAGGAAAGGGACGCCTATCTCATTTGCAAGTCTTTCAGCTCCGCCTGACTTGAAAATTTCTGTTATTGTACCGCAGTGAGGGCAGGCAAAACCACTCATATTCTCTACAATTCCTATTACCCTCAGATGCATCTGTTCTGCGAAATTTATTGCTTTTTTTGCATCCAGAAGTGCAAGTTCCTGGGGTGTTACCACAATTATAACTCCATCATTCTTTGGGATCATTTGAGACACTGTAAGTGCCTCATCACCAGTACCTGGGGGAAAGTCTAGAATCACATAATCCTTTCCCTCCCAGACCGTATCTTCAAGGAATTGCTGAACTGCTTTATGCCTGAGGGCTCCTCTCCATATTACTGCAGTCTTTTCATCGGGGAGGAAAAACGCCATTGAAATTACATCAACACCATACTTAGTTTTTGTGGGCTCAATTCCTCTCTCACTCGCATATACCTTTTCCTTAGAAACCCCGAGCAGCATTGGGTCATCCGGACCGTTTATATCTGCATCTATCAGACCGACAACATGTTTTTTTGCAAGTGTCACAGCCAGGTTGACAGAAAACGTGCTCTTTCCAACCCCGCCTTTTCCACTCATCACCATGATCGTATGTTTCACTCCCTTGTACTTAGTTGTGGGTTCAGGTGGAGTCTGTACTGGTGGTGGAGGGGTATTGATTTTAATTGTTCCTTTTGCCATATCCTCATAATCATACATTCTTATATAATCAATTTGTGACAATCTTCGATCAGGATCAAACCTTTCCGTGGCATCATAGAAAAGATGATCTTGATTATGGGAGATATAAAGTGCCAGTTAAAGGGACGGTTTCAAAATAAAGTTCATGATTCACAGGAATGGCATAAAATCTAACCCAGTATCATCGAGGAAATATACCACTAAAAATAGCATATATTTAAACTTCTTCAAAAAGTAATAAATAAAATAACATCATTTATAAAAGAAGAAGTGAACTATGCCTGAAATTCTCTACCTGGATCCAGAGATAAATCTTGTGCCGGTAAGAAATGGACGAATCGTTGAAATCAAAGCCTCAGATCCCAAAGCAGTAGAAGTCTGGGTAGAATATGGTGGTGAACGAAAAAACTTAAGAAAAAATAGGATGAATCTGTGGACAGCCAGGATAGAAACCGATTCCGATCCATCAGAGATCGTTATAGCAAAGAAATTTGAATCTGGTTATGTCTCAAGGAGACATAACCCCTATGCCTTCACCCCTGATGTTCCCCCTGACGTTTCAAATTACTGGAAGGGTGGTGAATACAGGGCATTCAGGTATCTCGGAGCACATCACAGAGATTACGGTGGTGTCGAAGGATACAATTTCATTATTTATGCCCCATCCGCATCAGGTGTTTCTGTAATTGGCAATTTCAATGGATGGCAGCCAACAGTAGATCCAATGTTTCGAGTTCATAATACGGGTTTTTGGGCATTATTCATACCAGACATAGTAAGAGATGAGTTTTACAAGTTTTTTATAATTTCCTCGAAAGGAGATACACTGGTCAAATCTGATCCTTTTGCATTCTCAACTGAGATGAGACCGGGAACCGCCTCAAAAACGTATGATTCTAATTACAGGTGGAGGGACAGAAGATACATCGAGAGAAGAATAAGTTTCAGAACCGAGAGCAACCCGGTTTCGGTGTATGAGGTACATCTTGGCTCGTGGATAAAGGGCAGTGATGGGAATTTCCTTTCTTTCCAGGAACTGGGTGAAAAACTGTCAAAATATGTGAAAAACCTCGGCTTCACGCATATTGAACTGCTTCCAGTAATGGAGCATCCCCTGGATGACTCATGGGGATATCAGACAACCGGTTATTTTGCACCCACCTCAAGGCATGGGGATCCTGACGACTTCAAGAAATTCATAGACACAATGCATTCAAACGGAATTGGAGTAATCCTTGACTGGGTACCTGCACATTTCCCCCGGGATGAAAGTTATCTTGGAAACTTTGATGGTACAAATCTTTTTGAATACTCTGATCCGTTGAAGAGAGATCATCCGGATTGGGGAACCCTGATTTTCAACTTTGGGAAGAGAAGTACCATAAATTTTCTCATATCAAGTGCATCATTCTGGCTGGAAGAATATCATGTGGATGCACTGAGGATTGACGCGGTTTCATCAATGCTTTACCTGGATTATTCCCGGAGGGATGGGAGATGGAGGCCAAACATCTATGGAGGTAATGAGAATCTTGAAGCAATTTCATTCATCAGGGAACTTAATATTCACATTGAGAAATCTTTTCCAGGCTGCTTTACCGTAGCTGAAGAATCAACTTCCTGGAATGGTGTAACAAGAAGGGTTACAGATGGAGGCCTGGGTTTCTCAATGAAGTGGAATATGGGATGGATGCACGATATACTGGAATACATGTCGCTTGACCCAGTTTACAGGAAATTCCATCAAAACCAGCTAACCTTTATCTTCTGGTACAGCTTTTCAGAAAAGTATATTCTACCTCTATCGCATGATGAGGTTGTGTATGGAAAAAAATCCATATATGGGAAAATGCCCGGGGATAACTGGCAGAAGCTTGCAAATGTTAGGCTCCTGTATTCATTCATGTATGCGTTTCCCGGGAAGAAGCTACTTTTCATGGGCAACGAGATCCCCGCAAAGGATGAGTGGAATTTCAGGTCTTCGAACTCTCTCAGTGAGAACCGTGAAGTTGAGAAAGATTATATTCCCAGGCTCATAGGTGATCTGAACAGTATATACGTGCAAACACCATTACTTTATGAGCACGATTTCGACAGCGGCTCCTTTGGGTGGATAGATTACTCAGACAGGGATCAGAGCGTCATATCATTTTACAGGCATAAGAACGGGGAAGAAATTGTTTTCGTGTTCAATTTTACTCCCGTCCCACGGGAATCTTACAGGGTAGGTGTTCCTGAGGATGGAATCTACCAGGTGATCCTGAATTCTGATGGTGAAGGATATGGGGGGTCTGGATCTGGAAGCTACGGAAACAAGAATTCAGAGAATGTAAATTTCCATGGCAGAGATTTTTCTGTCTTATTGGATTTGCCCCCACTTGGTGCAATATATTTAAGGAGGATCAAATGATCAAAAACGAGGATATACAGATAGAAAATGTAATGCCTTCGGTGGATAACGGCCATCTGCCTGCCAGAAAAGAGTCAGAGTCCCCATTCAATTTTACCGCAACAATCTTCTGCTCCGGGCACGAAGAAGTAAATGCAATAGTTGTAATAAGAACACGCAGGGGCGACAAAGAGATAAGACTGCCCATGTCACAGAATCTGAACACGGACCAGTTTGAGGCCGGAATTAATGGCATGGACTCCGGGTCCTATAAATTCAGGATAGAAGCGTGGATTTCCGACATGAAGTCATGGGCAAAAAATATGACGAAATGGCTTTCTGCCGGAGAAAGAATAGATTCCGATCTTTTAGACGGGGAAAAGAAGATTCGTAGATATTCAAGGGGAATAACAGAAACAGATAGAAAGAAGGTGCTTGAAGCAATTAAAATCATGAAGGATGAGCCACTGAGAGGGCTATCTATCCTCGAACCGTATATGAAATATGTCTACGATAAGGAGCCCAAAAAGGGAAAGTCCTTCACCGGATGGTTTCCGTTAATAGTCCAGGACAGGAATGATATAACCTGTTCATGGTACGAGGTATTTCCGAGATCATGTTCTCCTGATCCCGGAAGAGCGGGTAAAATCAGGGACGTTATTGGCATTCTTGATTATGTCCGTTCTATGGGTTTCAATGTGCTCTACCTCACTCCAGTACACCCGATCGGTATTGCATACAGGAGAGGGAAAAATGGAAAGATACCGGCCGAAAAAGGAGATCCTGGGAGTCCATGGGCTATTGGGAGTTCATACGGGGGGCACAAGAGCATAAATCCTGATCTCGGGACGATTGAGGACTTCAAGGAATTGGTTAAGGCAGCGGAAAAAAAGGGAATAAGGATCGCAATGGATCTGGCTTATCAGTGCTCTCCAGATCATCCCTATGTCAGGGACCATCCAGAGTGGTTCTACCACAGACCAGATGGGACAATCCGGTACGCGGAAAATCCGCCAAAGAAGTATTATGATATATACCCGCTGAATTTTTACTGCAAAAATAGAATGGAACTGTGGAATGAACTGAAATCTATTGTGGATTTCTGGATCGACAAGGGCATCAGGATATTCAGGGTAGATAATCCACACACGAAACCACTTTCCTTCTGGTCATGGCTGATCCAGAAGGAAACTGTTGAGCACCCTGGTGTCCTGTTCCTGGCAGAGGCATTTACAAAGCCTGAACTTATGTACAGGCTTTCCAAGATCGGATTCCAGTTGTCCTATTCATATTTTACCTGGAAAAATTATGACTGGGAAATAAGGGAATACTTCACGGAGCTTAACAGTCCTGACAAGGCATCATATTTCAGGCCTGTCCTTTTCACCAACACTCCTGATATCCTTCCCTATGCCCTCCAGAATGGGGGAAGAGGAGCATTCATAATGAGGGCCATACTTGCAGCAACAATATCAACTTCGTGGGGGATATATAGCGGATATGAGCTTTGTGAAAACCAGTCTCTACCTGGGAAGGAGGAATACCTGAACTCTGAGAAGTACGAGGTAAAACACAGGGATTACGATTCAGAGGACAGCATCAGCGAAATAATTGGAAAGGTGAACGAGATAAGAACAAAAATAGAAAGTTTCAGTATTTATGGAAACTTGCAGTTCCTGAATTCCACGAATCCAGCAGTTCTTGCATATGCCAGAAAATCGGATGACATGGACGTGATGATTGCAATAAACCTGGATCCATTCTCAACGCAGGAATCCATGGTGGATATCCCAAATTCATGGAAATGCAAGGGTAGGATAAAAGTTCATGATCTATATGGAGGAGGGGAATATGAATGGAACGACTCCATGAATTATGTTAAATTAATACCTGAATATATGCCAGCACACATACTTGTAAAGGTGAATTAATGCTTAAGATAGATGATCCGCTTTGGTATAAGGACGCAATTTTTTACGAGGTTCCGGTGAGGAGTTTCTACGATGGCAACAATGACGGGGTCGGTGACTTCAAAGGATTCTCTGAAAAACTGGATTACATAAAGAGTATAGGAGTGGACTGCATCTGGGTTCTGCCATTCTATGACTCTCCTCTCAAGGATGACGGATACGATATTCGGGATTACTACAGTATTCTTCCTGATTACGGCACAATGGAAGATTTCGAGAAATTCATAGAAGAAGCTCATAATAGAGGTCTGAGGGTAATTGCGGATCTTGTGCTGAATCACGTTTCAGATCAGAACAGGTGGTTTCAGGATGCAAAGGAAAACATGAACAGCCCATACAGGAACTGGTTCGTCTGGTCTGATACGCCTGAAAAGTACAGTAATGTGAGGATAATCTTCATTGATACAGAAAAGTCTAACTGGACTTATGAACCTGTTACGAGGCAGTACTACTGGCACAGGTTCTATTCGCACCAGCCCGATTTAAATTACGATAATCCTGAGGTCCGTGAGGAGATGAAGAACGTGATCCGTTTCTGGCTATCGAAAGGACTTGACGGATTCAGGTGTGATGCGGTCCCCTACCTCTTTGAAAGGGAAGGGACATCATGCGAGAACCTCCCTGAGACGCACGAATATTTCAGGGAGATAAGGAAAATGATAGACGAGGAATTCCCAGGATGCATATTGCTTGCCGAGGCAAACCAGTGGCCAAGTGATGCTAAGGTATACTTTGGAAATCAGGACGAATTCCATATGAATTTCAATTTTCCATTGATGCCAAGAATATTCATTTCCCTTGCACAGGGGGATTCATTTCCAATTGAGAACATAATAAGACAGACTCTCCCTGTTCCAGAGGCGTGTTCCTGGGGGTTATTCCTGAGAAATCACGATGAGCTGACTCTCGAGATGGTATCACCGGAAGAGAGGGACCTGATGTGGGGAGAGTATGCAAAGATTCCAAAAATGAGGCTGAATCTTGGCATAAGAAGGAGGCTTGCAACCCTTGTGGACAATGACAGGTATATTCTTGAACTTCTCCATGCCCTGATCCTCAGCCTTCCAGGCTCACCAGTGCTTTATTATGGGGACGAGATCAACATGGGTGACAACATATACCTTGGAGATCGTAACGGTGTGAGAACTCCCATGCAATGGTCGTATGACAGGAATGCAGGGTTCTCAAAAGTTGATCCAGAGCAGTTGTATGCACCTGTAATCGTTAATCCGAATTATCACTACGAGTCAAACAATGTAGAATCAATGTCAAGATTGAGTTCATCGTTCCTGAACTGGTTCAGGAGGATAATGATTGTGAGGAAGCAGAACTCAAAAACATTCGGAAGAGGGTCTATCACATTCATCAACGTGAACCAGAAACCAATTCTTGCATTTCTCAGGATTTATGAAAATCAGCATATTATGTGCATCTTCAACATGTCACGGACTCCTTCTTTTGTCGAACTTGATCTGAAGGAATACAATGGATGGCATATGAGGGAACTCATCTCATCCGCTCTCTTCCCAGATATTGGAGAGCTTCCTTACTTCCTGACGCTTCCACGGAATTCATTCTTCTGGTTCAACCTGGAGAAGCCTGGTGATAGCCAGTGACTTCCATCAGGAGAATAGTTGACGAGACCCTGATGGATGAAACAATCCGGAAATTCAGTTCGCGAAGATGGTTCTTTGTCAGGCCGGAGGATATAATATCCGCAGGGATGGAAACCTCATATCCTGAAGAGGCTGAAGATGGGGATCCATTGATAATGCTGATCTATATTGAAACTGTGGATGGCACAAAATATATGAATCTTGCCCTGACACTGCATCAGGATACAAGGGGAAAATTCCACTTCACCGACAGCATTGAGGATGGGAGATTTCCAAATCTTCTAAGCAGGATGCTTCACGATTCAGGAAAGTTTGAGATCCAGAACCCGGTTTCCAGACTTAGGGAAGCAATAGAAAGAAAGGAGGAATTTCGTTCTCTGAAGCTCGAGCAGTCAAACAGTTCATTCAGGATAGGCGAGGAAATAATAGGAAAGTTTTTCAGGACACCTTCCGGCACCGACAACCCAGATTACAAACTGCCAGTTCTAATTAGAAAATACAGTGATTTCAGGGGAGTACCTGAGAACCTTGGAACCATCATCTATCATGGCAGCATGGACCTCTGTATCTGTGTGTTCAGCTCCTACGTTAAAAATTATGGGGATTACTGGAAATATCTCTTTGAAAGTTCACGAGTCAGGGAAAACGGAGAGTTCCTGATAGAAGCAAGATCCGAGGCTGAAAGGATTGGGGTGGCAGTTGCAGATCTCCATCTCGCAATGTCAGCAATAGGTGAGAATAATTACAGAAGCGAACCATTCAATGATTCTGACTATGAAAGAATGAAGCGCCAGGACAGGAATCTGATCACTGAGTTCAGGCGTCTCCTGTCCTCACCATACGGCGTTGTTTACAGGGATGTTGCCACAATTATTGATACATTTTCAACGCTGAATCTATCTCAGATTGGCGAGATGAAGCAACCGATTCACGGTGACCTGCATCTTGGCCAGATACTTAAAACAGATGGGGGACCGGTGATAATAGATTTCGAGGGAGAGCCAATGGCAAGCATGGAAGACCGTATCTCAAAGGGATCTCCAATGAAAGATCTTGCAGGAATGACAAGATCATGGAATTACATATGGCATTTCATTCTCGGGCAGGGAGAGCTTCCGGACAGGATATCCGAAGAATTTCGAAATATAACGCTTACCTCATATACAGATGAAATAAAACGTTCAGGGCATAGGATGAATGATTTATGGAAGAAAACACTTTCATTCTTTGAAACCGAGAAAGCAATCTATGAGGCGGTATATGAATGGAATAACCGGCCGGAGATGTTGTGGATTCCAATGCAGTTCCTCCGGAACAGCCTCAAGATCCATTAGGATTTTCATTCTCTTCCGGGAAATGATCAGGTTGCGTATCTAAATAAGCAGCAAAAAGGATTAATTCAACATCATACTACCAGTAGTGTGATTAAAGTAAGGGCAGGCTCACCCTATCCACTTGGACCGACCTTGACCGATGAAGGTGTAAATTTTTCTGTTTATTCTGAAAATGCAGGTGGAATATACCTGGACCTCTTCTCTTCTCCTGATCAGAATGAGCCATCCGAGACAATAGAACTCAAGGAGAAGGATTCTTATGTCTGGCATATTGAAGTTCCTGGAATCAGGCCGGGCCAGCTGTATGCATACAGGGCCAGGGGAACATACAACCCATCCGAGGGACTCTTTTTCAATGAGCATAAGACGCTCATAGATCCATACGCCAGGGCCCTTGATTCCACATTGAAGTGGGATAATTCCGTTTTTCCCTATGACGTTGAAGGATCAAAGGTCATGAAGATTGATGAGAGGGATGACTGCAGATTCGTTCCAAAGGGAATCGTCACAGATGGCACCTTTGACTGGCAGGGAATAAGGAAGCCTGAAAGGCAGTGGAACAGGACAATAATCTATGAAACGCATGTGAAGGGAGTAACCTTTAAGAACGAATCGATCCCGGTTGATGAAAGAGGGACCTATGCTGGGCTTTCCAGGGATTCAATGCTTGATTATTTTACGGATCTTGGAATAACATCTGTGGAACTCATGCCAGTGCATCACCACGTTGATGACAGGATACTTGTGGAACACGGGCTGACCAATTACTGGGGTTACAACACAATTGCATACTTTGCGCCAGACATCAGATATTCAAGGGGCAAGCCAGGAGAGCAGGTTAGGGAATTCAAGGAGATGGTAAGAGCATTTCATTCAAGAGGCATTGAAATCATACTGGATGTGGTCTACAACCACACAGCTGAGGGAAACCATCTGGGGCCCTCATTATCTTTCAGGGGTCTTGACAACAGGACTTACTATATACTCGACCCAGTGGATAAGTCAAGCTTTATCGACTTTACCGGGGTTGGAAACAGCCTGAATTCAAGTCACCCACAGGTTCTTCAGCTCATAATGGACAGTCTCAGGTACTGGGCCACAGATATGCAGGTGGATGGTTTCAGGTTTGATCTTGCCTCAACAATGGCCCGGAGTCTTTACAGCGTGAATATGCTTTCACCATTCATGGCAACTATCCATCAGGATCCGGTTCTGTCCAAGACCAAGTTGATTGCTGAGCCATGGGACATAGGTCCTGGGGGTTATCAGGTTGGGAATTTCCCGCCCAAGTGGGCTGAATGGAACGGTAAGTACAGGGATTCAATGAGGCGCTTCTGGAGATTTGATAGGGGTCTACTTGGCGAATTTGCAACAAGGATCTCCGGTTCACCTGATCTTTATGAGGCCAGTAATAAAAGGCCACACTCAAGTATAAATTTCATAACCTGCCATGATGGATTCACAATGATGGATCTGGTGTCATATTCAGGGTCGCATAATGAGGCAAATGGCCCACTTTTCATGGAAGGGGCAGGAGAAAATTTCAGCGATAACCTTGGAATTGAAGGTCATACGGATGATCCTTTCATAAAAGGTCTCAGGTACAGGAGAATCAAGAATATGCTTCTAACCCTCATAGTATCACAGGGAACTCCCATGATCCTTGGAGGTGACGAGATCGGAAGAACCCAGGATGGGAACAATAACGCGTTCTGCCAGGATAACGAGATAAGCTGGTATAACTGGAATATCGGACATGAGGAGAAAAACCTGAGGAAATTCTTAAAGCACATTATAGCCCTTCGAAGATCCAATCCTGTCCTGGCCAGGAAGAACTTTTTCATGGGAAGCATGGTAACAGGAACATCACTTAAGGACGTAACATGGCTGACTCCAGAATGCCAGGAGATGGGGATAGAGCAATGGAATGAGCCTCAAAGATCAACACTGATGGTATGGCTGAACGGCAGATCAACGGAAGAGATCGAGTATGAGGACATGCCAATCACGGGTGGAGACCTCCTTATACTTTTCAACAGTTCCAGGAATGAAATAATGTTCACCCTTCCGGATCACGGGAAGAAATGGGAGCTTTATGCAGATACAAACCTCCCTGACGTGGAAAACCTTCCATTTTCCCTAAATGGGAATCGTTATCTTATGATGCCTAATTCATCAGCAATAATCAGGGAGAGGACTGCATGAAGATAGTCAGGAAAATCTCTTAGGGATCGTAAAGTCACGTTCATTGCCACCATAGTGATTGAATGTAGAATTGCACTTTGGGCACCGATACCTTGTAACTTCATAAACATTGAATTTCCATCTATTGATCAGGATCAGGCCATCCTCGTTATTGCAGATAGGGCATTTCATGAGATGGAATGCTCAGACCCATATATATCTCTTTCCGGGGTGATTTCATTACCTTACTTTTTATTAAGCTCGAAAAAATCATGTTTCGAGGAAATATCATTGAACGACTGTATATTCTGTAAAAATATTGTTTCAGGAAAGGACGCATACATATTTTACAGGAATGAAAGGATCATAGGATTCATGGATCGGTTTCCTGTTGAGGAAGGGCACTCACTTATAATTCCCGTAAAGCACTATGAAAACATTCTGACCATAGAAGAGGGTGTATACCTGGAGATCCAGAAGATTGCCCGCTATCTCTCGAAAGCACTCATAGATGTATTTGATGCAGATGGAATAAATATTGGGCAGAACAATGGGGAATGCGCAAGACAGGTTGTAATGCACTATCATCTGCACATAATACCTAGACACTGTGAGAATGATATAAGGTGGGACAGGCTGAAAATGACTCCAAATCAGCTGGAGGATCAGGCCAGGAGAATTAAGGCATCCCTAGAGAGAATCATGGGGGATGAAGAAAAGATACCTTAGTCATTTCAGGTTCTATTAAACAATAGAACAGCAAAAAACGAAAAGGATAAATTATAATACGCCTGAGAAATTTGAGTTATGTATAAACATGTACAGCCTTGAAGAATTGTATAAAAAAGCAGTGGAATTGAAGAGTAAGGGCATGTCAGATAAAGAGATATCAACCGAGCTCCATCTCTCAGTTAATACAGTGACATGGCTTCTCAGCAGAGAATTTACCAAGCAAAAGAATGTTCAGGATGTTAAGATAGGCTGGAGGAGTATCGGCGTATACGGAGGAAGGATAGCCTCAATAGCACAGGTAATATGTGATATAATTGAGGAGGAATCTGCAGTCGGAGAATTTGACGTTGATTCAATTCTGGGCATAACCGTGAACGGTATTCCATATGCAACAATGGCCTCATATTTCATGGACAGGGAACTCATTGTTTACAGGCCGCATCCTTCAAGGAAGGATGGCTATTTCAGCAGCAATTTTGCGAGCGTTAAGAACAAGAAAGTCGTCATAATCGATGATGTGTCCAGCACAGGTGAAACTCTCAGAAGAACAATAAGGGACGTGAGGGATGAAGGAGGGGAGGTTAAACTCGTGGTGGTCCTGGCATCAAAGATGCAGGATGACGAGCTTGATGGTGTAAGGATCAGATCACTGTTCAGGGCCTCTCTTATTGGAAGAGAGTAACCATGTACTGGGGTCTTTCACTGGTAAGGAACCAGGAGGGAAAGCAGAAAGTTTCCACTGGAATATCGCCATCTGGTCCAATACATCTCGGGAATCTCAGGGAAATATTAACCGGGGAAATAATCTACAAATCACTTCTCCTGTCTGGAAAGGATGCTTCTTTCATTTATCTCTGCGATGACATAGACCCTCTCAGGAAGGTTTATCCATTTCTTCCTGAAACATATTCTGCGCATGTCGGGAAACCGCTACGGGATATTCCTGCTCCGGAAGGAAACCAGTCCTATTCTGAATATTTTCTCGCACCATTCCTGAAGTCAATCGAATCTCTGGATGTAAAACCTGAGATTATAAGGACAGGGCAGCTGTATGCTGAGGGAAAATTTGGGGACATCATAAAAACGATAATTGAACGAAGGATGGAAGTCCGGGATATTCTCCAGGAAATCTCGGGGAGGGAGCTTGAGGAAAACTGGTTCCCATACAACCCAAAATGCAGCAGATGTGGAAGGATAAACAGTGCAGTGGCATATGATTATTCCGATGGATATGTGTATTACAGATGCAGCTGTGGAAATGAGGGAAAGAGCAATATTTACAGGGATGAGGGAAAGCTTCCATGGAGACTCGAGTGGCCTGCGAAATGGAAGATCCTCAGTGTCACGATTGAGCCATTTGGAAAGGATCATGGAACACAGGGGGGTTCATATGACACGGGGAAGGCCATAAGTGAAAAGATTTTCGATTATCCGGCTCCACTTCCACAGATGTTTGAAAGGATCCTGCTCAAGGGAAAGGGAGCAATGCACTCATCAACTGGAGTGAACATCCCTGCAACCGAGATACTCGACTTTGCTCCTCCAGAAATAGTGAGGTACATGATGGCCCGGGTTCCACCATCAAGACATATAGAGTTTGATCCTGAAGCCGGATTCCTGAACCTCATGGATGAGTTTGAGAGGCTTCTCAAGATGAACAGTGAAAACCGGCTGGACGAGGATCAGAAGACACTTCTCAGCATCTCATCTGCGGGGAAATCAATGGATAATATGCCTGATTACCGCCATCTGACTACTCTGGTACAGATTTACATGAACAATGAACAGATCAGGAATGTACTGGAGAGGAGTGGAAAGAGGTATCCAGAGAATATACTTCAAGCAAGAATAAACCAGGCAAGATACTGGGTTGAGAGATATGCTCCTGAATCTTCAAGATTTCATGTCCTGGACGAGAAATCTCCTGTCACCCTGGATGAAAAGGGGAAAAAGGTTATATGCAACCTTCTTGAAAATATAAGATCACTTGGGGAGTGGAAGGCAGATGCAATACATGAGGCTGCCAGGAATGCAATCCAGGAATCCGGAATCCCGCCATCAGAGGGCTTTGTTGCAATATACAGATCCATGATTGGAAAGGAGAAGGGCCCAAGGATAGGTTTCTTCTTTGAAGGCATGGAAAGAGATAAGGTAGAAAGAAGACTATCCTTCCTCTGCGGTGTCTAACATGAACAGGAAAGTTGTTATTAACTGCGCACTTCCATATGCAAACGGCCCTCTACATATAGGGCATATTGCAGGCGCATACCTGTCAGGTGATATATTCAACAGGTACCAGAGGATGATAGGTAATGAGGTGATGTTTATCTGCGGGAGTGACGAATACGGGACTCCCATCTCAATCCAGGCAGAGAAGGAGAAGGTATCACCGAAGGAGATAGTTGAGAAGTATCACAGGGAACACAGGAAGACCATGGAAAGCATTGACATATTCTTCGACTATTTCGGGAGAACTACGGATCCTGAACATTCTGAATTCGTGGAAGATTTCTTCAGGGACCTTGAAAAATCAGGTTATCTGGAAAAAAGAAAAATGATCTCCGCATACTGCCCGAATGAAGGCAGATTCCTTCCTGACAGGTACGTGAACGGGACCTGCCCGAGGTGCGGATATGAAAATGCCAGGGGAGACCAGTGTGACGAATGTGGACGAACGAACGATCCTCAGGACCTTATAAATCCCAGGTGTGCTATCTGTGGCTCTCCTGCCGAGTTCAGGGAAACTGATCATGTATTCTTCCTTGCAAGTAAGCTGGAGGGAAGAATAAGAGAATGGCTTGAGGGGAAAAAGGAATGGAGGGAAAATGTGAGATCATTCTCACTCAACATGATACAGGGTGGCCTGAAAGATCGTGCCATAACAAGGGATATCGATTGGGGCGTTCCCGCACCAATGGAAGGCATGGAGGGAAAACGTATTTATGTCTGGTTCGAGGCTCTTCTCGGATATCTTTCATTTGCGAGGAAATATTCCCGGGAAAAGGGTGAAAGTGATTACTGGCTTAACATGTATTCAGGAGGGCATACATTCTATTTCCTTGGAAAGGACAACATATTCTTCCATGCAATACTTCTCCCGGCAATGCATATGGCATCTGGAAAATACCCACTTCCAGAGAGAGTAGACGCAAATGAATACCTGAGGTTTAACGGGCAGAAATTCTCCAAGTCGAGAGGCATAGGATATTCTGTGGATGACATCCTGAAAATAGTCGACAAGGATTCCCTTCGTTTTTATCTTTCATCCATCCTTCCTGAATCATCCGATTCGGACTTCACTCTGAATGAAATGAAGGAAAAGGTAAATTCGGAGCTTAATGGGAAGTATGGCAATCTCGTAAACAGGGTCATATCATTTGCAGAAGGAAAGGGAATACATCCTGAATATGGTGAAGGCGATGATCTGGATAGTACGTTGGAGGCAGGTCTCACAAAGTTTCTGTCATCGTACCTGGAAGCAATGGAAAGGCTCGAATTCAGGCGGGCAATATCTCTATGGCTTGAGGCTGTAAAAAGCGTGAATTCATATTTCAATGACGCCAAGCCCTGGGATATGGTAAAAAACCATGATCCGAAGGTATCAGCAAGGATATGGCATTCATTGAAAGCAATAGAATACCTGACGGTGACAATATACCCATTCGTCCCATCTGGGGCAGAAAGAGTCTGGGATTCATTGCACGGTGTTAATATGCCTGATCTCCCATTGAAACACCTCGAGGAAGTATGCACGTTTTCCATCCGGAATACAGGGCCTGTTTTCAAAAAGATTGAGATCGAGGAGGAAGAGGGAAATGAGCTCAATCTTGTTGTTGGTAAAATCATAATGGCTGAAAACCACCCCAATGCAGATTCCCTGCTTCACCTTAAGGTTGATCTGGGATTCAATGTAATAGATCTGGTTGCAGGCATAAAGAAGTATTACGATCTCAAGGATCTGGAGGGAAAGAAGATTATCGTCGTGAAAAATCTGAAGCATTCAAAGATCAGGGGCATAGAGTCCCAGGGGATGCTTCTTGCAGCGCAGGATTCAAGGGGAGCGCATCTTCTTACCTCAGATGAGAAGGAAGGCACAGAGGTTCTGATCGGGGAACACAGGTATTCAGGCGAGGGAAAAATTTCGATAGACGATCTCAAGAGATATGATCTGAAAGCAGATAATGAGGGGCTTTACCCAACAGCTGTAATCGGAAGAGATAGATTGTACATGACTGCAAACGGAAAAAGGGTCTACATTGATGAGAAGGTTGAAGGGAAATCCCAGATCAGGTGAACTGGTCCAAATTATTTTTACTGGAAATTCAAAAAAAATTTATCAAGATTTTATCGTGATTGGAAGGACATTTTTATCGAACTCAAGCATTGCAATGTCGACCGGATCAATGACTGTTCTCGGTACATCTATGATAACTGGAGCACCCATAGAAATCTGTAAAGATCTGGCACCAATTATCCTTGCTTTTTCGAATTTAGTATAATTCATATAAATCAATGGCTTTTAGGTAATGAATGTCAGTATAAGTTTTTTTCTATTAAAAACGAAACTTTTTTTAGTGCATAATTCAGTTAATTTTCACAATGAAATATACGTGACTTTACATCTATTTTATTTTTGTATATTTCCCAATATGATTTTCAGCCTATTTTTCTAAATCATCATTGTGGGTGCACTATTATTTCAATACCTCTTCGAGTTTCATTATCATTCCCATAT
>JAMCUL010000021.1 GCA_023381355.1 Thermoplasmatota archaeon | reverse complement strand
TCTCCACACCTCCAGCCCGTACAATAATGATCCCCTTCTGCATACACAAATGGATCAAAATTAAACCGGCGATCTGGATCACTTTTATTCCGGCGAAAATGCACAATTATGAACCGGCGTTTACAATAACAGACATAACCATTACAGAAATTAACACAATGAGATGCCCTGCCTATCATTTGGACTACTATATATCTGGGTTAATAAATATGGCATTATAGAGGTTAAAGAATTAAATGAATAACCCCTCCTGTTGTTTTACACTTTCATAGCTTACACCCTTTACACTTAAGAAAATATTTTGAGCAACACCTGCATAGAGGGCGAAGTTCTCTTGTATGCTTTTTGTTAAAATAAATGGGACAGAAAGAATGATCAATTTATATCCGTCAGATAGCGTGAAATTGAGAGCCGCCAAGGGAAGCTCTAAATCAAGCGTTATATTTCCACACTTGTTTGGATTGTATGATGAATTTAATATTTCTGGTACGTAAAAAGTAAAATTGACACTTCCATTCACTTCATAATGCGTATAATAAATAGGGGAATACCAGATCATATATCTATGATCCTTGTAATTACTGAATGGGTTTGTTTGGTTTTTATAAATATACAGAGCATCAGAAAATGAAAAAAGGCACCGCGTCTGAGGATTAGTTGTTAAATTAGCTAATGAATCCAAGCCAGTACATGCAAAAGCGTATTCTGAAGTTACTGAAAAATTTGATGAATTTCTGTACCAGCAGATTGTGTAATTATGAATACCAAAAATATCCAGCATCTGTTTCTCTGTCAGCATCTTTGGTTCTACTCTCGCTGATCTGTCATAGGAGAGAATTTCCGAATAGGTAATGTAACTGATAAAAATTATGGAGGCAACCAGAATTGCCATAATCTTCTTATTTTTTTTATTCATAGAAAGCCACCGGATAATAGGCCATTAATGTATATGAGGAACTTATGGAAAATGGATATAATTCAGAATTCTTTACGCTTTTGAGCATAACTTCTGCCAGTTTTGCATATACTGTATATATCTGAATCATAGAACCAGGCATCTCAAAACAAGCCTCTCTTGTTCCGTTGACTGCGTAAAAATGGAGGAAGAAATGGAGATTGTTGTAATTTTTTTCTACAAAACTTGAGTTCGTAAGACATTTATTAACATAAAATGTAAAATCAACGGAACCGTTCCATTTTCCAGAAGCCATGTCTGCTGGTGGGCAGGGCATAAATTTTTCCATCAATGAGACATTATTAAAAATACTCATCCTATCAATGAAAAAAGCCACCTGTCCACTAGACCCGGGGATTGATGTGTTATTGCATATGAATATACGCGAATAGGCACAGTAAAAACCGCCATTCGTAATTAAAGTTGACTGATTTACGTATGAATAACTTCTGTAGTTATCAAAATGGTATAGACTTAGTATCTGTTTTGCAGTAAGAACCTTAACGTGTACATTATTTGGATTTTCTGAGGCAAGAATATCTGAATACGCGATGTAGCTGACCAGAATTATTGAAGCAATTAGTATGGCAATTATTTTCTTTGTTTTCTTATTCATGAAAAGACACCCGATAATAACCCATTAAGGTATATGACAAACTTATTGAAAATGGAATATACTCAGAATGCCCACAGTCAGTCGGTTCATTAATAAATCCAGGTAGTGTCATTGAAACGGAATACATAAGATACGTGGTAAAATTATAATATTCGCAATTGTTGGGAATATCCTCTATATAATCTGGTCCAGTGCTTATACCCCAGAAATGCCTTTCCCTCTGGGCACAATTGGAATATACGATGTTATAGCTGTAACTGGCAGAGATATAGTTCCCGTAATTTTCAGCACTTGTATATCTGTCGGATGGATAGAAATAATTGCTCTCCACATATTGAATGATCGAACTTATTATACTGTACAAAATGGCATATTCTGGCAAAGCTGCCGATAGAGATGTAAGCAACGTGTCGAAACCTGATTCTATAAGTTCCTTTAAGCTATTAACCTCACCATTGGAATATTTTTGGGATCCTGCACATAAGGAATACCCATCAATAAGAAGTGGATTGTAATTCTGACTGATATTGGTTTCTGCGCATACACTTTCTGAAAGGCTGTTAGGAGACATGAAGAAATAATTTGGTGAAATGCTCGAATTTAGGTATGATACTGTTGTTTCGAATTCCTGATTGCCTATGCTTGCACAAGTTGGCAGGTTATTAGGATAAGTATAATTATCCGGGATCTTTCCCGGACCAAAAGGTCCAAGTGCCATATTATATGCGCCAACAGCGAATCCTGTGGAATTGTATATTTCGATTGTCCTGTTCACTGGCGAGATTAAGGCAGTATACACGTGAACTTTCTTCTGATCCTCTTTGATTCCAAACAAATTGAAAGCTATCATCCTTATACACCTTGCATTTATAAGATCCCTGTATGGTACATTCAATTCCACGCATTGATTTGATCTTATTGTTTTCATTCCATAATAACTCCAGTATTTTGAATTGATGTATTTTTCTGCATAGCCAACATATGTAGATGGATAAGCACCATCAATCTTCCCATTTATATTCACATACCCCTTGAATGAATAATACTCACCAGGACCCAAATATGGGGATGTCAGATTATGGAAATTGGAAATACTTGGCAATTCCTTTATGCAACATCCTCCACCTGGGGGAGTTCCAATAATTCTCATTGGTGAAGGTGAAATTGCTGGATCTAAGGAATATGATGAATCTGGTGAAAGGGAGATGGGACCAAAAGGTATGGAAATCCTGTTCCCATTATTGCTCCTGCTTATAATTCCCCCGTGATATATTGACTCTTCACCATACCATGAAACTGTAAGGTTTCCTGTTTGAATGTACATGGAAGTGGATGGGATGATACGGGAACTGTCCCCTATATTTTTCATTGAGAAGCAATTGTAATTGAAACCTTCTGTGACTGCGTTTATTCCGGAATTGGAAATTATTGAGAAAATGACCTCAAAGACAGCTGTTTTATTTCCAGTGTTCTTGAATGAAAGATATGAATTTATGCACCCGTTTTCGAAGGAATATATTTCAGACATTCTAACACTTCCATTATACTGGGTTAGTACAGCTGCATTCTCTATAGGATTGCAGATTCTTCTTGAACTGTATCTATTAAATCCTACTGGCGTCATGAAATTATTCAAATTTCCTGAAGTATAGGGAGTTCCAACTACTCCTATTCCAGTTGTTCTTATTTTGTAGATATTCCAGATACAGGAAAACTGTATTCCCCAAAACCCAGACTTACCATATTTCCTGTGAATTTAACATTCTCTCCGGGATATTTATAGGTTTCAGTGTTGAGATTACCTTGACGACCATAATCAACAGCATATGAAAAAGAAAGGCCAGGCATGAAAATCAAAATGAAGATGCTCAAACCCTTAAGATGTGTTTTCATATCATCATTTACTTTGGTTGTATTAGTATATCTCATTACAAATAGTAAACTGTAATTCTATATAATAGTTATTCTATTATAAATAGTTATTCACTAACATTTTCATTCTTTTAGGCCTTATAGTTTTGTAGCCAAGAAGGAGATATACAGGATAGGGAAGAAGACACCAGAAGACGATCTGAAAAAATCTCATAAATGTAAACGCCAATTCATCAACCATATTGAACATGCTCTGAAAAAGGACCTTGATCATGATCTTTACAGGAATATTTGGCATTCTTTACAAATAATAAGGGATCATTTATCTTCATTGAATTGTATTTTTCCTTCAATGCATGATCAAGCAGATCACTCATACAGTAACATGCGTCTTTCATGAATAAATGTCACGGTGTTTTCTAAGAGGTTGTTAGAAATCCTCTAAAGCATGGTCGTGATAAAGTAAAATAAATTATGGATATTTAAGGAAGAGCCTTTTATATTCATTGAGTACCTGCTCAATTCCATCACAAGATATTTGTAATATTCTTGAGGATGGTTTATATCGCAGAGACTGATAATTTTTGCCATTGAATCTTTATTTTCAATGCCCTGATGTTTTATTTAAAGATCTGATTGAAAGCAAACATCTTCGATTCCATTTCATTATCCTGATCCTTTAAGAGAAGAGGTACTTACGAAATTTATTTCAATGGTTATAGTTAAGATTTGAATTAAGAAACTTTATCACATATCATCTCAATTTTAATTTTAAATTTGTGTAATTATAAATTGAGTAACTCTATATATATGCAACGAGTATTAAAATACGGTTCATACATCCCCCAATAAGTGCATCTAATGCAACCTAATTTAATTAATAATCTCTGGATTTTACTCGCCGGCTTGCTTGTATTCACCATGACTATTTCTGTAGGTTTCCTTGAAATTGGAGAACTCAATCACAAGATTGACAGAAGTTTGTATAAGACTCTAATAATAACAGGGCTCTCCCTGTTCTTTATGGGCCTGATTGGATTTAATATTGCCTTTGCACCCACTATTGATGGCGTGATTGGAAATCCTTTTTATAGCAATGTTTTCCTTGGGCTCTTTTCTACAAATCTTTCTGGTGGACTCACTGGTGTCTTCTGGCTTACCGGAAAAAATTATTTCAATACCGGTCTATCCACAGGAACCTACTTTTTATTTGAAACAGCCTTCGCCTCAGTAACCCTCGCACTGGTTGGCGTTGTAGTTCTTAGAAAGATTAAGATGTCAGCCTTTGTCTTATTCTCAATTGCGTACTTCATATTTATATATACAATTCCAGCCGCATGGATCTGGAACCCGACTGGATGGTTATACATGATGGGAGTACGTGACTTTGCCGGTGGCCTGGTGGTTCACGGCGCTGCGGGATTTGCAGCGCTTGCCATACTGGTTCGGATATGGCAGGAAGAAAAGAAAAAGGGGTTGACAGAAACGAAAAGAGAGCATGCAAGCGTGAACTCCGGCTGGCTGGCTCTTGCAATCATTCTTCTCTGGGTAGGATGGTTTGGATTCAATCCTGGAAGCGAGCTTGCATTCACCACTGAGACGATCATAGTGGTAATCACAACATTCCTGGCAGCGGCATCTGCAATGGTTTCAACTATGGGGACAAAATACCTAATTTCAAAACAGGACCCAGGATTGACTTACGGTGTAAATGGCGTATTGATGGGACTTATAGTTATAACCCCTCTCGCAGGATATGTCAGCCCTGGAAGTGCAGTCATTCTGGGTTTAATCAGTGGGCCTATATTTGTGTATGCTGAAAAACTGTTGTCCAGGCCAAAATGGTACAGTGACCCAGTAGGGATTCTCCCAGGCCATATGGTTGGGGGTATCTTTGGTCTTCTCATGATCGGCTTCTTCACTCAAACCTCATTTGCAAGTGCGTCAGGATCACCAAACCTTCCCAATGGGATACTGTTTGATGGTGGAATCGCAGCCTTGCATCAGCTTGGTCTTGAGATTTTTGCAGTGATCGTTGTTGGAATATTTGTTTTTGCTGCGTCATACCTCACCGTGTATGCAATAGGCAAATTACTGAAGGGAATACTACAGGATGATGAATATAGCGATGCGGGTCTGGCTAAGTCGACAAAATCATGAATAGATATGATTTTTCGGGAAAGCGTGGTTTGTGTGTTGGTTTGAGCCATAATCTATTCATTTTTCTTCCGGGACCATTTCATTATGTCTACTGAGTCAATGATGGTGATAATCTCTGGAATGATATGGCTTGAGCCAGAGTTGTCCTATTTGCTATATATTATGTTACATCTATGAACAGCCCTTGCAATTTGTTGACCCCAATTGAATAGAATTTCCAGTGGGTGTCACCGCCTTGTTCAAAAATTCATCAGAAGTAAATCATAAATTGTGATCAGCCGCTTTAAATGATTCAATTATTCAGGAATACTGATTGCCCGTTGAAAAAATCAAATGCGCGTTTTCCCTGAATGACTGGAATCTTCCTTTCATAGCACATTCCCCTGATTCCTTCATCTGCAAGATCTGTTTCGAAATAAGTAATGTTCCTCCCCTGATCCCTTATGATCGAAGAAACCTGTGCCCTGTTAATGCCTATGATGTTACCTTCATCATGGAATTCAAATTTCCCTCCTGAATAAAGAATGAATCTTCCTCCATATCCAATCTCTTCCTTCATTTTCTCCCTCAGTTCCTCTATTGTTGAACCGAGTACCATAGCCTCTCCTGTTGATCTCATTTCAGGTCCCAGGCTCAAGGAGAAATTCTCAAACCTGTCAAATGGAAATACCGGTATTTTTGCACAGAAACCGCTGTATTGGGGTTTCTCAATCTTCATTCTTCCCGTCATTATTGCATCTATTCCAAGGCCTACCCAGTTTATACCCGTGAACTTGCTTATGATCGGAATAGTCCTGCTCGCCCTGGCATTCATCTCGATTATGTAAATCTCCCCTCTCCTTTCCATAAACTGCAGGTTGCCAAATCCTGAGATCCCGAAATGAATCGCGATCGTCCTTGCAATTGCTATAGCTCTTTCAGATATCCATTCCTCCGGGATTCCTCTTCCCATTATGGAGATGGCATCACCTGAGTGAACACCCGCCTCTTCAAGGTGTTCCATTATTCCACACACCTGGATCTCCTTCCCATTGCTGATGAAATCAAGGTCAAATTCCCTTGCATCTTCAATGTATCTGGAAACATGATAATTTCCAGTGGAAGCCAGCCTTACGTAATTTGAGAGTTCTTCCCTGCTCCTGATGATCTTAAAGAACGAACCACCAATTATGAAACTTGATCTCACTATAACTGGCAAACCAATTGAATCTGCTGACTTCTCTATCTCGTGACCATTGTGAGCCGAAATCCATTCAGGCTGCAAAATTGATTTCTCCTTCAGATAGGTTGAAAAAAGATCCCTATTTTCAATTTCTTCTATTGATTCTGATGATGTACCAAGAATTACGCTTCTTCCCAGAACCTCATTGATTATGGATGCCATGTTCTGTCCAGTCTGACCTGAGAACTGTATAATGATCCCTTTTGCCTTCCTCTTCAAGATTATTCCACAAACATATTCAGGCACCAATGGGTCAAAATAGAGTTCATCCGAAGTGTCAAAGTCCGTGGATACTGTTTCAGGGTTTGAATTTATCATAATTGCACTCATACCCATTCTTCTTATTTCCTTCACAGCCTTTACAGAACTATAGTCAAACTCAAGACCCTGCGCAATTCTATTGGGGCCAGCACCCATTATAAGAACTGATTCCGTTGATGCGGGTTCAATATCGTCAGCCTCTCCATATGTAGAATAAGCATACCTCGTTTCTGATCTGTATTCACCCGATGATGAGTCGATCGTTTTTATAGTGGGCAATATTCCATTCCTGATTCTATAATCAAGAATTTCCTTTTCGCTTCTACCTGTTATCCATGATATTATTCTGTCAGGTATTCCCATTTCTTTATATTCCTTCAGATTGTTCCATATTTCATTTTCCCTTTTCCCGTTAATTTTATTTAAAATCCCATCAATTTTTGATAATATCTCGGCAGACCACCCTGTCATTCTGCTGATCTCGTTTATATCCATTCCCTTAATAATAGCTGAAATTATATGAGTAAATCTCCTGCTGTTTGGATGAGAGAGATTTCCTATGACCTCCTCCATGGAAATGGCCCCATTGAAGTACTGTGAGAGATCGGTTTCCAGGGATACAACAGCCTTCAGAAAGGCCTCCTCGAAGTTTCTCCCGATTCCCATCGTCTCTCCGACGGATTTCATTGATACTCCTATGTTCATATCCTCAGGAAATTTCGTGTCAGGCCATAAAGGTATTTTTACGGTCACGTAATCCTGGGAAGGCTCGAATGCAGCTGACGTGTTTCCAGTAATCGGATTTTTTATTTCGTTGAGTGAATATCCGCATATTATGTATGTTGCTATTTTTGCTATGGGGTATCCTGTTGCCTTGGAGGCAAGCGCAGATGATCGTGATGTTCTTGGATTTGCCTCTATGGCATATATTTCGTAGGTGTTTGGGTTAACAGCAAACTGAACATTACAGGCACCCCTGATCAGCAATATTTCTGCGATTTCAAGAGCCTGCCTTCGCATTTCCTGATGGAGCCTGTCAGGGATCGTCAGGGAAGGAGTTACAACCACACTTTCCCCGGTATGGACTCCCATTGGGTCGAGGTTTTCCATATTGCATACCATTATGGAATTCCCCGCAATATCCCTCATAACTTCGTATTCCATCTCTATGAGTCCCTGGAGCGATCTTTCTATTTCTATCTGTGCCACTGAATCGTTTTTGAATATAGAATTAAAGAAAACTCTTGCTTTATCCTTATTTTCCAGTATCTTTCCTGATTTCCCTCCAAGTGTAAATGATGTCCGCGCAATAAATGGGTAAAAATTGACATCCTCCAGTTCCTCCTCCCATTTTTCCCTGTGAATTATTCTGGATTCCGGTACTTTGATGCCGTTACTGACCATGGCCTCGTGAAACTTTACCCTGTCCTCTGCCATCCTTATTCCTTCAGGTGGTGTTCCCATAATTTCCACATTATACTTGTCCAAAACACCTGAATCATAAAGTTCCAGAAGTATGTTAAGACCTGTTTGGCCGGCCATTCCTGGAACTATACCATTGATCTTTTCTTCCCGGATTATTTCGGTGGCATTTTTCAGGTTTATAGTTTTGATATAGACCATGTCTGCTGTTTCCCAATCCGTCTGGATGGTCGCAGGATTTGAATTTAAGAGAACAGTATAGAAACCCAGTTCCTTCAATATTCTGCATGCCTGTGATCCTGCATAATCAAATTCAGCTGCCTGACCTATCACCACAGGTCCTGAACCTATTACAAGAACCCTTCTTTCAGTTCCTGATTGCATTGAACATTTCCTCCACTTTCCTGAAAAAACCTGATGGATCCACAGGTCCCGGTGATCCTTCCGGGTGGTACTGAATGGACAGTATTGATTTTTCCATATTCTCAATCATTTCCACGGTCCCATCATTAAGATCCCACTGAACCGGTTTTAATCCCGTATTTCTGAGACTTTCCTCTGAAACCCTGAAATTATGATTGTGAGACGTGATGAATATATTTCTTCTATCCGATACTGCATGGTTAATCCCATGGTGACCGAAGGTCATCCTTTCAATACTCGCACCAAGAGCTCCTGCAATTACCTGATTACCCATGCATACTCCTGCCACTGGAATGTTTCCCTCCGCCTTTTTAATCATATTATAAATGGATGACAGACTTGCATCTGAAGGATCACCCGGTCCGTTTGATATGAATATTAGATCATAGTCGGAAAGGGATCTGACTCTTGAATCCAGGTTTATCACATGTGTTTCACCCATTGAAGATACCTTTTCAAGAAGGTCTATCTTTGAACCCAGGTCCACAAAAAGAATCTTCCTGTCCATGCCTTTATTAAGAATTATTTCCGATCTTTTTGTGACTTCCCTTATGAGATTCCGTGTTGGATGATCTTTGAAACTGGAATGATTCTCCGGGTCATCGGTTATGATTCCTCGTATATTCCCTGAATCACGGATTTTTTTGACCAGCCTCCTTGTATCAATGCCGTAAATTCCTGGCACTCCCTGATGCCTCATCAGTCCGTCAATTGAAGCAAAACCTCTTCCCTGAGGAAACATTGTATCCTTGACGATTATACCTTCAGCCTTGATTCCATCGCTCTGTGGTTTATCCTTCCAGAATTCATAGTAAAATATTGAGGGGAATGAAAAGACCATTATCTGTCCCGCATATGAAGGATCTGTCATTGCCTCATAATATCCTGTTGCAGATGTTGTGAAAATCAGATCTCCATGTTTTTCAACAGACGCCCCGAACGCCTTCCCCTCAAAGGAATCACCATCCTCGAGGAGAAGGTATCTCCTCAATTCAGGCACCCTCCTGATTTAATTCTGAAAGAATCTACCACAAAGAAAAAATTTTCAAGCATAAACTTTGTAGTATTCATTTGGCTCTAAAAAGAAGGATTGCATTTTAATATAAATTAATTTCTCTAATTGAATCAGAGTGTGTGAAAATACCGGGATATAATTTGATTTTCTTGAAAAAATGATCTATAGAATTCCCTTGGACTGGTTTTCCTGCTTTATCTTCTCAAGATTCTGAATCCTCTTGGCCGGGTGGGGATGATCACTGAATATGCTGTCCTTGACCCTTACTTTCTTCCTTTTCCAGCTTTCCAGCAGGGCAATATGGTCATAGGCCTTTACATCATTGTCGCCTGAAAACATGAGCATACTGGAAATGGACGAGGTTGTTGACTTTCTCCTGAACCCACGGTTTCTCGGATTACCACCACTATAAGCAACAATTTTTGCAAGAGCTGTCTGCAGGCTATCCGTAGCACCTGGAATTGTCAATGCTGAGTTCAGGTCTGCATAGGATTCTCTCATTCTGTTTACCCCAAGTATCATAATATTAAAGATAAAACTCACTGCAACAAGACCGATTGCAACTAGAATTATGCTTCCTCCATTTCTCCTGCCGGAGCCAAAGAGCATTGTGTATCCAAAGTAAAATAGTATTGTGGGAATAAGGCCAATTGCAAGTAGAAGTGCGACATCATGATGCTTTAGATGCCCTATCTCGTGACCCATTACTGCTTCTATTTCATCCTTGTTCAGGATTTTGAGAAGACCCTTGGTGATAGCCATCCTTCTACCAGATATTATGGATCCAAATGCAAATGCGTTGGGCATATCAGTATCGGCTATAAACAGCATGGGTACCTTCTGATTGTTCAGGTTGCAGACCTTTTCAAGGGACACATAAAGCCATGCCATTGACATATCGTCCCTGCTAACAGGCTTGAGATGATAAATCCTTGAAATTATATAGGGTGAAATAGCGTACTGGATTATGTCCATGACAAGAACCATTACTATTATGAGAAAAAAGAAGCCAGATGTTGGAAGAACGCCAAAGAAATAGTAGGAGACACCAAGAATTATGAGGGCTGCCAGGAGTGCTATTGCAATTCCTGCAAATATTGCTGCAATCTTCAATTTCACTGCAGTAAAACTCATGTTTCGAGATTGCATTAAGGTTAATAAAATGTATAAAATAATCTGGAACATTCGAAGACCGATCTTTGAGAAACGATACTTAAGTTCATGTAATATAAGAAACCAATGAAAGATCCGCAATTAACTGGAGAGAACAACAATTATTATAGTAAATCGTCTTTAAACACCAATGATCGATGGAAATCTTAAAGAAAACCTGCATTTCAAATGGACATCATCAAACAAACCTATAGCAAAAACAGAAGAAGAAGAGGTAGTGAGAATCAAAATCCCGGATTCGTCAATAAATCAGATAAAAAGAGGTATGAGTTCTTCCGACCTCAGTAAGATCGATCCATCACTCTTTGATGGTGCTGTTGGACCAATTTACATAGCTGGATCGGAACCGGGGGACTCGATAGAAATAGAAATACTTGACATCAAGTCGGGAAATGAGGGATGGAGCGCAATAATTAATGATTTTGGACTCCTCAAAAACAGGTACGGGGAGAGAGTCATAACATGGAGTAAGATTGAAAACTTCTGGAGGTGCGATGATGAGGAGTTTTTGAGAGGCATTAAAATACCGGATGTTCCATTTCTTGGAGTAATTGGCACTTCTCCCTCGGAAGGGGAATACGGGATGATACCACCACAGCACTTTGGTGGAAACATGGATAACAGGATGATAGGGATAGGAAGCAGGATAATTCTTCCTGTCAATGTTGAGGGTGCAATGGTATCATTTGGAGACCCTCATGGACATCAGGGAGATGGAGAAATTTGTGGTACTGCAATTGAAACCGATATGGAAATAGACGTAAGATTTAAAATATTGAGAAAACGGACGAACTCGCCAGTGATTTTTTCCCAAGATACAGTAAAGGGAGACTTTGTTTTTACATCAGGGATTAGTAATGATCTTCATAATGCCTCGGTTGAGGCCGTTGAATCAATGATCTCTTACTTGTGCGAATTTGGATTCAGTGAAGAAGAATCCTACATTTTGTTAAGTGTTGCAGGAAATCTGTCCATAAGAGAGATAGTCGATGAGCCAAATTTTGTTGTCAATATGGGTCTGGACAGGAAAATTATCGGCATGAGAAGCAATGAAAATCATTTCTGATCTGACATGTTCTCAAGTGATTTTCTCTTCTTTTTAATCTCCATACCTACACCTGCTATGCCAAACCCCACTATGAGATAATAGGCTGTAAGTGCTCCGGTAAAAATATAAAAAATATCATTTGAGACCGCAGACGGGATAGTAAAGCTGTATGATTCCAAAAAGAAAATGGAGAAAATATAAAAGATAATGGAAGATATGTAGATTGCCTTATGATTCATAAGCGCCTTATAAACTGACCATTCGCCCACTGAAAAAGAGTTCTTTCTTCTCCTTAGCATAACGTAAAGCATCAGTGGTGCGAAAAATAAGGAGAATGGGATCACGCCGTAGTAAAGAAAACCCATGCTGCTTATTTTATAGAATAATCCAATGATATAGAACATTCCAAATGAAATCCCAATGTTGATTGGAATAAACCCATATGCATACCTGCTTCTTGCTACCATCCTGGAAATTATGTATGCAGGTAAAAGTGGGAAAATTATGGCAAATATGCCAATTATATATTCGAAAGATCTGTCAATGAAACTTTTCGTATCAGTGTAATGCTTTATAGTTTTTAATGATTATTGGGACTCACTCTGTTCATTTCATCAGGCCTTTTCAAATCCGGTTTAAATGGAAATGCCCAGATGATTATGACAGGCTTTACCTATTGGTCATATTCTTAACACTGAGATATTGCCATAATGCTCTATCTTTAAATCCATAGAACACAAACGTTGGAGATTGTGATTTAAGGGAAAAGCCACCAAACAAAAAGATTGAGACTGGAATAGTGACACAATGAAATTATGAATCTGTGAATACTAAAATATGATTAATTGATACAAAAACATGACAGAGAAACTCTATCTGAACGACGCATATTTAAAAGAGTGTGATTCCAGGATCACTGGAATCAATGAAAAAGGAGTAATACTAGACAGGACTGTTTTTTATGCAAGCGGTGGAGGGCAGCCCGGGGACTCCGGTAAAATAATCTTCAACAATAGAGAATTCATGGTCAGGGATACGGTTAAGGAGGGTGATGATGTCCTTCATATAGTTGACAATCGGGAGATGCTGGAGATAGAAAGTCAGGTAAGGTGCCTTATTGACTGGGAAAGAAGGTATATTCACATGAAGTACCATGGTGCAATACACCTCATCGACGCCGTTGTCAATATGAATCCAGATTATGAGGGCCTCATAACTGGAAGTCAGATATATGACGATAAGGCAAGAGTTGATTTTTCCATGGAAAATTTCTCTCAGGAAATAGCCCAGAATGTAATTGATAGAACCAATTCAGTTATAAATGAAAACCATGAAATCCTGGTAAAGTATATGCCGGGTGAGGAGGCTGTAAAAATAAAAAACCTCGCAAGAACAGAACCGGGAAGGCAGCTTATTCAAAAACTTGAAACTGTAAGAATAGTTGAAATCGTTGGAGTTGACCAGCAGGCGGATGGAGGAACTCACGTCAGGAATACTTCAGAAATTGGAACCATACTCCTGCAAAAAATAGAGAACAAGGGCAAGAGAAACAAGAGGATGTATTTCACTTTGGAGTAATTTTTCAGGCTTTAAATCAATTAACAATATTTTTTTACGAGGTTGCCCTTTATAAAAACATGACGGATATGAACTGGGTTAGAAAAGAAATTGACAGCCTGAAGAATGAGGGAAGGTATGTACCAATCAGGACTCTGGAGACATCACAGGGTGCCTATGTAAGGATTGAGGGAAAGACCGTACTGAACATGTGCTCAAATAATTATCTTGGACTTGCAAACAATCCTGAGGTGAGAAAAGCGGCCATTGATGCAATTTCGGAGTATGGAGTTGGCGCGGGTGCTGTCAGATCCATTGCAGGAACAATGGAGATTCATATAAAGCTTGAGGAAAAAGTTGCAAAATTCAAGCACATGGAGGCGGCACTTGTATATCAGGGAGGGTTGCTTGCCAACCTTGGAACGATTCCTGTGCTTGTAGGTAAGGAAGATGTAATATTCAGCGAGGAACTTAATCATGCAAGCATAATCGATGGGATGAGACTCAGCTCAGCCAAAAAATATGTGTACAGGCATATGTCAGATGAGGACCTTGAAAAGAATCTTAAAGAGCACAGGAGAGAAGGAAAGAGATCAATGGTTGTTACAGACGGCGTTTTCAGCATGGATGGCGACATTGCACATGTACCAGAAATAACAGAAATCAAGGAAAAATATGATACCATGTTCTATGTGGATGATGCCCACGGTGAAGGGGTGCTGGGAAAGAATGGAAGAGGCATAGTTGATCACTTCAATCTTGCCGGGAAGATTGAGATCGAGATGGGAACGTTCTCCAAGGCACTTGGATCGATGGGTGGATTTGTAGCGGGTTCTTCGGAATTAATTGATCTTATCAAGCAGAAAGCAAGGCCGTTTCTCTTCAGCAGCAGCCTGAATCCAGGAGATGCAGCTTCCGTGCTGAAATCTATAGAGATAATGGAGAGGGATGATACTCTCATCAAAAAACTCTGGGATAATGCAAACAGGCTTCAGAGTGGTCTTAAGGAGGCAGGATTCAAACTGACAGAAACAAAGACGCCAATAACACCTGTATTGCTTGGGAGTGAGAAGAATGCCCTGGAAACAAGCAGGCTCCTGTACGAGGAAGAAAACATTTTTGCTTCTCCAATCGTCTTTCCAACAGTTGCGAGGGGTAGTGCAAGAATAAGACTCATGCCTTCTGCTGTTCATTCAAAGGAGGACATCGACAGGACAATAGAATCCTTCAAAAGAGTTTGGAAAAAAGTTTCCTCTTGATGACGATTATTTTTCTTAAACGAGCCTATCCTTAACTCTTCAGGAATACAGGCACATGTTCCGGCTTGATGCCCATTGATTCCAGAATCTCCTTCTGTTTCCTGGTTATCTCTGTTAATTTGCTGCTCCCTTTATCACCTGGACAGTTATAATGGAGATAATATACTGTTAAAGGCATATAAGGAGGAGTTTAGGTATATAGTGATGACATCTCCTGAGTTTAAGGTTTTTTTAGGTAAATTTCCCATCCACAATAATAGCAGGACAATGTTTTGTCAGTGGTTGGATGAATACATATAATTATACTTCTTTCTTAAAGTTTAAGGGATATTATATTCAGTCTTGAGGAAGTTTAAAAGCTCAACGAAACTTGGAAAAACCTTTTTTTGAAGTTCGTTATTGTCAATTGGCAGGTTAGAGTAAGTCTTTCGTTGTGGAGAAAATACAATCTTATTGGCTGGGTTATTTATTCTATGATCACAGGCGTTCCTGTATAAAGAAAGTACTATGATTTCTCTGTCTACTCCTCTTCCCAACATAGATTTTTCAAAATCAGCCTCTTTATAATCATCCTTTTCGCCAGAACTGCCTTTGCCGGATGCATTATTTATATAACATTCTATGGCAGACCAAAAATTGAAGGTAGCCATATACATCATACTGATATATCTCCTAATCAGAACTTCATTGGATGTGCCTAAATCGATTTTAGAACGCAATATGGATGGATCTAAATCGGTTACTCGAGAAGACCGCGGATGCATACTATGGCCACAATTCCCCTGGTATAATTTTCTATGTAATCCATCTCAAGTTCAAGGTTCTTCCATTCGTCCCAGTTGCAATTCTCAAAAATAATGTTAATGTAAGCCACTTCATCTGTATCCTCGTAATAGGCCGGAACCAGTGATGGTTTACCGTAATCTGGATGTCTCTTCATTGCTAAAAATAGAATCTGCAATAGTTCATATGTTTGGAGCATATCCAGAAATCGTGAGATATTAAGGAAATCACCATTCTCACAGAAGCTCTCCAGAATTGCAAGATATATTGCATTGTTGTCATTTTCCAGTAAATCCACTGATGACGATGCTAAAACCTGCACGTTATGGGATATGCCAGCATTGAAATCACCTTGCTCGCTTAGAAAATCTCCGTTCTCGATTGGAATATTAGTGAATATCATATCTCTCACCTTATCAAATTAAGCATACCTTCTATATCCTTAAATATTTTTTGAAGTTTGTCCTCTTCATATTCTTTAAAACGGTAGACTGCAGACACCTGAGACTTTGCAGGAATATACGGTAATGATTCCACCCTTATCTCGCTAATAAATTCCTCTCTCATGTCCTTCAAGCCAGTATAGCCATCAATTATTCTCAACCCCGCAAAGTTAGGATTTCTCATAGTCTCCAAATTTTCTACCATTTCAAATTTAGGATATTTTGAATATTTTGCAGTAAATGTAATTACAATCTCTAATGCGTAAACATTTTCGTAATTTAGAGACTTGACGTACTGCCACATTGCTTTATAAAGTTCAACTGATACATCAAATCCTTTTGTATTCCGTAATTCCACTTGGAATGCTCCCCTCTTCCGATCACTATGCTTCACGTTGAAGACTACTAGGTTGTGGCCCACTATCACTTTGGGAAAACTAAAGCCAATTGGGCCTTGCGTTATCATCAAATTATTTGTTGGTGTTCCAGGCATTATCACTTCCGGAGCATCTAATCTCAACTTTTCATTTTCATTTTTCATTGATCTGGAAAATAAATCAGAGAGCTCGATTGGTTCGTCTAGAATAATTACCATAGTCAAATTGAAATTTTCTTCCATACTACTTCTATGAAGATTGTGAAATCGAATTAAAATGTTGCGTTTTCAAAATTTTTAGTATTTTATGTTCCTTCGCACAATTACATTCAACCAGCCTTAATACTTTTCCTTATTTCCATTCGATTTCCAGTTTATTTGAGATTTTTG
>JAMCUL010000020.1 GCA_023381355.1 Thermoplasmatota archaeon | reverse complement strand
GGCTCAAGGACAGGAAGAAGAATTCATTACAAACAATGAGGAAGGAGTGAAAAGGGAATGAAAACTATATATGAAGTGGATCAATTTCAAACCGGCGATTTTGCACAAATCTTGATCGGCGTTTACAGTTATTCTTGATATTGTAGATTTGCTGTATTTATTATGGAATAATTCTTCAAGTATTTCTGCCATCTTCCTTGTTGATATTCCCTTTGAATACATGGATACAACAAGATCATCAATACCAACATTTCTCTGGTATTTCTCAAATAGAGCTGTTTGAAATTCTTTGTTTCGATCCCTTGGTATTTTCAGATCATTGATCTTTCCGTATCTTGTTCCAAGATCCCTTTCATAATATCCATTTCTTGATCCGTTATTCTCTTCAAGGTATGCCTGTATCTCTCCCTTCATGAGAGATTCCATGAACTCCTTCACTGTCTTCCTTACAATTTCCGATATCTTTTTATCAAACTCTTCCATTATTCATTGCCTCCTGTGGTTGTTCTAAGGAGGCATCCTTTTATGTTTCATGAAAGTTTTCCATTGTTGATGGATTCATTTCATTTTTTCTTACACAAAATTCGGGATACTATCCACCTATTCCTTTAGAAACTTTCATTCATATTATTCTTCGTAATTTGTACTTCAATGAAGGTAAACAATTGTGTTTAGGGATTGCGGACGAAATTCCAAAAGTACGGGATAGATCCTTGAGTGGAGAGGCTTTTTCTCTTTTTTCTTCAAAAAAATTGTAATATCATCTCAAGGACGTAACCAATGTCAAATATGGAAATCTGAAAGCAAATTTTCCCATTTTATTATATCAACCGGAGTTAGAAAGAGGCATTTTTTTCACCATAACTCCAATTGGTATACTTTGAAAAATGAAGTGTGTCTTAATAGTAAAAGCGTTATCAATTGGATGTATAATCAATTTCAAAACTTGTTTCCTCTAAAAATCAACCAGCCATAAATTACCTCCTCCTCACGCTCAAAATAGCAATTTAAAAGACAAAAAAATATTGTGAATCTGTTTCTACAGATTTTTAAATCATACAGGAGAGGACGGGAATTTCTCCTTTGCCTCCTCAATGGTGTGCACAACTTTCTTCTTGAATGAATCGAATTCCTTTGGTGTTTTTGGATAATTGGCATAGAGTTCGTTCATTTCCTTCATCTTCTTCACTGTGTACACAAGATTGGAGAATGCAGACATGTTCTTCATTCCCTTTATGACCATTTTTGCCTTTTCGGTAAGGGAGAGTTCAGGTACCATTCCAAGGGTTAGATCGGAAGCCTCTTTTCTTGTAAGAAAAGTCTTCATTCCGTAATTCAGTATGTCGTTGTTTAAGGATTGAAGATATATTCTGAACACCTCCATACCTGCAGTTCTTGAACCATACACTTCGTTAAAATCAAGATTATAACCCCAAAGTCCTGAAACAGACGTGTCATTGTTGTGAATTGCCTTTGCCGCATTCTTACCGGCAAGTATTCCAGAGAGAAGTGCAGGGCCAATTCCTCCTGCGCTTATTGGATTTGGCATTGTCATGCTGTCTCCTGCACCCATATAGTTATCATAAACAAGGCTCTCCATCTGTCTCCTCACAGGAACTGACCATATTCCCTTCCCATTCTTGTCCTTCTCATCTATCTTGAGGCTCTTGAAGACAGGGAGCCACTTCACATAATTGTCTATAAGTGTCTGGAGATTGTCATTCTTTCCAAATTTCCTGTTCCTTATATCCAGGCTCTTCTTCTGGACTCCAAGCCCGATATTTACCTTGTTGTTGCTCTTCGGGAATACCCATCCGTATCCTCCTGGGGCAAGTTCATTGTTAAGGTGTATCAGTGCATACTGGCTGTCAAAGAAGTTTGCGTCCTCGTGATCAAGTTCGTACTGGTAAATATACCTGCCAGTGCTCTCAATATCATCGATGTCAACCATCCTGTCTATGAAATTATTTTCAGGGAGCTTCCTTCTTATGACCGTGGATACTCCGAGTGAGTCAACAACAACTCTTGATCTGAACTGAACCTTCTTTCCATCCTGGTCCCTTCCTTCAATACCCACTATCTTCTTTTCTTCCATCACGGGGCCATCCACCTCGAAGTTGTGCATATAGTCAACCTTCTGGGACAGGGCATATTTCAGCAATTTCCTCTCAAACTCAGGCCTGTCAAGTGAGTATCCCACGCCATCAAAGGGATATTTCGTCTTGAGATCCGGAGAAAGAGCAAGAACCCCTGTTACCCTGAGGTCAAGTTCAGGCTTCCCAAACTTGAGTCCGGTATTCTTCTCTACAAAATCTATGTGGGACCCTGCAACAGCATCGCCGCAGGTCCAGCCCCATACAGTTTTTCTTCCAACGTTGATTTCATCATTCCTGTCTACCATAAGGACTGATGCCCCATCCTTTGCAGCAGTAGCAGCAGCAAGCATTCCTGCAAGACCGGCACCAGCAACAATTATGTCATAATCCTTTGAACCACTCATGATAACACTTTCAAACTGTATAATTGATTGCATTTAAATATTTTTCATTCGGGCACGCACTAAAATACAAACTCCTATTGCCTGTTTACCGAAAAATATTCATTGAACCATGTGCCGTAAGGAGAGTCAGGTATTTCCCCTTCCAGAAATATAATTTCAGGAGTCTCATATGGATGCTCCTTTTCAATGAACTGTTTCACATTTTCTGGAATGTCTGTTTTTATCAGCAGAATTATCTCCTGATCACGGGTTATTTTTCCCTTCCAAAAATATACAGAACTAACATTTTCTATCATGTTCACGCAGGGTGAATATCCATTATCCACAAGTGATCTGGAAAGTAGCTCCGCCTCATCCAACTTCGAAACGGTTGTCATCACTATTTTCATGCTTCCTCATTTATTTCCAGTTCATTAATGCTTTTTCATGTCAAGAAAGATGTTCGTTGGATCCGGGCCCAGAGTCAACATACCCTGAAATATTATGGAATTTTGCTCCATCTGAAATTTTGGAAACGTCATTTCGACCCCTGTGGTATAAGCCTGGAAAAATGCAGCAGCAAACTTCTGGTCTGTGACTCTGTTGGGATAGAAGTAAGATGCCCTCCATCGGAAGATGAGAAATATCACTCCACTGGCCCTTCCATTTCTTTTAAGTGAGGAAAGCTCTGTGAGATGCTTTGTACCCCTTACGGAGGGAGCATCGGGAAAAATAACATAATCACCAATCTGCATGGTGCATCCCTTTATTTCAACAAATCCGCCATTCACAGAGAAGTCAAACCTTGAATCTCCATATTTTACTTCTGATCCAGTGGGTTCAGATATGAACCTTTTTCCAATCTCATTATGAAATCTGGTGTCAAGGAGGATTGTTTCACCCCCTTTCTCTGCAGCAGTAATCGAGTAATCTGTCCTGTCACCATGTGTTTTTCTCAGCAACACCTCAGCACCTGGATATATCAGTTCCCTCAGTCTTCCCGGATCATGGAGATGAACCGTGATCTCCTTCCCGTTAATTTCAGCAATGACCAGAAACCTGTTTGGACGACTTACGACAATAGCGTGAATAAGAGGCTCCCTGATCCGCAGTACCTCCTCTCCTATTTCTGGATATATGAATAAAGTCATTTCTGTTCAGTATGTGATACATACATCATAATTGAATATGAGGCTTATGTATCTGAATTCCCGTGGGATGCCATATTGGCAGGTTATACAATGATTTCACGTAAATACTGTGGATGAACAATTATAAACCCGGCATAGAATTATATCTACCCGAATGTTTTCCAGAACATGGATACTGTAGATTCAATTATGACAGTAGACCCCATCACATTCAAAATACCGAGCACAGTTACGGATCTGGTTGTAAATCTCATAAAATACAAGATTACAGGCTTGCCCGTTGTAGACGGGAATGGAAGGTATGCAGGGATTGTAACCCGAAGGGATGTATTCGCGAAGCCTGAAGAAACCCAGGCGGCACTGATAGTAAGAAAGCAGACTCCGGTAAACGTTGACACGCCGGTAATTGATGCTGCCCGCCTGATGGCAAAGGAAAGAAGAAGGCATCTTGCCGTTACTGACAGCGAGGGAAAAGTAGTTGGCATCCTGACACCACAGGACTTCCTGAAGATAGTAGAACGGGAGTATGGAAGCATTCTCGTGAAAAATGTCATGAAGAATATATCTTTCCCGATATGGGAGATGACACCGCTTCCAGTGGTATACAGGTCTATGAGGATGACCGGAATATTCACGTATCCAATTACGGATTCCCAGGGCAACTTCAAAGGACTCGTTACGGACAGGGACCTCTTCGACAAGGTTCAGGTCGGGACCATAAGAAGTGACAGTTCACAGACACTGGACGAGGATGATCCATGGTCATGGGATGGCGTTAGGAATGTGGTATCATATTTCATCGAAAAGAATCACCTGAAGATCCCGGAAGAACCCGTAAAAACTATAACTATTTACAACCCGGTCATAGCAAATGCAAACGAAAGGCTTTCCCTTGCAGCGAGAAGAATGAGGGATGGAAATTTTAACCAGCTCCCTGTTACTTCCAATAGAAACGGACTTGAGGGTATCCTTCTGGATTTAGACGTTATGTCAGTTTTTGGAGATAATATACAATAAGGTGTAACGTATCCCTTGAGGAAAGGTAAAAACATGGGCGAACTGGACGAGATACTTGAGATTTCCAAAAGGCGTGGTTTTTTCTGGCCTTCTTTCTCTATTTATGGTGGGGTTGCTGGGCTCAATGATTATGGCCCACTGGGCTCAATTCTCAAGGACAGGATATATCACGAATGGAAGAGGATTTATTCTTCAATAGGCGGAATCGAGATCGATACACCATCCGTCACTCCGGAAACGGTTCTCAAGGCCTCCGGCCACGTGGATCGTTTCATAGATCTTGCTGTTGGATGCAACACATGCAAGAGTAAATTCAAGGTGGAAAGCCTGCTCTCAGACAAGGGAGTTGAGAAGGTGCCGGAAAATGTTGAAGAGGCATGGAACCTGATCAAAGATATTGAAATCAAGTGTCCAAGATGTGGTGGACAGCTTGGAGAACCATTTGAATTTCATCTGATGTTTCCCATTGATTCAAACGGGGAAAGATATTATCTGAGGCCGGAAACTGCCCAGGGCATATTTGTAAATTTCAAGTTGCTGCTCAACTTTAACAGGGGAAAGCTGCCTATGATAGTATACCAGCAGGGGAAGGGCTATCGTAACGAAATATCACCCAGGCAGGGGCTCATAAGGCAGAAGGAATTCAATATGGGTGAGGTTGAAGTATTTCTTGACCCGGATGTGAATGGTACTTTCAGGCCGGATTCAACGGAGAAGTTAACACTCCTTGACAGGGAAGGGAAAATTCACAGGGAAAGTCTTGTCGATGCCGTAAATAAGGGAATTATCCAGTCTGAAGATCATGCTTATTTTCTTCAGAAAACATTTGAATTTGCCGTTCGGATAGGAATAGATCGCGAAAGGCTGAGATTCAGGCAGCACAGGAAGGATGAGCTTGCACATTATTCAAGGGACTGCTGGGATCTCGAGTTCAGGATCGACAGCTCGTGGGTCGAAGTAACTGGAATTTCTGACAGGGGTACATTTGATCTTGGAAATCACCAGAAGTCCTCTGGAGAGAACCTTGCGTTTGAAAACGGAAGGCTGGCAAGGGTAATCGAGCCCGCTTCAGGCATTGACAGGATGTTCATGGCTGTTCTTATTTCTTCCATGGTAAAGAGAGAGAATGGCTACAACAACATGAAATTGCTGGAATACATGGCACCATATCCAGTTGCGGTATTACCTCTCCAGAAGAAGGATGGTCTTTCAGAGAAGGCAAAGGAAATATTCTCCATGATAAGGGAAATGGAACCATATGCATATTACGATGAAAGCGGAACAATAGGAAGGCGATATGCAAGGCAGGATGAGATAGGTACCCCGTACTGTATTACCATAGACTACGATACTCTTGAAAAGGATGTTGTTACCATAAGGGATAGGGATTCTACAGAGCAGATCACCGGGGTTCCATATAAGGATCTTCTTACACATTCTCCATTCCTGACAAATCCAATCCTGAAAAAGGTAAGAAAATAAATCATTTATAGACACACAGAACATTTTCCAAAAACCTCCATATAATTTTCAATACAAATGAAATTAAATTATCAGGTTCTCAGGAATCCGTACTTCAGGGTAAAAAATTTAGGTTAAATTCAGGTTACTGCATGTAACTTGAGTCCTCCTGAAAACATATTTATGGTCGTGTTTCTGTATTCCTGGGACCTGAATCTGTATGACCGTTTGAATGCTGTGCGGGCCTTGCCGGTAATTCCCTAAACCAAAGCAGAATTTATTCCAATCTGGTTGCTTCCGGTACCCATCAATGTGCCATTTCACGCGCTTTCCCAACTTGATTATATCTGTCATCCTTGATCATTATGCCAATGATATCCATTTCCTCATATAATTCTTAGAAATGTCAACATTGACGTGTTTTTGTCTATGGAGTGCAATCTTAGAATGTTGCCCATAAGTGTATGTATGATCAATGACACGATTCCCGGAAACCCTTTCATCATCACCTCCGAAATAAAACTTTGAAAGGTATGCTTTTTTTCAGGTAAGCTACATAAGGAGGAAAACTGTTCATTCAACCTACCGGAGACATTTCTGTGTCTGGATATGAAATGTCATATTCGGGGTTATCAGGCGAAATCTTCTTTCCGATCAGAATCAAAATTCTTGCCTTCCCATGTTGGTACGAATCAATACCTGTCGCCTTGACCCGGTCCCCAACAGCAAGCTCCTCATTGCACAATATGATCAAGTTCATTCCTTCGAATTTCGTTTCACCCCTGAACTTGCTCCTTAAACTCCTAATCTCAAACACATTCCCAACTGCATCCTTGTACACAGACTGCATATATCTGCTACTAATGAAAAGAAGAGAAAACATTCCAATAACTCCTCCAAACAGCACATAGAGAGAGATGTACGGCAATCCGCTAGGTGTATCAGGCCCGGGATTATACCTATTCCCTTGAGGGGATGCGAAAAATAAGCCAAGTGCTAACGAAACAACTAAAAAGACTACACTGGAATACGCAAATATCCTGCCCTTAAATCCTTTCTCCATCATAATAAGAAAGAACAATTATATATATCATTTTTGTTGAATCTTCAGATAAATATGATGTCGAAGGAGATTCAAGATCAACCTTCATTGTTTTGAAGACCTTCTCATCTCTTCCCTTTTTTCCTCTATTTATTTCTAATGCTCTTAAATTTCCGAAGGACTCCGATGATGGTAGGCGATTATTGCAAAAATACACATAGGGCATCTCCTGTCCTCAAGGTCTTACTTGTCTTTCCTGAGGATGAAACATCAATCAATATTGATGTTTCTCCATCTGCCGTCCTTATTACATTCCAAAAAATATGTCGTACCTGACCTTTACATTCTCCGTGAGGAGCTTATTGCTCTTCCGTTGAACATGAATGCTGAATGCAAATAATGGAAAATTTTTGGTGGGAATTTTACACGGCCGATTTTGGATATTTTTCGATGGGCGTTTACAATTAAGAGTGTATGCGAAGTTCTAAAAAGCAAATAAACCCGACAAAATAGCAGATTTCTAAAACTCTTTTCTGCATAACCCGGGTTATTCACTATATAAGATTCATTTGCTAAAATCGGAAATAACGTCAGGAAAAAGGGTAGATATCTGCGTTCTGGGCCACGGTATTCACAAATATTTATAATCTACGCTACCCGCAACTCCTATGATCTTTTCTACCAGTACCTTCTTATTTCCGGTATATAACAGCCCCAGCGTCCTGCCTTCTTCGAGTTCGACGATAGCTACGTCCATATAATATCTGGTCAGAATCAAGAAGAGAAGCAATGATAAACCAATAAAACACATGGTAAAGATCGGAAGGAAGTAGGTGGGAAATATAACATTGTGAATCGGAGTGCCGAATATTGAGATAAAGATAAATACATTTAAAAGCACAAATAGAACCATCGCAATTTTCCCCTTATACCTGTTTTTCAATGAAATCGTTACCTTGATATCTCCAGGATCATATTCTTTTCCCCCATAGATCAATTCCTTATTTTTTATGCTAATTTCCACAAATCCACCTCCCCAGATGAAAGTTCGTCTGTTAACCATTGCGATTATTCTTTTTTTTCGCCAGCGCATATGGATTAGTCGGCAATATTTAAATATTTCTGGCCCTATTTCTCTGTTAGGAACGATTGACATAAAACCCGCCTTACCTTGCATCTTTTCATCTCATGAATGCCAAGGTTAAATGTTTCAGGTATTTTCTCTTGTCCTGGTGCTTAGAAAGTCCCCAACATCATCAATTAATACCATGTTACTTCACCTTACGATCTGGAAGATGTAGTAGTAAAATGAATACACAGGATGCAAAGGGGGTATTCTCACTCGCATGAGTTAAAATCCTATAGTATAATCATCCCGTTTGACTCCCCTCAATTTTAAGCAAAGCTTCCTTTGCTATGTCCGGGTGTTTCATGTAGTTCATCTGGGAATTGTAAACTTCACGTATTATCCCCTCTCTGTCAATTACATAAGTTACTCTTTCACTTATAAGACCAGCCTTAACGTCATATGCTTTATGGATAGATCCTTCCCTGTCCGATATTATTGAAAACGGGAGACTCCTTTTTTCCCTGAATTTCCTGTGCGATTCAACGCTACCTCGGTTAACTCCTATTATCACTGCATTTAGTTTCCCGAATTCATCAAATTCATCCCTGAATTTACATGCCTCTCTGGTGCATCCTGGCGAATTGTCCTTCGGATAAAAATAAAGCACAATGTTCATTTTTCCCAGGTAATCATCCATGCTGATCTGCTTTCCATCATCCCCTTCTCCTTTGAAGGAAGGAGCCCTTTCGTTAACTCTGAGCGTCATATATATTGATATTGGTATCAGTATTAAAGAATTGTGATTTTTGGAGATATCACTCCCTGAAGACAAAAACAGCCAATAGGGAGTTAGAGTGAGGAAAGACAATCAGTAATTAGGCCTGTAATTCAGGACTTAAACGAAGTCACATATATTTAGTATATACCATGTCTAAGCATGGCTGTTCATTCTGTTCATATTCCATAAGTTTAAAATATTGTTAATTAATCTCTGTTTGCGACGGCCATAGTGGCGAGGTAACACCCGGTCTCATTCCGAACCCGACGGTAAAGCTCGCTACGTTTCAAGTCTGTACTGTGTTCCGCGAGGGCACGGGAACCTTGGATCGCTGTCGCTTTTTACAGTTTTGTCATTCATTGTAACATTAATATATTACGTTAAATCTACGGTAAATTGGTTTGTTTTCAGATGGATATAAGTATAGTCATACCTACAATGAACGAGGAGCATACTATAGGCAGTGTGATAGAATCAGTAAAATATCTGGACCCCCTGGAAGTAATAGTAGTTGACACTGCATCCAGGGACAGAACACGTGAAATAGCAAAATCACTTGGGGCGATCGTTGTTGACGAGCCAAGAAGGGGCTATGGTGTTGCGTACAAGACGGGAATATCAATGGCAAGAGGGTCTATCATTGCCTGCCTTGATGGAGATGGAACATATCCTGCGAACATAATCGGGCCACTTCTTGAGATAATGAACATAAATCAGGTGGATTTCATATCCTGTGACAGAATGACCCTGAGATCACAGAATACATACACAAATCTTCACCTCATAGGAAACAAGATACTGAATCTGGCCATATCGACGCTCTATGGATACCGTTTATTTGATTCTCAGAGTGGAATGTGGGTTTTCACGAGATCAATTTACGAGAGGATGAAAAATCTGAGCGATGGGATGTCCTTTTCGCAGGACATAAAAATAGAAGCTTTCCGGCATGGTACATTGATTGAGGTGCCGATCAGGTATGGCATAAGGATAACCAAACCCAAGCTGAATACATGGAGAGACGGCTTCTCAAACCTTTTTGAGTTATTCGTGAAATATGTGAGAAAATAAATTGCCTGAGGAAAATAATCATTGATGACACATCTTGAATTTATTTTCCAAAGATTAAAATATACATATTAACTAATCCAATTGATATTATGTCAGAAAACAATCCTGTCAGTATAATTATTCATGGGAAGGCAGATTTCAAGAATCCTCTTGTTGTTGGAGGATTTATTGGTCAGACTCCGCTGGGGGTCACAACTTCCAGTTACCTTGTTGAAAGCTGCCAGATGCACGAAATTGCTATGGTAAAATCTCATCACATACCTCCTGTAACAGTTTTTGTCGGTGGCAAGATGAGAAATCCTTTCAGGATATATTCAAACAATGATGGAAGCCTGATGGTTATACAGGCGGAAGTACCTGTGGATGATGAGGGTCTCTATGAGATATCTGAGGCTCTTTTTGACTGGATAAAGCAATTCAAGCCAAAGGAATTTGTCGTCATCGACGGAGTTCCAGTCCAGGATGTACCGGATAAGAGGCAGGCGTTCCTTGTTGCAGGCCCGGATAGGATAAAGGAACTGTCAAAGAAGAATATCCCTCCAGCAGAGGCAGCTCTCATAGCTGGCTTTGGAGGTGCAATCCTGAACGAGAGCCTGATGTCAGGAATGAATGCAATAGCACTTCTTACACATGTATCGACCGAGATACCAGACCCGGATGCTGTGCTTGCCATAATAGATGCCATGAACTCGATCTATGGTATGGGAATACAGACGGAAGTACTGGAGAAGAGTGTCCAGAAGATACACGAGCAGATAAAACAGATATCAGAGGAATACAAGGCATCGCAGTCACCGGATGCAGATTCCACAGACCCCATGTACAGGTGAGGATTTCAGGAAAGGTTGGTTAGAGCATGATCAAAGTCGGAATCAATGGTTACGGAACAATTGGCAGAAGGGTTGCCGATGCAGTAAGGCAGCAGAAGGACATGAGCGTGGTTGGTGTTGTGAAGACAAAGCCGGATTACATAGCAACCAATGCATCCCGCACATTCAAGATATTTGCAGATACCTCCGAGAATGTCAGGAAATTCAATGAGGCAGGCATTGAATGTGAGGGTGATGTTCAGTCCCTCCTTGAGAACGTGGATATAATGGTGGATGCGACACCAGAGGGCATGGGAGAAAAAAATATTGAAATGTACAGGAAGTTCAGGGTGAAGGCAATATTCCAGGGGGGTGAGAAATCTTCCATAGGGCAGGCAAGCTTTAACGCATACAGTAATTTCACGGAATCGTGGGGAAAAGATTATGTAAGGGTTGTTTCATGCAATACAACGGGACTTGCCAGGACAGTATCTGCCATAGAAAGGGCATTTGGCGTGATGAGGGTGGAAGCAACGCTCATAAGGAGGGCAACAGACCCGAATGACAGTAAGAAGGGTCCAATAAATGCGGTGGAACCTTCCCTGAAATTTCCATCACATCACGGGCCTGACCTGAAAACCGTGCTCAGGATACCAGAGGTTGATACAGTGGCAATCAAGGTACCAACAACACTGATGCACGTGCATACAGTGAACGTGAGAACTGAGAAGGACGTATCGCAGGATGATCTTAACGGAATCTTCAGGCCATACAGGAGAATAATCGAGGTTTCCGGCAAGTCTGGAATCGTATCGACTGCGCAGGTCATGGACCTCGCAAGGGAGATGGGAAGGAAGAGGGGTGACCTCTTCGAAATCGCGGTATGGAAGGAATCCATGTATGCCTCCGGGAACAACATAAGATATATCCAGGCCGTGAACCAGGAGAGTGACGTTGTTCCGGAAAATGTTGATGCCATAAGGGCAATGATGCAGGTTTCCGACATGGAGAAATCCACGGAGGAAACTGACCGTGCGATGAATATTGAAGGGAGAATGTAAAATGGAAAAATCCGAGAAGCAGAAAAAAGAAAAGGAACTGAAGGAAGAAGGATCCGGGGAAGATAAGCAGAAGATTGAAGATATTCCGGGCGTTGGAGAGGCTACAGCTGAGAAGCTTAGGGAGAGTGGATATGACGATGTCATGGCCATTGCGGTGGCAGCACCGAAGGATCTTGCCGATCTTACCGGAATTGGTGAAGGTGCAGCAGCCAAGATCATAGGAGCTGCAAGAAAGCTTGCTGATGTAGGAAATTTTGAAACCGGTGAGCAAATCTTCCAGAGGAGGAAGGATGTCCTGAAGTTGAGCACTGGAAGCCAGAATCTTAACAACCTCCTTGGAGGTGGACTTGAGACACAGTCGATAACAGAGTTTTTTGGTGAGTTTGGTTCAGGGAAGACACAGATAATGCATCAGCTGGCAGTAATAGCAACAATGCCACCGGAAAAAGGTGGATTCAATTCAGATGTGATGATAATCGATACAGAGAATACATTCAGGCCGGAGAGGATAATCCAGATGTCCAGGGCAAAGGAACTTGATTCAGACGAAGTTCTACAGAGGATCCATGTTGCCAGGGCATACAATTCACACCACCAGATCCTGCTTGGAGAAAAGGCAGGGGAAATGGCAAAGGATTATCATGCGAGACTCCTGATTGTGGATTCCCTCACATCACATTTCAGGTCAGAATACATGGGAAGAGGATCACTCTCAGAAAGACAGCAGCTTCTTAACAGGCATATGCATGATCTGCTCAGGTTCGGCACTCTACAGAACGCGGTCATAGCTGTTACAAACCAGGTTTCAGCGAGGCCCGATGTATTCTTTGGAGATCCGATGGCGCCAATAGGAGGTAATATTGTTGGACATACCGCGACCTTCAGGGTTTATCTGAGGAAGGGAAAGGCTGGTAAGAGGATAGCGAGGCTGATCGACTCCCCATATCTTCCGGAGGGAGAAACTGTAATTCAGATATCAGAGGATGGTGTATCAGATGGAACATAGAGGTGAAAAAATGTGGGATATAATTAAGGACGCGTTTGGAAAGTACCCTTCTCAGGTGAAGGTCGCAAAATACCTTGTAAATTACGGCTTTTCCGTAAAGGAAAAGTTCGATAATGAATACGGTATGTTTGCAGGAGCAGTGGAGGTAAGACCCAGTTCACTTGCAGGAGCTATAGGCGTGGACAAGCGGGTTGTGATGCAGGTGATGAAGAAGATCATAGATGATCCAAAGCTGTTTGAGTTCTTCTCCCTTCTGGGTCCGATTGCGGATATGAGCAGGGCAAGTTCCAAGATCCTGGATCTGGGAGTTGTAGAAATAACTCCTGAGGATGCATCGGAACCTGGAATAATTGCAAGCATAATAAACATCATTTCCTCAAACGGGATTGGAATAAGACAGGTAATCGTGAAGGATCCTGTAATATGTGAGGACCCGAAAGCAAGGGTCGTTACAGACAGACCAATTCCTCCCGAGCTCTTCACAGAAATGAAGAAGGTAAAGGGAATAAGGGGAATAACGCTGTTATGAGGTGTCCCGAATGGCGCTTGTAAACAGGAGGGCTCAGAAGAACCTGCAGGATGATGAGCAGGGAGCCATAGAATTCATAAACCTTGCGGAATACAAGGTGGCAAGGGAAAGTGAAACGCACGGCATGAGATCCCTGAAGGTAGTTGAGCTCGAGAGGCCAGAAAATATCTCCAGGGGGTCAAATTTCATCTACACCGGGAACATAGTAATATTCGACACAAGCAACGCACCAACAGATCAGATGAACATGGTGAATATTGAAAGGGCAATAAAGACACTTGCAGATGAAACAGGAGGCCAGCATGCAAAACTTGGATCATCATATTACATAGTCACTCCAAGAGACATATACCTTGACAAGAAGAAGGTAAGGGACGACTTCTAATCCCGGAAATGTAAGGCCAGGAATCCAAATCAGTGGCGGGTTCATGGATGTAAGGGTTCATCTTATATCCCTTAGCATCCCTATTTCAGATATTCAGGTCATTCATTACTTTTTAAGTATCTCTATTGCGTAACTGAGAAAAAATAATGAAAGAAACCAATTTTTAAAAGCGAAGTGATTGGATCATAAAGCACTCATGATGGAAGTCAAGATGGTATTTCCGAAAATATGATTCGAACTTCGCATCAACTAAAAAGGCCTGGATGCATAGCAGTTCAATATGCATAAGCCTGCTGTTTCAGGTATGGCTCCTGTTGGATTGCTCAATATGATTGGCCATGATGCCTGATGCAGAACCTCGGAGTCATGATCTGGAAAACATTATTTATACGCTTTCCAATTCATGCGTGATGAAAAGAAAATTTCTTGCCATAATGATAGTTATCAGCATGGTTGTAATATCACTCTCTTCATATGCCTCAGTTCAGCTCCAGGCAGTAAATCCAGGAACAGGTGTTTTTCAAACAATAAATGGAGCTAATATCACATCCGGCACATACACAATACCCGGACTGCAGGACAAGGTTACAGTTGACATTGATACCAGCGGCATGGCCCATATTCACGCCTCAAGCCTTCACGACCTTTTCTATGCCCAGGGATATTATTCTGCATCCATGAGATTGTTCCAGATGGAGCTTCAGTCATCAATTGCAGCAGGCAATGTCAGCCAGTTTGTGGGAGCAGCAGGCGTCCCATCTGATCTGTCGTTGAGAACCGTCGGACTCAACGCAAATGCCATGATCCTTGTTCATTACATGGAGGAAAATTATCCCCAGTATTATTCATATCTCCAGGATTACGCATCTGGCGTGAATGCCTACATCAATCAAACGGGGGGTTCCACACATCTTGGTTTCAAGCTTCTCGGAGTCTCGCCATTCAGATGGACCGTATTTGACTCACTGGTGTGGCAGGAGTACATGGCCTGGTCACTGGCAACGGGATCATGCTCAGTTCTCCAGAGTGACATATTCTACAATGCAATGGGCTACCAGAATTATTCATCAATATATCCATATTACCCGTATTTCACGCAAAACATCACAATGATTCCAGGAAATGGAACTGTGAATGGATACAATCTTACAGATCAGGGAATATCTCCAGGCTACTTCTGGAATCTTGATTTCTTCCAGGAATGGGCAACAGGAGTTTCCAAATCCACACTGAACTCATTGCAGAATCTCCTGGAAAAGGCATACCAGAACATAAAAGATCCATTCTCGCTTCCAGGCTCACACGACTTTGGATCCTCCATAGGAAGCAACAGCTGGATAATAACTGCAAACTATTCATCTGATGGGGTTCCAATGATGGCTAACGATCCGCACCTCCCACTGCTTGCGCCATCCCTGTGGATTCCGCTGCAGCTTGAAGCCCCGGGGATAAATGTTACAGGATGGGGACTTGCAGGATTGCCCGGAATACTCATCGGTCACACTTCAACAACATCATTTGGGCTGACAACTCCAGAAGGAAACTCAGCCAATGACTATCTTGAGATCCTGCGTGGAAACGACTACCTCTACAACGGGACTTACTATGCGATGAGCCAGGAAAACATTACACTTGCAGGGGAACATTTCACACTTTACAGCACAAACAACGGCCCGCTGATAGCCAGAGAGGGCAATTTTGGAATAAGCCTGAACTGGGATGCGAGACAACCATCGCTTGATGCCATTGCCGAAATAATGCTGGACGAAGCCTCAAACTATACCCAGATGCTGGATGCCCTGAAATACTGGGGACCTGCACCACCACAGAATTTTGCACTCGTTTCACTTCATCATGCCGGTTATATTACAGCCGGTGGCTACCCATTGATCAATGAGACACTTCCTGATGGGAAAAAGGTTAGTGTGGTCGGCTCCGTCTCTCTCCTGAACGGTTCGGTGGCAAAATACCAGCCATCTGGATACGTTCCTTTCAGGTACCTCCCACAGGACGTGAATCCTTCAAGGGGCTACATGTTTGCGCCAAACCAGCCAACAGTAGGGGAAAACTACCCATATCCATTCGTTGGATCATACTGGACAACAGGTGGAAGGGCTGAATCTATATCTCACTACCTGGCCACCCACAGGAAGATGACCTTGAGTGACATGATGCAGCTTCAGTCAAACGTCACTGACTACTGGGCCGGACAGTTTACCCCATTGCTTCTCAAGGCTGTATCGGGAATGACCGGGCTGAATTATTCCGAAAGAAGTGCAATTACCCTGCTTTCAAGCTGGAACTACACATATACCCAGAACATGAAAGCACCGACTGTCTACTATTATTTCTCGGCAGCACTTTATAACCTCAGCTTCTACAGGATATATTCTCAAAATGATATAAGACAGTATGAACCAAGTCCGTATATAAACACGGCCATTTACCTTGCAGAAAATGATCCCAATTCATCATGGTTCAATGGTAATTTCACAAGCCTGGCCAGGCAGGCATTTGTAATTGCGGTAGGCTTCATGGACCATAATCTTGGAAATGTGTCGGGATGGGATTGGGGTGGCATCCATAAACTTGAGATATGCAGCCTCACCGAACTGCCGCAATTATCCATCGGGCCCATACCAGTATGGGGCGGAAGACATACTGTAAGCGTTGGATACACTCCCAGGGTTCTTGAATATCCCATACCCTATGTTCTCAACGGTTCATCACTGAGAACAATTGCAAGGCCTGGGACCGGGACATTCTATGGCGTATTCCCCGGAGGTCCCAGTGAAAATGTCCTGAGCTACTGGTTCGATAACCAGTTGGACTCATGGCTCAACCATCAGTATTACCCAATGTATGGGCTTCCAACGGAGGTGAAACTTACCTATGAGCCATAGAGACCTTCTTCTCTTACTCATATCTGTCATTTCTGCAATCATGGTTGCATTTCTGACAAGTTATGCCATTCTGGCTATAATTCCGGGAATTTTCCTGTTTTCGCAGAAGTTCAGGTACGGAATGATTGCAGGCTTCCTTGAATCATTCCTCTCATTCATGGCCATATATATTGAATACCCACTGGGATATGTTTCAAGACTCTCTGCCATAATAGGAGGGATAATAGGAATGCCTTCATTCCTCATAATCATAATATATCCGCTTCTGGCAGGCATCATAACAGCTTTCTCAGCAGCACTGTTCATCTCAGTAAATCTTGTGGCTGCGAAGAAGTGAAACCATTTCAGGTTTTTCTCATTTTCTCAAATTTTTCCTGATCTCACGATATGAGTCATGATGAAAGGTGAAAATACAGCATGTTAGATAAAACATAATAACCCTGACACATACGGCAAAAAGTGAAACTAATTGTAATAATTACACTTATTGCACTTATTTTAATAATTGCGGCACCTGTATCCAGTGAGAGTCATTCAGTCACCCAGGGAATGGCTATACCGCTCATTACTGGTGGATATAACATTGGAGAAATCAATTCCAGTGCATGTGATTATGCCCTTACATGGGAAGGGGCAAATGCATTCAATGTAAAAGCGGCAGATTATTACAATGAATCTGGGGTATCAATATCCTCCCAGTCAGGAAATTATAACCTGAGCCTGTGCTGGAAACCGTATTCTGTGTATTCACTCTCCGGATCTGAGATTACATCATCACATGACGGCCTCTCCTTTTCTCTGGGATTTGGCGTTGGAGATTCAATGTTCTTATACCAGAATCTCACAACACGGGTGAATCTGGTCCACTTCAGATATTCGACGCACATCTCGCTCGGGATATTCTGGATAGGCGAGGTGCCTTATGTCACGGTAACCAACGCTAGCGGTGAATTCATGTATCATCCATCTCTTCTTTCAGCACATTTATCTGGGTCCACAACAACGATAACCGGGAAATACTACGACCTGAATGTCTCGCTTCATAATGCAACCGCGCAGGGATATATCTGCAGAATCAATTCAAAAGGGAAGTTCAGCAGTCTCTATCAGGTCAGCACCGGAGGGATTTCCTTTGACCCGAACACCATGTCACGACCTGTATATGATAAGGATCTGTCAGTGTTTGTAATGCCATCTGAGGGTGGCAGTATTTATTCCCTCAATCCCTGGACGCACAGGATTGAGAAATTGCTCAGTTTCAATCATACAATCAGCTATGCTTTCAGTTCCGGCAGTAATATTTACATGGTTTCCTCCCGATCTTCCGGAGTGGATATTATAAGGATAGACGATCGCAGTCTAAATTCCACGGTTTCACATTACAATATAACAGGGCATTATTTCATATCATCATATCATGGGTACCTTCACATATTTTCACCGGATTTAATTCAGAATCTCTCATCGGGAAAGTTGACGGACATATCTTTCCGCCAGTACTCTCAAAATGGAATGTTCTTTGAGGAGTCATCGCTTGATTCGCTGGAATATTTCATATACTGCAATAATACGATGCATGTCTTCAGGATCACATCAGGCAGGGCCATTGATGTAATGAACTATACAGGTATACAGGAAATACGGGAGGAGGGCTATGGAATGGACGGCCCGGAAGTGGAGATCGGGTTCAACTATTCCAGCATGTATCTTCTGGCATCGGGCAGATCAGTCGCTTTTCATCAATCCATGATGTCTGAGGAAGATGTTTACATGGAAAAAAATACATCCGGTGCTGTTCTTATAAATGGCACAGACTACACATCTCTTCCGCTATCACTCCTGGGATTCTCAGGGAATCTCACTCATGGAATTGCGTGGAACAGTGACGCGTTCTATCTCTATGGAAAGTTTGTTGAAAGAGAGGGGTTGAACGTTACATGGCATAATGATACAATCCGGCATTCCGGATTCCTTAACTTCACAATCAGGAGCAACACATCCTATTCTGCGAGCATGAATATTTCTGGAATCACTGACAAGATCAATGATTCAGGTTCATTTTACCTCAATCTTACAGCCCTGCCAACCGGGAGGTACGAATTCACGGTGGATGTCGAGAATTCTGGAGGTCTACTGTTTGCCGGCAATGGATTTCTTGATGTTGACAATTCCATTCCCAGGGAATCGTTCAACCGTTCAATTTCTTCCGGGGTTTATAATGGCGAGTCCCTGCTTCTGAGCGTGAATGACACTGCAGGAATAAGGGGGATAAAACTGGATCTACCGGGTTACACATTTTCCACCAATGAATCGTCTATCTCCTTCAAGATTCCTTCTTACTCCACAAAGAAGAGTATTGGAATATCAATAACCGTCACAGACGGTTTCAATTACTCAACTGAATCCCTGTTCAATGCATCGTATTATACTGAGGCAGTCGGGTCCATCGCAATCAATATCCACAACCTGGAGATGATAAATCACCGGATATTCAACATTACAATCTCTGGAAGAATCTGGAATATGTCATATTTTCAGGTGTGGATGACAAATCTTTCATCCAGTTCATCACACCTCTGGAATACAACAGGGAGACTGGAACTTGATCTTCACGATGGAAACTATTCTTATGAGGTCTCAGTGAAATTCATCACTGGGAATTCATTGGAAGTTTCGAGCGGAGTCATAGATGTTAACTCCAGGAAACCAGTTGTGAATATTTCAGGGCTGGAAGAAAGATACTACAGCAGACTAAGGGATTCTACCAATCGTTCCTTCAACATCACTTTGAGGTCAACAATGAGTGGAGAATGGAATGTAAGGATTACCGGCCCGGATCAAGAGTGGGTTGAACTTTCGTCCAGGAACACCACATTTACTATCTCATCCGGCATGATATCCAGTTTCACCACCAGTACAGGAATGTATAATGTTTCCGGGAAATTCACATCCTTCAACAATTTCACAGAACAGTGCAGCGATTCTTTCTACATGAACAATTCACTTCCTGAAATTCATAATGGATATACCTTCTACACCAACCGGAGCATGGCGAACATCACTGGCATGCATATACTGCCCGCTGGATACAATATTTCACTTGAATACGGCAACACGATGCTTGAAAATGGAACATTTGAAATGGCGATGCAGGGAAATTACACAGTGAATGCAACCATCCGCAACAGTGCCATGGCATTCGAAACAGATAAAATCATCATCATATACTCAAGCGACGCACCTCCTGTCAGGATTCCAGGCTTCAACGGTACTGTTGATGATGGCCGGGAGGTAAATCTTACAATTGAGTCATCATGGATTCCAGTCTCCAGGATATCTGTATCAACAGGTCTGAACTATTCAATCAATTCCAGCATCCTGACTCTTGAATTCAACAGGGATGGGTTATTCAATTTCACAGTCGGCATATTGAACCTATGTGGGGACTTCAATAACCGGACATACCAGGTCAACGTTCTCTCATTTCCATCCATAAAAGGCATTACCGTCCAGTATGACCAGAGTTTCAGGTTTTTGTCAGGAGAAGCATATGTTGAGGGATATAACCTCGGATCTGTGCAATATACATGGCTCGATAACGGGGTCGTGATATCAAGGGGAAGGTGTGCAAATTTTACCCTTGATCAGGGTAGCAATCATCTATCAGTCCTTGTAATTTCCACCGCTGGATCTGATTACAGGAATTTCACCTTATTTGCCGTAGGTGCAAAAATGGTTGCAGCCGCTGCATCCTCAGGCATCGTAATCCTTGCATACATTTTTGTGCCACTAAAATTCAACCAGGTTGAAATCGGGAACATCATTCTCCAGAATGATGGGATTACTGTAAGAAGGCTTGTACGTATCCTGAGGAAGAAGCATTTCAGCAGGAAGCGTTTCGTCCTTGTGCTTGAGAGGATGCAGAAGGGCGGAATGATAAGGTTGGGAAAAGATCTAAATGGTGATGACTGCATCAAAGTCATGAAACTTAAGAAAAAGTGATATATTGGTTTTCAAATACCCTCTCGTTACAATGATCAGCAAAAAACTGGTAGCATCAATATTTCTTGTCCTGGTTATTATGGGAATGTCAATGGCAGCAGGAACGGCTCACGCTCAGAACAATGTGACGAAGGGCAGTGTCCCACTCATGACGGCTGATGTTTCCAAGCTTCAGAACATATCACTTCCGCCAGCAAGCCTCCCTGTGATTACATATTACTATGGCTCATCCGGGGCACATTATACAATCACATCAACAGACTGGACAAGCATCCTGACAGACGTGTTTGATAATACATCCATAATAACTTACAGTTTTGCCAATAATACTACACAGGCACTGATACTTCTTGACATCACATACACCGGCCTTAATCCATACGGCGTGGAATACATCGCAGCACTATCACAGGTGGGAATACTGAATACAACCAATGAGATCAAGGCTTTCTGGCTTACTGCAAACAAGTCTTCGCAGATCCCCGGGCTGACAAACTGGCAGGCACTGAATCTTGGTGCCTATCCCGGTTTCTCATGGTCAAAGACAAAGGTGGTCCCATTCAGCGTCTCATATGAGTATGCAATAATACTGGTCGTCATCACTGCATCAATATTTGTCATGTATTTCGTTTTCAACAGAAGAAAGTGATCGGTCAGCGAAAAGATTTTTCTTCATTCTTACAATAAAATTTTTTATAAGTTATGATATGCAGTAGTGAATATGTTCTTATGAAGAAGTTAAAGATAGTTCTAGGAATAACGGGTGCTTCTGGCAGTGTGCTTGCACAGCGTTTTCTTGAAACAGCCAACAGTGAAGTGCACCTGGTCATTTCATCTAATTCTCCGCAGGTAATTGAGTACGAGACAGGGATGAATGTGGAGTATTTCAAGAAACTGGCATCATACGTGTATGACGACCATGATGTTGCTGCCAGAATAAGCTCGGGGAGCTTCATTTTCGATGCGATGGTCATAATGCCCTGCTCAATGAATACACTTGCAAAGGTTGCATCAGGGATTTCTGATTCGCTCATAACCAGGGCAGCAGCGGTATCCCTCAAAGAGAGGAGAAGGCTGATAATTGTACCAAGGGAGATGCCACTCAGCCTGATTGCACTGGAGAACATGGAGAGGCTGACAAGGGCAGGAGCCATAATAGCCCCTGCAATGCCTGCGTTTTACACACGGCCTGAAACAGTGGATGACATGATAAACTTCGTTGTTGGAAGAATAATGGACCTGTGCGGGATAAGCAATGATCTTGTAAAGAGGTGGAAGGAGGAAGAGCGAGATTAATTTTTTTGCAGACAACATGCTGGGGAGGCTCGCCAGGTACCTCAGGATACTTGGATTCTCTGTCATATATGAATCAGATGGAATTGATGACAGGGAAATAATGAGAATCTGCCGTGCAGGATCATACATCCTTATAACCAGGGACAGGAATCTTTCCCAGCGATTCCATCCTTCCGTCCTCATAAAATCTACAGAAATAGGCGAGCAGATACTTGAGTTCACCAAAATTTACCATCCTGACAGGTTTCTCGCATTTTCCAGATGCACAACCTGCAACGGGATTCTCGTTCCTGCCAGCCTTGATGAAAATGATTATAGATCTCACATGAATCCACACGTTTGCAATAATTGTGGCCAGCTTTACTGGGCTGGGACTCACACATCCAGAATTATGGAGTATCTTGAGAAGATTGGTGTATGGAATGAAGATTAAGGATGAGGAAAAGGGCTGGAAATCACTGAAAACAGAGTCAGTAGACGATCTGTGGTATCTCAAGAATGCAATAGGTCAGGGGGTGGTCGTCAGGAAGACCGTAATGAGGAGGGAAGAAAAGAAGGATGACATGGAGAGAAGCAAGGACACAAGAAGGAAGCCTGTTACAGTTACAATTTCTCCTGAATCCGTTGACTTCCAGCCATTTACTGACAGGCTTCGTGTCTCCGGCGTCATCCTTGATGGTCCCGAAGGCCTCAAAGGCCAGCACCAGTCAATTGTAATATCATCTGATGATGAGGTAGAAATCTGGATGGAATCATGGGACAGGGTCACGGAAGGGATCCTGAAGGAATCTCTTCTTCATACCTCCTCGGGTGCGATTTTCATCAGCATGGATGATGAAAGTGCCCTCATCATTACACTTCGTGACTACGGGCTCTACGTGAATGGGAGGATAGAATCAGGGAAGTCCGGAAAAGAATATGCATCCAGCTATTCCAGGAACTCATATTTCCTTGAAATTGAGAGATTCCTTTCAGGAATATCCGGTGAGTATCCCATCATAATAACCGGCCCTGGCTTTGAGGGGGAATACCTGTTCAAATTTCTCCAGGATAAGAACTTCAACAGGAAGGTCTATGTATTCCCTTCAGCAAATTCCGAGGAAGCTGCGGTCTATGAGATCATAGGAATGGAACCTGTCAAGCGTATACTTGGAGATTCAAGGCTTTCCAGGGAGAATGAGTCCATGGAGCAGTTTCTTAAGGAACTTGGAAAGAATGGAAACTGTGCCTATGGTTATGAAGAGGTGAAGAAATACTCAGAATCAGGGGCAATCATGAAATTCCTGATCCTGGAGGACATGATAAGGGAGCACTCAGTGGTTGAACTTATGGACATGGCACAAAACGGGGGAGCAGAGGTCATCATAGTCAGTGATTCAGGACAGTACGGACAGATATTGAGGGGCTTTGGTGGATTTGTTGCAATTACAAGATACAGGCTCTAACCCGGTGGCAGGGATTGCTGGAATCCAACCTAAATAATATACGCACAATAGAAACACTTAATAGTGGCTATACCCATGACTATGGCATGGACGCAATATACTATCTGTTGATATTTATAATGATAATCATCGTGCTGATTATCCTGTCGGGACTGCACATTCTCAAGGAGTGGCAGAGAGCACCTGTCCTTACATTGGGAAGGTTTTCTGGAATCAAGGGTCCCGGTATTATCTATGTGACCCCGATCATAAGCAAGATCCCTGTGGTTATCTCCACCAGGATACAGGCAGTTGCCTTCAAGACAGAAGCAACTTTTACAAACGACAATGTTCCTGTGAACTGTGACTCGGTAATGTATTACCAGGTTATAGACCCACAGAAAGCAGTTCTTAACATCGAGAATTTCATAAATGCCACAAGCCTTTCTGCACAGACAACACTCAGGGAAGTAATAGGAAAATACTCCTTCGATGAGATCCTCTCTGAGAGGGAGAAGGTTGGAGAGGCAGCAAGGGAGATCATAGATGAAAAGACAGAACACTGGGGAATAAAGGTTTCATCAGTGGAAATAAGGGATGTAATAGTCCCGCAGTCACTGCAGGAGGCCATGTCAAGGCAGGCATCTGCAGAAAGGGAGAGAAGATCAAGGGTAACACTTGCCCTTGCAGAAGTTGAGGCAGCACAGAAGATGGTTGAAGCCTCAAAGCAGTATCTCGACAATCCCGGGGCACTCCAGTTGAGATGGATGAACATCCTTTATGAAATCGGACTGGAGGGCAAGGGAACACTGATGATGATACCCACAAACACTCTCACTGCAGGAGTATCCGACCTCGGGATAGCTGAATTTGCAAAAAACCAGATGAATAACACTAACTTGAACCAGTCTTCTGATTCCGGTAAGTGAACTCAATAATATCCATAATTTTTTCGGGGTCAATCTGGTCTATCCTCATTTCACCATAAGCTGTTCCAGGAATGCTCTTCTCGATTTTTTTCCTCTTGCTTGAGAAAAGATTCCTCAATTTCTCATCAATAAATTCTAATGGTAACTGCCTCGTCCTATCCAACGGCTTCAGGCTCACAATTGCACTCCTTACCTCTGGTCTTGGGACAAAGCAGTTCCTCGAGACTATCTTCTCAATTCGTGCATTGAAATGAAGATATGTGAAAACCGATAGCCTTGAATATGTGTCATCACCAGCAACAGCAACCATGCGCCTTGCAAACTCTTCCTGTACCATCAGGACACCTGACCCGAACGTAATGCCTGCAAGTTTCTCAAGTATTGGGGACGATATGTGATAGGGTATATTCCCGATTACCTTGGAGCATTTCCCTATCTCAGTTTCCAGAAAGTTCCCATGGATCAGTTCAAGATTTCCCTGGGCCAAATATTGGTGGAATCTGGCTGACAGGTAGTCAACAAACCTGTGATCAGATTCAACACACGTGACATGGGCCCCACTCTCAAGGAGTTTTTCCGTAAGATACCCCTCCCCAGGACCTATCTCAACGATTTCCTCACCGGGAAGAGGGGCCAGAAGTTCAACCTCTATCCTTCTTATGTTTGCATCCCTGAGAAATACCTGTCCGTATTTCTTTGTATACTGTTTCATCCTCTAACAAAAAGCCTGTATTTTTCGTCCTTGTTCTCCAGTTCCTGGACAATTCTCATAGCTATCATCTTTTCAGGGTGGTGAAGTGTCTTCACTCTTTCTGTTAGATCCTGGAAGGATTCAAATGGCTTTTTCTTCCTCTCCTCTATTATTGTCCACATGGTCTTGTTGCCCAGACCCTGTAGAAGCTCAAGGCTGTGCATCCTCGGGCTTATGGATTCCGCGGTGTTAAAAAACTGCACGTACTTCTTTTCATTGCTCTTCACGATCAGTTCAAGGGTGAATGGCAGTTCACTAATTGCAGAACTTGTGAGTTCGTCATATCCAATCCTCCTCTTAACTGTACTCACCTTGTCCCTCTTGGCCTGATCCTTTCCGATATATATCCTGTCACCTATGGTAATTATGGCATTTTCCTTCGGTATTACCTCAAGTATCTTGAATTCAGTCTCTCCTATGATAAGAGCCAGTGGGGTCTTGTGGTAATTATGGTCATTGGCCCTTCCCTGTTTCAAAATATCTAAAACATATGCATAATCATCCATAGATTCATCTCCTTATACAGAAGCAATATACTCTAAAATATTATTTAAAACATTTTCATCTGGAGTCAGTTTATATGTATTTAGGACTGATCTCAGTTGTTCCAGGTCCCTGGGCATAAGGTCCACTATCTTCACTGCAACTTCTTCTGAAAAATCGCCCATCTGCATAATCTCTTTTACGGCCTTCCGGGCACTTTCCGCGTCCAGTCTGGTAAAAAGGCTGATATAATTATACTCTTTCACAGTTATATCATCCACTGATTCTTCTCGCTTTCCCTTCTCGTTCAGGTGTCTATGGAGGATATCCTGAGCCTCTGAAAATGTGACGTACTTGATCTTCATACTTCTATCCTTCTGAGATGAACGGGGTCTGCAAGTATGGTCTTCTTGACACCTCCAACCTTTATGTCCAGAAGGTAGCACCTTCCCTGCTGTCCCTCTATCACTCCAGTATAACCCTGGAAGTTATGGCAGGGCATTCCGGAATGGATTGAAGGCTCAATATTAACCGCTACGTATTCTCCAACCTCAAATTTCTGCATAAAGCTGTTAACCCTGGGCATCCCCCTTTCCTTCAGCCTCTTTGTCATCTTGGATCTTGAACCGGCTCTCGGGCCGTGTGACATCTTAACCATTTTTTCACCTTTCTATCTCTATTACGTCAAGCTCCCTGATCTGAATTCTCTGGCCAGCAAGATCAGAAAGGCTCGGCTTAGTTCTACCGCCGTCGCCAGAGACGAGTTCCTTGATGTACGTTCCCGCCTCAGCCTCAATTATGATGACCGGAGGATCCTCGCTTTCAAGAAACACATCCTTAATCATTCTCTGTCTCACCAGATCAGATCTGGAAGTACTTACCCGTAATGGCGTTCTTTGATAAATAACTTTTCCGTTTAATTTTCCTATTGCACTCTTCAATCTGGCAACATCAACGGGACCACCTTCAGTATTTTCCAGGAGGGCCCTGTATTTTTTCACATATCTCTCATCCTTGATCCTTACTATTTCCGGTTTTTTTACAAGTGCAAGGTCTTTCACTTCCACACCCTTGCCGGAACTGTTTATTCTTTCCTCAAGGACATCAAGTTCTATGCCCCTTATTTTGGGCTGGGCCACTTCTATGACAAATTCACGGCCGTTTCCGAGCATCCTGACATCAACATCCTCCCTTCCGGCTCCATGAAGAAAATAGTTCGTACCACCTGCCATTTTCATGGCCTCCTCCCCTATTATGGATTCGACCGTGTCCTTTATCTCGGAATACTTGATCCACCTGGTCTGGGGGACATCCCTTCTGAACTTCCTGTATACACCGTAAACGAAGAGCGACTTTATCTGGAGATCAATGCTCATATAATTTACATCAATTTTCACCATTATATCGGGATCTGCATTGTCAAATTCCTTTCCTGTCCTCAGTGAGATGATCTTGCCAAGTTCCCTGTTGACTTCCTTTTTCAGGCTCTCGCCCTTCCCTCCATATCTGGTCTGGATGCCTGTTTCCTTCTCCAGAATGTCCCTGGAAAGTGTTGTGCCAACCAAGAATGTGTTGAATTCATACCCTTCAAGCCTGTGCACTATCTCTTCCGAGTAATTTTGCAGCTGGGAAAAAAGGCCTCCACAGATCTCACATTCATTCTCTGGAATCGTTGAAGGTTCATATCCAAACGATTTCAGGGAAAATTCTATAAACTCTCCTCTCTGGATATTGGTATAACTATGTCCAACAGATGCAAAAATCCTCCCCCTGCACCTTGTGCACAATCTTTCGTGAGCAAGTTCCTGGAGATTGTCCAGGGGCATCAGATCACCTAGAATCTACTTCTTTCTCAATATTGGGCCTTTCCTTGAGAAATACCCTTGAACCACATTCGCATTCTATTTCATTGGTTCCTATTGATTTCTCAAGGATCCTGCCGCATCTTATGCATTTATAGTCCACGGTCAACCATTTCCTCTATTATCCTCTGGGAATACTCTGGAGTGTAAGAGCCACCTGCAAACTTGTATCCGCAGTGTCTGCAATTCCATATTCCCGACGCGACCCTAACCACCTTAAGCTGCTTGCACTTAGGGCACTCATATTTTGCCTTTTTCTGCCTGTATATCTCAGACCACACTTTCCTGACTGTCACACCATACCTTGGTCCAAACCTTCCAGCAGGTCCTACCTTCAATGTTCTTCTTCCCGTTTAATTCACCCCATTATCTTTTTGCGAATATCGTTTCCAACTCTTTCCGATATGTCAACCGCCTTTTTAATCTCTTCAATTTTAAATGACCCAATGTTGCCCTTCTGCATGGCCCTTATATTGCCATCTTCAGTCATGGTGACAGTGATTCTGGCATCGGCCATCTGTTCTTCCTCCAGGTCTGGGTCGCACAGTATTTCATTCCCTATCTTAACCATTGTTACTGATACGGGATGAGTTCTCACAGGGAGGGGGATATCTTCCCCATCTGGTGTAACCCTGTACGTAGCATTCTTAAGTGCAGTCAGGCAACCCATCGTACAGGCATCTATCAGATTACCATCAAAATCAATCACGTCTATGTCGATGAAAACTATCATCACCTTCTTTCCCGGTTCAATGCATAGTTTTTCAAGATCGATCATCTTGCTCTCCCTTATCCCTCTATCAACCACTCTTGCAATCTCAATAGATTCCTCGTTAGGAGGTCCCGGCTCAAAGGTTGGAAAGGCCATTGGGAGCATTTCCACATTAGTAGTCATAACACCGAGATTCGGTGTGTCTGGAAAGGGCTCTCCAGACTCGATCTTGACACCCACAACAACTTTTGTTCTCCCAAGCTTTACAAATGCTGAACCCTGAGCCCTTGGAACATAGTTTGGCTCTATGACAATCTCCCTGAACTCATCCAGTTTCCTTCCGTCACCCCTCAAGCCCTCCTTGAGTTTCTTTGAAATGAAGCCCTTCTTGATCTCGGAAAGTACGCCAGTTGCATCTTTTGGCATTATCATTCACCCCCTTCTGTAGCCGAAACGGCATATTTCTCAGAAAGTGCTTTTCTCTGTATCTCGTTTATCCTCTTTGTAGCCTTGAGTATCATTTCCATTCCCTTATTCAGTTCTTCCTTGGTCAGTTCCCCATCCATCTGGATCAGGACTACCTCGTCGTTTTTGGAAAGAACTGCCATTGGAAGGTCTGCATTACCGAAGTTATCCTCTTCCTTTGAAAGATCCAGGACTATTCTTCCCTCTACCTTTCCAGCAGTGCATCCGACAACAAGATCCTTCATGGGTACGCCGGCATTTGCAAGCGCCACTGATGCTGCGGTGAGGCTTGCTATTCTTGTACCTGCATCGGCCTGAATTACCTCTATGAACACATCTATCTGAGTTCTTGGAAACTGTTCAAGCATGACAGCAGCACTGAGTGCCTCAGAAATGACCTTTGATATCTCCACTGACCTTCTGTCAGGACCCGGTCTCTTCCTTTCATCCACCGAAAAAGCCGCCATGTTATATCTTGCCTTTATGACTGCCTTTTCAATATCCTGGGTGTGCTTTGGATACGCCTCTCTTGGACCATACACTGCCACAAGAATCTTGTTTCCTCCCCACTCTATGAATGCACTTCCATCTGCTCTTTCAAGGACATCCGTCGTTATCTTTATCGGACGGAGTTCCTCATCTCCTCTTCCATCTAATCTTAAACCGTTTTCATCTATCAGTTTTATGTTACTGGGCGTTCCCATCTGTTTCACCTTTTACTTTTTTCAAAAATTCGACCATCCTGTCTGTAAGGCCTGTTGTATGAGCCTCTCTTTCTATCATTCTTATTGCTTCATCCGCGATAAGGACATCCTCGGGAGTTCCATCTATCCATATCACGCCATTCTGGCCAATTACAATTCTCGTGGATGTTGCATCCTTGATCATATTAACCATGGACCCCGTCTTTCCAATTATTCGTGGCACCTTGGGAGAAGGGACATACATTATGTGACCACCTTCGAGCTTCCTTAGTCCCTGCCCGGGTTCCTTCAGTGTAACCCAGCTCTCCTTAACTTCATTCACATTCATGACTTTTGCATATACATAGTCACCAGCATTCAGGTACTTCTTGATCTCTCCTGAATACGTCTTCCATGGAGTATCATTCATGTGAAGCATGGTGAGATAGGGTGACCTGATATCAATTGTCCACATCGAAGGTCCGACCTCTATTACCTTTCCTATCACCTTATCATTACGCCTGGGAAAATATGAACCATGAAATGGGACTACGTCCACAAATTCCTCCCCCTTTTGAAGGGTACCGAAATACTGGGATCTTGGTGTTCCCTGGTCATCCCTGAAAACTCCGTTCCTTGGCTTTAGACCCTCAGTATCAACGGTATCTCCCGGAAATATTATCTTCTTTATTTCTACCGTTTATATCACATCCTCTTAGTCTGGAAATAACCAACCCGTTGAAAACGGATCATTCTACTTTCCACTCTCTCAATGTAATGGAATAGATTTTCATTATATATTACTTATGAAACTTATGAAAGATTCTGTCCATGTTCTTCAGCGGATATTTGTTATATAAATTAAGATATTATTTTATATATAATATAAAAGATCATATCTTCTTTATCTCTATCTCATCCTTGCCTTTTCTGCTCAAATTGGAGATGATTTCTCCATAGATTCCACCAGACACTTCCAGTATGCATATCCAGCTGCCGTCCTTGGTCCACTCCTCCTTCGTTATGGTTCCTACCCTCGCAATTTCCCCGTATACTTTCCCATATGCATCTCCTTTCAGCCTTATTGCAAGTTTTACCTTCTCCATTCTTATGGGGATGAGTGGCTTGATCTCCTTCAGTACCATATTAACCTGTTCATTGACAGGTTTGAATGGATCAATATGAATCTTTGCCTCTTCCATTGCAGCCTCTATTCTTGCCGGTGGATTCGGCGCATTTGTTTGGGGATTTATCCCCTCCCTGGAAATTATGTCTATGACCATCCTCTTCTTCGTTTCCTGCATCTTGTGCCTCTGTTCCGTTGTAAGCTGTATCTGACCCTTCTTAACGATCTCCTCAGCTATCTTCGCTATGTCATCCGTCTTGAAGACTTCCCTTATGGTTTCTTCTCCTGCTTTATCGCCTTTCCTTGCATCCTTGAAAACCTGGTCGCTGGCAAGATCCTTTTCAACATCAACTTCTCCATTCCTGATTTTCTCAACAGAATCAGGATCTATTAAGATTTCAAACTTGTGGCCTGAATGTTCCATCCTTGCAATTATGGCATCGTCAAGTTTAACCATGGGAGAAACAGTAACTTTACAAAAATAAACCTTTGGTTATGAATGGTACCGGGTGGGAGATTGAGTGAAAAGAATCTCAATTAAGAAAAATGCAAAAAATTAAACATGAAACCAGCAGATGCACCGATAGGTGCCTTATAATCTCACGAATCTCAAAGAATTATGAAATACCTGTTATCAGGATATAGTGGCCTGTTATGCATTCTCATGTGCAGGGAAATTGCAACAGTTATTCCTGCCCTGGGAAGTGGTTGTCAATAATTTTCATCTCCTCAATAACATTTACCTGTATTTATCCTATAATTTTTTCTCGGAGGGCGGTTTTTTGAGTTAATGAATTATTAATACGGCACAATATACATACTTATGGACACGTTACTGGGGATTTCCCTGTAGGATAAAGGCACATATCATACATCAGGCAGATTCTATGGGCACAATGAAATGGAATGTAGCAACTGTTATGGCATGCCAGGAAAGATAAGCTACAGTTAAAAGGGGAAAATGATCGGCATAACCGTGTGCCGTAAGCCTGGATACCCTTGATCGCAATGCTGGAAGGTGGATCTCGTTTGATCCAATAACCCGTATTTCTCTTTCAAATTTGCCATCTCAGGTCATCATTTCAAACTGTCTATAACAGGAAGAATTTTTTATGTCAGGTAGAATTAAGATAATAAAGAAATACGAGAACAAAATACATCTGTTATGTTTTGTTCCAAATGCGGTGCATTGATTGTACCGGGAAAGGATAAGAATGTATGTCCAGTTTGTGGACACGAAGAAAAGAAGGGAAAGAAGGAAGAGGGAAAGATAATCACCAAGAGTACTGAGAAGGAAGTTATTGTAATCAATGAATCATCACACGTTGAACCACTTGATTCGGAAGCAACCTGCCCAAAATGTGGTCACAGGGGTGCATATTTTGTACTGAAGCAGACAAGGTCGGCTGATGAGCCTGAGACTGCAATGTATACATGTGAAAAATGTGGCCACAGATGGAGAGAATATTGAGGTGAATTCCAGATGGTGCTAGATTCTCTTTCCTCATCTCTCAGAGAAACATTCAGGAAGATAGCAGGGTCAAGTTACATTGACAGGGATGTAATAAGGGAGATGATCAAGGAGATCCAGAGAGCCCTATTGAAGTCTGATGTGAACGTAAAACTTACTGTTGATCTTACAAGGAGGATCCAGGAAAGGGCAGAAAATGAGAAACCACCTGCGGGTATGCCTCCACAGGATTACATACTGAAGATTGTCTATGAGGAACTGCTGGGAATACTGGGCCAGGGTTCCCAGCTTAAATTGCAGCCCCAGAAGATAATGCTTCTCGGCCTATACGCCAATGGTAAGACGACAACTGCGGGGAAACTCGCTAAATTCTTCACAAAAAAAGGTCTGAGCAGTGGGCTTATTGCCTGTGATGTTCATAGGCCGGCTGCATACGAGCAGCTTAAGACAATTGCCGAACAATCAGGATCAAAGTTCTTCGGGATAAGGGATGAGAAGGATCCCGTGAAAATTTACAGGAAGGGAATGGAGGAACTCGGGGATGTTCCCGTGAAAATTATTGATACAAGCGGCAGGGACTCCCTTGATGAGGAACTTCTAAAGGAAATCAGGATACTGAAGAAGGAAGTTGAGCCCGATGAAATCCTCCTTGTGATGGATGCCACGATAGGTCAGCAGGCAGGCCCACAGGCAAAAGCCCTGATGGAGGCAGCCGGGATCACAGGAGTCATAATCACGAAAATGGACGGAACTGGAAAGGCCGGTGGAGCGCTCAGTGCGGTTGCAGAGACCGGCGCACCAGTATACATGATCGGAACCGGTGAGCATCTTGACGATTTCGAGATTTTCAATCCCAAGAAATTTCTATCACGGCTTCTTGGAATGGGCGATGCCGAGGCTCTCCTTGAGGTAGCACAGGAGGCAGAAGTCGACGAGGAACAGGCTGAGGAAACCCTGACAAAAATAATGAGCGGCAAGTTCAACCTCATGGATATGTATGATATATGGGAAAAATTCGCCAAGCCATCAATAATGAAGAGGCTCTTTGATTCCCTGCCAATGGGGAAGATTCCCCAGGCAAAGGCAGGGCTCCTGGATGTGGACACTGCACAGGCAAAGATAGAAAAATACAGGGTAATACTGGACTCCATGACATACCGGGAACTCGAGAATCCTGACATCATAAATGCAAAAGTAATCAGGAGGGTTGCGAGGGGTTCAGGAACAGAGGAGCAGGATGTCAGGAATCTCATGAAGGAGTTCAAGGCCATGAAGGAAAACGCTAAAATGATGAAGGGGAACCGTGCACTGAAGAAGATGCTGAAGAATCAGATGAAGGGCACGGACCTCCTGAATGGAATAGATCTCGATGGGAATTAAATCGCGTTGCAGAGAACTTGCTATCCTGTCAGATTCCCACCGGTATCCGTTCCATTATAGAATCAATGGGATCAAGATCGGCATTTTTCCATGATTGATCAAGCACTCTCCATTTTTCCTCAAGTCTCATGTTTCCTTCAGGTCCTGCGTCCTCAATAAGATTGTTCATGGCATCAACGGACAGTTCAATCGCATGCCTTACAGGTATACCAAGTATCCTCGTTGACCCTGTCATGTTGCCAAGAAATGCCATTCCCTTCCTGTACTCTGGAAAACATGTATGAATCTCGCCATTATACCTGAAATGGGCAACGTTTCCCCTCGCGACACCTGTGTCAAGTCCTACCCCAAGTGTTTCAACATTCTTCCCGATATCTGCTTCAATGAGGTAATTCTGGTCCCCAAGCAGGCCAGATACAAATCTTGCGTCAAGTTTCCGGGGAGATATTGAGCGTGAATATGAAGAAGTATAGGAATGAAATGTGCATCCATCCCTGTGGATTATCTGTTTGTTTCTTGCATTCCCGTCTCCGAATGCAATTTTTTCCACCTCGAATTCCTCTATCTTCCCTTCGATCATTCCAGTGATCCTGAACCTGTCTCCCATGTCCTGGATACCCTCAATGCTGGATTTTATCCTTATTTCCAGGCCAGAGCCTGCCAGGTCTGCGCACATGTGCCTGATTATTTTCTCCCTGTCAACGGAAATGATCTCTTTCCCCCTTTCCAGCAGGTAATCGTTCTCAAAATTTTCTGATCTTATGGTGATCATGTTGAATCTTCCATTCAGGTAGCTGCCATATGTGGAAAAGTACTTCTCATATGTATCAGATGAGATGAACATGGAGCCAGAAGGCGGATAGGATATGTCAATAGATTTCTCAACCACCAGTATATTCAGTCCATGCCTGACGGCTTCCCTGGCTCCAAAAATAGCTGAAAATCCGCATCCAGTAATAAGGAGATCATATTTTTTCATATTTCCCGATCTAACATGTTAATATTCTATATTTTTCTATCATTTTTCAATGAAGCGTTCAGAGAGATATTTCAGGGAAAACATTGAAAAGATGGTTGAGCTTATGAGAACGCAGGCTCCTGAGCATCACTTCGAGTTCAGGGATCCATTCTGGGTACTCATAACAACAATACTCTCACACCGTACCAAGGACGAGGTAACAGACAGTGCCGCAAGAGCACTTGAAACGAGGTATCGTGACTGTAAAGGTCTTTCTGAGGCTGAATATGACGATGTATTGAAGATCATAGGTAAGGTCGGATTCAAAACGGTGAAGGCGGGAAGAGTCATAGGTGCGGCAAAAATCATCCGGGAACAGTATGGCTGCAGTGTTCCTTCAAGCATTGATCTCTTGGTTCAGATACCAGGGGTGGGCAGGAAAACTGCCAATGTTGTTATTTCAGATTCTTTTGGCCTTCCAGCCATTGCTGTTGATACCCATGTCCAGAGGATATGTTACAGGACAGGAATATCAAAATCGCAGGATCCGGAGGAGACAGAGATGATAATGAGGCGTATCGTGCCTGAGGCACTTTGGGTTGGATTGAACCCAATGATGGTTGAATTTGGGAAGAATATATGCCGGCCTGTTGGCCCAAAATGTGATATATGCGCGATAAAGGAATACTGCAATTATTATGACTCTAACAAGGGAAAGGAATCCGGTGGGAAGAAAAAGCAATCCCGTGATTAAACTGAATGGGTCAGGTTATCCTTCCTTCCACCATCTATAACCAGCACCTGCCCGTTCATGAAGGAAGATTTTTCAGAAATCAGGTATGATACAAGATCAGCCACGTCATCCGTGGTTCCCGTGCGGCAAACAGTTGACCTCTCAATAAAGCTCTTCTCCATTGCTTCAATCTCAGGCAGGGACTTCCCTCCGGTAGTGAGGTCAGTCTTTATCCACCCCGGAGCAACCGCGTTGAACCGGATCTTGTATTTTTCCATCTCAAGTGCCATTCTCTTTGTGAACATTATTACAGCGGCCTTGGATATTGAATACGCGGTTGTGTTCAGGGCTGATGTGCCAACCCCGGCATTGGATGCAATATTTACAACGGAGGCCCTCTTAGAATTTTTGAGATCAGGGAGAAACTCCATTGTGGTGTAAATTGATCCCATCAGGTTTACATCCATTATCCTGTTGAATTTTTCCTCATCAAACTCCTCAAAGGGAAAAAGGTACCACAGACCAGCATTATTGACTATGCCATCCAATCCACCAATATCCTCCCTTACTTTTGCACCCATCTTCCTTACATCATCCCTGTCAGATACATCTGCCCTGTACGTTTTTATGTTACTGCTTTCCGGCCCATCGAACTCGGGCACTGTCCTGTTGTAGTTGGCAGCAACAGTGGCTCCTTCAATGGCAAGTCTCATTGCAATATGCTTTCCAATTCCCTTGCCAGCACCCGTTACAAGTATTCTCATTCCTTTAAGATTCAGATCCATGGAAGAGAATGTGCTGACGCATTAAAATTATTTTTCTCTCCTCTGCCTCATCTTTTTTATCGATCTGTATGCATCTATGGAAGAATAGGCAGAGAGAATCAGGACGGCAGCAGCCAGGACAGGTATGTAGGAATTGCTTATCACATTTATTTCGCTGTACAGGTAATCCAGTGCCTGCCCCTCAATATTCTGTATGGAATTTTTACCTGAGAATCCAACTCTTATTACCACGTCACTTCCGTTTACAGTGAAACTTCCTGAACTCTTATTTATGAACACTGAAGACGGTGCCTGGATATTATACGAATGAGTCCCGTTGATCTCGTAAATTGCAATATCTGAATTTACTGTGCCATTGAATCCATTCACTGACCAGTCACCGCTCATTCCTGCTGGAAATGAGGGGACAAACAAAACCTGGTAAAGATAAGGCCTTAAAGTAAGGGAAAAAACCTGGCTCGCCCCCTGGACACTGATGAAGATTCCATCAAGGCTGTACGTCCTGTTGATCAGGAAGGCGTTTGCTGTGTAGGTACCATTTGTGAGATTCACCTCATATTCAAAGTTTCCAACTCTCTTCACACCACTGTAGTAATCATATTCAATCAGTTGCTTCAGCATACCTGTTGGAACCATGGCAAGGACAAACTCAGATCCGTTGAAGTTCTTCAAACTGAAATATGTTGGGTAAGTAACTGGAATGAACTTGACAGTAACAGATGTGTTGCTTCCAGCAACAACTCCAGTTCCTGTTTCATAACTGAATACCTTATCCGAACTTTCTCCGGAGAAGTTGAAATTCCCGGTTGGCATACAGATCTCGAGATCAGATGTGTCTGAGGCTGCCCTGTAATTCCCGGTGACTGTCGTTGCATTCACGTACCATGATGTACCGTTAAACAGCCCACTTTCAATGAACTCAACAGAATATGCTGTATCAAGCGCCAGGTTAATTGTGACATTGCCTCCCCTCACGGTAATAGTTCCCGTATCAGGACTTAGTATGAGATGATATCCTGAGTAAACTGCCGAATAGCTATAGGTGTCATTCTTAAGGTGAAAGGAAAGATCCCTCCCTGATGAACTCATATTGGTGTGGAAGCCAGTTGAGTTAACCAGGCCAACATACCACAGATCAGGCAGGATTTCTGGAATCGAGAAGTTGACGGCATAAGCGCGTACAAAAGTGATATTGACGGTCTCTGAAGATCCGTTCACGATCAGTTCGCTATCAATAATATTCGGCTGGTAATTAACGTCATCATCACAGAACTGCAGGGAGTAGGTTCCATTGGTTAGCGAAACGTTCAGGGATTTGCCAGTTCCGTTATTTTGAATCAAACTGGATCCATTGATATAAACACCCCATCTTCCGACATTGAAAGATCCTGTTTTCAGGAATGTAATATTATAAAGGTATGGAGTGAATGTTATATTGACAGTGGTATTCCTTCCGTTTACAGTGAAGCTACCTCCCGGATTGGAATATTTCTTCATGGTTGTTGCACCTCTGTAAATATAGGTTCCATTGGGAAGGTAACCATATGAAGTATTAACATCACCCGTAAATTTGAAGTGATATTCGCTGTCAAGGGTTGCGTTGAGAAACCAGGTATGAGTGATATATGGAAAGTATATACCAAATCTGACATGAAAAGCCTCAACAAATGTAACATTGATGCTGGCGTTGGCTCCATTCACAATCAGGGTTCCACTGTTGTTTAACAACATCCACTGGGGTTCCTTAGAATTTATCGAATAACTGTAAGTCCCATTCTGGAGCTGAACATGTCCAGTGCTCCCATTGGCCGTTGAAAAGACATATACATCGACATTATTCTGCCATAGAAATTGAGCATACCACCCTGTATTGGGAGGGAGGCCTCTTTCATTTATGCTGACATTATAATAATATGGTAGGAACTGTATTTTCACAGTATATGACTGGCTGCTTACATTTATTTCCTGTGAAGAGGCATAGTATGTTTTTAACGAGGATTCCGCCCTTATTTCATAATTTCCATATTCAAGAGACAGCTGGACCTCAGATGCGCCAGTTGTGTAACTTTCGTTAAATCCGGAGCCTGTAATGTTCAACGTCCAGTCGGTGCCGGACGGAAGACCGGATTCTTCGAAGCAAATTGAAGATGAGGAGGGTACAATGTAGTATGACACAGGTATTTCGCTGGTCGGGCTTTCCCCTATAAGCAATATTCCATTACTTTCCGTCGAGAATGAAGCATCATTGATTATGCCATAATATGACCCCATATCGTGGAATACGCCATTCTTCATCAAAATCAGGGTGGTATATCCTCTGAGGCATGTGCCGAACATTACAGAGCCATCTGGGCCCTGGCTCACAAATGTGATGGTATAGTTTGGATACTGGTTAAGGAGGGATGTACTGTTGGCAGCAGGGTTGTACCCGTAAAGGTCAGCTGAGTTTCCCACTATGAACTGGCCATTCACATATGCAGCCTCATTGACACAACTGATTCCTCTAATGTTCGTCAGATCCGGATTGGATAAAGCGGTGAACCTTCCAGTCGAAACATTGTAAATGTAGGAATATCCAGGGTAGCTATTCCCGATGAAAAGTATGTAACCCCCTCCGGATGAAGTAAGAACATCCCAGCCAGCCAGTTTGAAATCATTTGTAATATTCACGATTTCTGTAGAGTTGAACTTTTCAGAGTATAATTGTGACTGGTTGTTCTCCATGTTGTATATCACGTAGGTCAGATTATCATATTCCTGCATTCCAACAATCGTATAGCCACTCCCGGATCTTGCAACTGATGGTGGAAGACTGCCTGAAAGATTTGAAAGGACACCTGTGGAAATGCCGTAGGAGAACATATATAATCCTCCCATTGGGGTGAAATAGTTCCCGCCAAGAATCAGTGATCCCTTTGAAGGAGAGACAAACCTGCAGTAACCCCCATTAATTGTGGCGGCAGAAACCATAGACTGTGATCCCGAGGCGCCACTCATTTTAACGAGGTTGGACCCACCGACTATATAGAAATTTCCGTCATAGAACACTTCCTGTGATGTCCATGCAAGATATTTTGAAATCTGTGAGGTGTAGTTCACAACGGAGTAGTCCGAGATGTTGTAATTTAACCCGGAATAAGATGAGGATTCTTGAATTTCATAATTTTTTGCGGTTACAGTACGATTCGGGTGAATGGTGCTCACATTATCAGGATTCGCCGTTAAATCATAATGTGCAGAATACCCGGTAGTGAGGACCGGTAACAGCGATAGCATCATCACTGCAGCAAAAAATATGGCTATAGCCCTGCCACTGGAATTCATAACGGATGAACCATGGTTTTCATTTATATTATTTTTATTGCCCAGCCTGGAAAGTTTATCTGATAAAGTCTGAATATATAATAAATAATCCAGATCAATGATTTTTTTAAGTTTCCTCGTATTGAGCATGGATGATCAAGATACTGATTACGGGAAGTAATGGCCAGGTAGGCGCTGAACTAATTAGAATTATAAAATCCAGCATAGACGCGGAAATCATGTGTACGGACATAACCCAGAAAACGAAGGAGACTGAGGGAATGGAATTTGAATACCTTGACGTGAAAAGCAAGGAACTGACAGAGAAGATATTCGAGAAGTTCCATCCGGATCACGTCTACCATCTTGCCTCGATCCTTTCTGCCTCAGGCGAAAAGGATCCCTATCTGGCCTACACTGTTAATCTTACGGGCACAGTGAATATTCTAAATGCATGTGTAAAGTATAATGTTGAGAAACTGTTTGTGCCGTCCACTATAGGGGTATATGGACCAGAAGCACCAAAGGAGGATGCACCGGTGAGGCACAGTTCAATTCCAACAACAATGTATGGAATTACGAAGGCAGCAGGCGAGATGCTGTTTCAGTACTATTACGAAAAATATAATCTCGATGTGCGGAGCCTGAGGTACCCCGGCCTGATAAGTTACAGGGTCCCACCGACCGCAGGAACAACTGATTATGCAGTGGACATGATAAGACATGCAGCAAAAGGTTCCTCATATACCTGCTATCTGGGTGAAGACACACCACTGCCGATGATGTATATGCAGGATGCAATGGAATCGACAATAAAATTCATGCATTCAGATCCGGATAAACTATCGGTGAGAACAGCATATAATGTTATGAGTTACACATTCACCCCAAAACAGCTTTATGAAACAATCCTGAAGTTCAAGCCGGGGTTCAGGGTGGATTATAAACCAGACTTCAGGCAGCAGATTGCCGAATCATGGCCTCACTCACTGGACATTTCACAGTCAAGGCATGATTGGGGATTCAACATAAGATATGACCTTGAAAAAACAGTTGAGGACATGTTTTCCCACCTGTAGTGAGACCTCCTGATTCATGGATAGGAATTACTTATTGTCGAGATCAACCTCGACAACACACTTATTGCCGCCATCAGAGAACTTTTCCACTATGGTGAAATTCTTCTCCCCTGACTTCTCTATGAGGTCTTTCCCGAGAACATCGCATATAACCTTTCCATTGGTCTTTGCCATCTCATAGAATATGCAGTTGTGCCTTATTATCCTCACAATTTCTCCGTCAATTTCCATCCTTGCATAATATCCGAGATTGTTCAGCGTATCAACGAATGACTTAAGTTTCTCTATCTTCGCTTCCCTTTCCGTCATATTTCCAGTTGAATTGAAGTCATTTCGAGATATGATGCGATCCGCAACCCTTCCGAGGATCAGATTCAGCTTCATCTCGCCCATTTCATCCTTCACTTCAGCTATGAATGCCTCCATAAGCTGGGCATATTTCTTCGGGAACAGTTCCATGCCCATCTTGGTTATCTCATAGTACTTCGATGGCCTTCCGGTCTTCTCCTTCCTGAAGAATGACCTGACATAACCCATCCTCTCAAGGGTTTCCATATGTTCCTTTACTGCAGTCTTATTTATCTGGAGAAAGGACGAGAGCCCACCCATGCTCTTCTCGCCGTCTGAAAGGTAGAGGAGTATCCTTGTTTTTACATCTCCCAGCAACGGGCTGACCGTTAGACTAACATCCATATACAACCAATGTAAGACCATATATTAACTTTTGTTCATTTAAACATATGAAAGTGTTTAAATAATCTAAATCGATCTGGAGGCATGGTTGAATTGAGGATTAAAGGTCTATCAGCAAGCATTGACGGGAAGAAGATCCTTAAGGGCGTTGATCTCACTGTGAAAGGTGGGGAAATTCACGCATTAATGGGTCCAAACGGTGCTGGAAAGAGCACACTTGGAAACGTGCTGATCGGGCATCCAGACTACATTGTTGATGGGGGATCAATTGTCCTGGATGGGGTTGATCTCACCCACAAGACTCCAGAGGAGAGGGCAAGGGCTGGCCTGTTTCTGGCATTCCAGAGCCCGATTGCAATACCCGGGGTCAGGATATCCTCCTTCCTGAGAACAGCCTACAAGCAGCTTCACCCTGAGGATAAGACCACAGTCACCCAATTCTTTGACAATGTGAAGAAACATCTGAAGAAGGTGGGACTTGACGAATCATTCATGTCCAGATCAGTGAATGATGGTTTTTCCGGAGGGGAAAGGAAGAGGTTTGAAATCCTGCAGATGGCCATCCTGAGGCCAAAGATCGTCATTCTGGACGAGATTGATTCCGGCCTTGATGTAGATGCCCTCAAGCTTGTAGCAGATGAAATAATGGAATATGCGAGCAGCGAGGTTGGATTTCTCATCGTGACCCACTACCAGAGAATACTTAAAAACATAGACCCGAACTTTGTACACATACTTGTGAACGGGAGAATAGAAAAGGAAGGGGATAAGAACCTTGCCCTACAGATAGAAGAAAGGGGTTACGACTGGATAAGGAGCTGATTATGATGGAAGTACAGATAGAAAATAAGGAAGAGGAAATAGAAAGATTGCTTGACGGACTGAAGAATTCCAAGAGTACGGACTGGGAATTCAAGGACAGATATAACCCTATATACTCAACTGGAAAAGGACTGAACAGGGCGGTTGTTGAGGAGATATCTGAGATCAAGAAGGAACCGGACTGGATGAGAAGGTTCAGGCTGAAGGCACTGGAGGTATTTGAATCCAAGCCAATGCCAAACTGGGGACCTGACCTATCAGGAATAGACTGGGAAAATACAAACTATTACAACAAGCCTGATGAGCGTAAGGCAAATAACTGGGAAGATGTCCCTGACCAGATCAAGGAAACATTCCAGAAACTTGGGATTCCAGAAATGGAACAGAAATATCTCGCAGGCTCTGTTGCACAATATGAAAGTGAGGGAGTGTATCATTCCCTGAAGAAGGTATGGGAAGACAAGGGTGTTGTTTTCATGGACCTTGATTCAGCAGTGAAGAACCACCCTGACCTTGTTAAGGAGTATTTCTGTAAGGCTGTGCCAATGACTGACAACAAGTTCGCTGCCCTGAATGGGGCAGTATGGAGCGGCGGTTCATTCCTGTATGTTCCAAAGGGAGTTCACATAGATATGCCTCTCCAGACATATTTCAGGATGAACAACGAAAGCACAGGGCAGTTCGAGCACACAATTGTTGTTGGTGACGAAGGGTCAAGCGTTCATTATATTGAGGGATGCACAGCACCAAGGTGGGACAAGGATTCACTGCACAGTGCAATCGTGGAGATTTATGCCCACAAGAATTCAAACGTGAGATATACGAGTGTCCAGAACTGGTCAAAGAGTGTCTACAACATGCCCACAAAAAGGGCATGGGTCGATGAGAATGCAAAGATGGAATGGGTGGGGGGCTCACTGGGTTCAAAGATAACAATGATATATCCCTCATCCTACCTGAGGGGCCCATATGCGTCAACATCCAACCTTAACATTTCTCTTGCGGGCCCTGGAACAATCAAGGATACGGGGGCAAAGGCAATACACATGGCCCCGCATACATCATCAAAGATCATTGCAAAAAGTATCAGCATAGACGACGGAAAGGCAATTTACAGGGGACTCCTGAGAATGAACAAGGGTGCGATTGAATCGAGAAGCAGGGTCCAGTGCGATGCATTGCTGATAAATGACCAGTCACAGTCATTCACATACCCCCATGATGAGATTTACGAGCCAACCGGGACCTTCTCGCATGAGGCCACAGTCGGGAAGATCGGGACAGAGGAACTCACATATCTGAGATCAAGAGGTCTTTCAGAGGATGAGGCCTCATCAATGATAGTGCTTGGCTTCCTTGACGATGTGATGAGGGAGATACCCATGGAGTTCGCAATCGAGATGAACAGGCTTGTCAAGCTTGAAATGGGCAAGCTTGGTGCAGTGGGATGATCCCGAATGGAACAGTTTTCAGATCTTCTCAAGACAAGACTGAAAGACCCTGCCTATGACTACAGGCAGGATTCATTCCTTCTCTTCCTAAAGACTCCGGTCCGGAACTACAAGGAAAGTCCAACATCGAAAGATTATGTTAAGTACACGGAAAAGGACCTGGAGGAGATGGCCACAGGCATAAAGAAGAGCGAGGAAGGAAATATCCGGGAAGGGTATGATCTTAACCTGCGAAATGGATTCATACTGAAGGGAACTGAAAAGAAAGGTGTTGTATTCAGGAATATGACGGAGGCGCTTGATGAGATTCCACCGGAAGTATGGGAACAGAAGGGCAGGGAGAGGGAAGAATTCCTCGTAAATGCATCCTGGACTTCAGGCTATTTCATCAGTATTGGCAGGGATGTTAAGACAGAAGTGACAATTTTCTCAGAGGAGGCAAGTAAATCCGGTTCACAAAAGAATGTGATCATGGTGGGGCCATTCTCCAAGGTGACCATAACAGAGGAAATATTTAGTGCAGATGACGAAGCCAGGAAGTGTGTACAGGGAAAATCAACCTATATATTCCTCGATGAGGGTGCAAGTGTGGATTACAATTACCTGCAGGATAAGAATCACTCAGTCGTGGATTTCACGTTCATAAGGTCATTCCAGAAGAAAGATTCATCTTTCAGGATATTCCATGTAAATCATGGTTCGGACAAGGTTATTTTCTGCGATGAATCTTACCAGGAGGGTGACAATTCGGATTACCGTGTCTTCGGGGCAAGTTTCAGTGACGGAACACAGGAAATTGATATCAGGGATAGCAGTTTCGAGATCGGGAAGCATTCATCGGCCGACATACAGGTAAGGGGAGTTGTGACAGGAAAGAGTTCAACGATTCATCGCGGGAACATTGATATTGAGCTGGAAAGTGTTGAATCAACCGGCTTTTATGATTCAAGGATTCTCCTGCTTTCAAAGGATGGCTTTGCAAACTCTAAACCAGGTCTCCAGATCAAGAATGCAAATACCAGATCGAAGCACGCCTCTGCAATCAGTTCAGTGGATTCAGACCAGATACTCTATCTGGAAAGCAGGGGAATCGGCCATAATGATGCCATTACCCTCATAACAGGTGGCTTCATAGGCTCACTTGTGGAGAGAAGCAAGAATAAGAGGTTCCAGGAGACAGTCGAGAAGTATGCCGAAGGTATAAGGCTCTAATCTTTTATTCAAATTTCAGCTGATGATTAACATGTTTGACCCACTGGAGATCAGGAAACACTTCCCAATTTTTGAAAGATTTCAGAGGGATGGCATAGTATATCTTGATAATGCTGCAACAACGCAGAAACCCTCAGAAGTTATAAATGCCATAGTAAATTACTATGAGAACAGCAATTCCAACGTGCACAGGGGCGTGTACAGGATCGGGGAAGAGGCAACAGATCTCTACAACAGGTCAAGGGAAAATATTGCCAGGTTTATTGGGGGAACCCCGGAAGGAACAATTTTTGTCAGAAATGCCACCGAGGCCCTGAACCTTGCAGCGAGCTCCCTGACCAGGATGCTTGGTGGTGAAGGCGAGGTGCTTGTCACGAGGATGGAGCACCATTCAAATATCGTACCGTGGCAGATCGCCTCATCTGTCTCAGGGATCAGGCTGAGGATGATGGAAAGCCATACCGACAGGCCATTAAAGTGGGAGGATATTGAGAAGGATATTACAGGAAAGACAAAAATTGTTTCAGTGACACATGTTTCAAACCTGCTTGGAACAATCAATGATCTCAGGGAGGTTGGAAAGAACCTTCATGATCTTGGGATAATCTTCATAGTTGATGCCGCACAGAGTGTGCCACATATGCCTGTGAACGTGAATGACCTGGAGTGCGATCTCCTGGCTTTTTCGGGGCATAAGATGCTTGCCCCGTCAGGAATAGGAGTCCTTTATGGGAAGCCGGAGCTCCTGGACAGGATGCCCCCATACATGGGAGGAGGAGAAATGATAAAGGAGGTCTTCGAGGATCACTTTACAGCTGCAGACATCCCTGAAAAATTTGAGGCCGGAACACCGAACATTGAAGGAGCTATAGGCCTTTCTGCAGCAGTTGATTTCCTGAAAAATCTGGGAATGGACAATGTGAGGAACCACGAGAAGGACCTGATCTCATACACATTGCGCAGGGAACAAGAAATGAACATGCCGTCACTCATCTCATATGGTCCCAGGGATCCTGAGGTCAGGGGAGGCATATATGCTTTCAATATAAGGAAGAAGGACGGTGGAGATAGACCCTTTGGCAATGAGGTGCATCCACATGATATTTCTCATCTGGCAGACAGGATTGAAGGTGTTGAACTTAGATCTGGCCACCACTGTGCAATGCCCCAGACAGTATCACTAGGGGTGTACGCAACAGCAAGGGCGTCGTTTTACATATACAATACACGGGATGACGTGGATCATCTTTTCGATGTGATTGGAAAGATAGAAAGGAGGATGATAAAATGAGTGATGATATAATTTACAGTGCGATTATTGACGAGCATTATGAGGAACCGAGAAATTTCGGGAAGATAGAAGATCCTGACGAGGATATCATGGAAACAAACCCCACGTGCGGAGACACAATTGCCATGTACCTGAGGCTCGGTGATGGCAAGATCAGGGAGATCAAATATGTGGCCAGGGGGTGCCTGATCAGTGTTGCCTCAGCTTCCATACTCTCTGAGAGGGTCTCTGGGAAGGATGTTTCAGAAGTGCTTAAAATGAGCAAGAATGATATCCTGTCATATCTCGGATTAGATCTTGGTCCAGCCAGGGAAAAATGTGCACTTCTATCATACGATGCCCTGATAAAGATGCTCAGGAAATACGAAAAAGAAGCCAAAAAATAATATCCTGAAATCATGGGAACTATTTTTCTCCAATGAGCGTACCCATGAGAGAATCGACGAGATTTTTTGTGGGCTATCACTATTTATGCAGATCAATGGAAGGATGGTTAAGACAAATTTTCCAGACCGGTCTGATCCAATCCCAATATATATTGATATCCATGTTATTTAATTGTTACTATTCACTGATAACAATTAAATATGAAAATTAAGTATATTTATTATGAATAAAAAAACATTAGTGCTAACTATTTTTGTCATTGCATTTTTTATATCTATTTCTGGCCTATCAGCAGCTTCATCCATCGGATCATCGACAATTTCGGTTTCAAGCAGTTCACTGACAGTTCCGCAGGGTGGTACCCAGTCGGTGGGATATACCGTCACGCTCTCGTCAGGAACATCGTGGGGAACAGAAATCTCAGCAAAAGCGCCATCAGGAATAAGCGTGTCATTCAGCAAAGCTTCCGGTGATCCGACATACAGCGGTACTGCCACAATTTCAGTTTCATCAAGCGTTTCTCAGGGAACTTACACTGTAACGTTTGATGCGACGGGAGATGATCCCTCAACGAATTCCCCGGCGATTTCAGTTGCCGTAACAGCAGCTCAGAAAGTTAATGGGACTTCCGCAATAACACTCTCCAAGACTTCAGTGTCGCTTTCAGGATTGAACCAGACAACAGTGGGATACAGCGTTGCACTGCATAACGGCACCTCAGGAGCAACGACACTCGAATATTCAGGGCAGGGCAACCTTATCGTTTCATTCAGTAATCCGTCAGGTTCACCTCCATTTTCCGGTACAATGACTATAAAGGGAACCTCATCAGCAACAAGTGGAACATATGATATCACGGTATATGCAACAGGCACGGATCCTTCCATGGCAAAGGTTACAGTGGACATCAGTTATACCGCATCCCCTTCAAGCAGCACATCCTCAATTACACCGTACATTCTGGGTTCTATAGTGATAATACTCGGAATAATAGGGCTGATACTTGCTTACACTATTTTCGGAAACAGTGCAGAAAAGGTCAGGGGAGGAGCACTTGCGGCTTCATCAATCATCTCAATTTATCTGATCCTTTTTGACAGTACCCTGAGGACAGTTGCCCCAGACCATTTCTATGGGCTGATAGCATTCCTCGTTCTTTCAATAGCGGGCTTCGTGGTTGCAATTAGGGGGAAATCTCTACAGAAATACGCAAACGGCGCACTCTTCTCCGGCTCAATCCTGTTCGGAATACTCATGGTAAGTGACGTGTTTCTCGGCCTTCCTCTCTCAAAAAGTTCAGGAATTTCGGCGGCAATAGGGTGGGATTACCTCTTTGGGTTTGGAATTACATCCGCCTCTTTCCTCTCAGTATCACTGGCATTTTCACTTCTTTTCATATCAGTAATGACCCTCGCTGGATCATCCCTTAAAATTCTAAAAAAATAGTTAAGAAAAATTTTCAGTTATTTCTTCCTTTCATATCTATTACAAACCTGTATTTCACGTCGGACTTTACGACTCTTTCATATGCCCTGTTTATCTCTTCGGGCCCTATCATTTCTATATCTGCTGTTATATCATGCTTTCCGCAGAAGTCCAGCATCTCCTGGGTTTCCCGGATACCTCCAATATTTGATCCAGCAAGGGTCTTCCTTCCGCCGACAAGCGCCCCTGCATATACGTTATATGAGTTGCCTCTCTCCGGAAGCCCAACAAGAACCAGTGCACCCTCAGGTTTCAGGAGGGAAAGATATAGATTCAGGTCATGTACTGCAGGTATCGTGTCAAGAATGAAATCAAATTCTCCCCTGTGTTTTTTCAGTTCATCCTTATTCCCTGAAAGTATCACGCCCTGCGCACCCAGCCTCTTCGCCTCGTCCACCTTGGAGGGAGATGTCGTTAATACTGTAACATCTGCGCCCATTGCACTTGCAAGCTTCACGCCCATGTGCCCCAGACCACCAAGTCCCGCGACTGCGACCCTATCTCCCTTCTTCACGTTCCAGAACCTGAGTGGAGAATATGTCGTTATGCCTGCACAGAGCAGGGGAGCAGTGGCAGCAAGGTCAAGATTTTCCGGTATTTTCAGGACAAAATTACGATCCACCACAACCTGCCCGGAGTATCCCCCATATGTGACCCCACCTGTATGGCTGTCATGGGAATTATATGTGAACACGGTGTTCTCGCAGTAGTGTTCATTTCCTTTCCTGCATTCCTCGCAATTCCTGCAGGAATCAACCATGCAACCCACACCGACCCTGTCACCAACCCTGTGATCTGTCACATTTTTACCTGTCTGCCTCACTGTTCCAACAATTTCATGTCCAGGCACAACCGGGTACATTGCACCTCCCCACTCATTATTGGCTGTATGAATATCGCTATGGCATATCCCGCAGTACTCTATGTCTATAAGTACATCATCATCGCCAACCTCCCTTCTCTCCACATTCATCTCATGAAATTTTCCATGGGGTTCATCGACTCCATATGCAACTGTTTTCATACCTCGATCTCCTCAGGAATAATTATTTCTGTATAGTTAAAAGTTGGGAATATGCAGGAAAAATAAAAGTCATGGTACAGGAAAAATGTCATGAAAATGACAGTCAATCAGGAGGAAAAATTACGGAGGAGTCAGAAATAATTGATTTCCACATTTTCCTCCAGGGAATCCATTTCCTTCCGGTCCAGATCAATATCTCCTGCCTTCAGGTTACTCTCCACCTGCTTCCTGTTTTTTGCACCTGGAATAACCATGGCCCCTTTCTTTATAAGATACGCGAGTGCAATCGAAGCAGGTTCGCATTTATGTCTTTCCGAAATATCTCTCAGTCTTGACAGTATTCCTGAGATTGCCCTCACATTTTCATGCCTATACAGTGGATCGGATTCCCTGATCTCATCCGAGGGAAGGTGATTTTCATCATACTTTCCAGAAAGGAGACCCTTGGCTATGGGACTGTATGCAATCATGGCGATGCCACCCTTCTTCATCAGAGGAAAGGTTTCCTCCTCAACTTCCCTCTGTAAAATGTTATACCTCATCTGGTTTGATACAAGCTCATGATCCTTCAGCAGGGTCGTGATCTCCTTTATCAATGGTGCAGGATAGTTACACACACCTATATTTTTTATAAGTCCATCGTCAGCAAGTTTTTCCATGGCAGAGAGTGTCTCCTTAAGCGGTACATAATTATCAGGCCAGTGAAGCTGGTACAGATCTATGTAATCAGTCCCGAGTCTATTCAGGGAAGCCTCGCATGCCCTTATCACATCCCTGTACCTGAAATGAGGAGGAGCCACCTTGGTTGCTATGATAAATTTTTTCCTGTCCATGTTCTCAGTGGCCTTTCTAACAATTTCCTCAGAATGTCCCATCCCGTACACCTCTGCTGTATCGATGTAGTTTCCGCCATTTTCTATGGAATATTGAATTGCATCAACAACATCCTCATCCGTGTAATCCTTTCCCCATCCAATCTTTCCAGCCTGCCATGCGCCAAAACCAACCACCGGAGCACTGATCTTCCCATTTCCAATCTCCATCCTTCTCATACCCGATAATGCCAATAACCCATTATAAACATCTCTGCTTCCAGATTTGCTGGTATATAACCTGTGGATCAACAAAACTTAATTAAAATATATTAATACCCAATAGCCCTGAAAAATAGTATTTCCGATAAATGAGGTCATATGACGACTCAGGGCAAGAGATTGCCCTTCCATAATGGGCCTCAGTACGAGTTGAGGATCTGTTTCCTGCTATGAAATGCCGATCAGAGGAAGGCAAAAAAATCCCCGTGGGTCAGTGGAGCCATGATAATGATTGGTTCCCGTTAGATCGGGGAAAAGATCAAATCAAAACAAAGAGAAGATATTAATGGAAAGGACTTCTGAAATTGAACTTGAAAATCCTTCCGTCAAGGAGGTTGTCTCACTGGTGAAGGAGTATGTCGATACATATGAGATCGAGGTCTCCCCATTTTCCATCAAGTTCAAGTTTCTTGACAATGACAATCCCGATTTGTCAAGGAAATTTGGTGAATTGAGCAGGGGACTTTCAGAGAGGGGATACGTTCCCCAGCTGGTCAAGGATTATGAGCATTACATCATGGTTTCAAAGGTTCCAAAGAGGAAATTTGCATCAATAAAAGTGAATATTATCCTGCTGATCCTGACAATCCTTTCAACTTTATATGCCGGGTATCTGTTCTCTGAGGATTTCGTTGCGCCGGGACCTGATGTCTTTCTCAGGACTCTCCTTTACAGTGCACTCTTCTTTTCTGCACCCCTGCTCACAATTCTTGGTGTTCATGAACTCGGCCATTACTTTGTTGCAAGGCATTACGGGGTAAGGGCATCGCTTCCATTCTTCATTCCATTCATACCTCTGGCATATTCCATAGGCACTTTCGGGGCATTCATATCACTTCGCGATCCATTCCCAAACAGGAAGGTGATGACAAATATAGGAGCAGCAGGACCGATAGCGGGCTTCCTCACAGCCCTGCCCCTGCTCTTCGTCGCGGATTATCTTCAGAAGACGATGATTCATGTCAGCACATTTTCTCCGTATTTTCTGAACTATCCATTCATATACGACCTGCTCCATTTACTGCCAGTGGAGCCACCGGTGTTTCCCATGGTCCTATCAGTTTGGGTCGGTATATTCGCCACTGCCATGAACCTCATCCCTGTTGGGCAGCTTGACGGAGGCCATGTCCTGCGGGGAATTCTCGGGCGCAAGTCCATAATCATAAGTTATGTTTTTCTTCTGATACTTTTCTACCTTGGACTGAATTATTTCGGTTGGATACTTATTGCAATACTTGTGATGTTCCTGGGACTTGAGCATCCTCCCGCGCTTGACGATTCAACTCCAGTGGGAGCAAAGGAGATCGTTATTGGGCTGATCGTGCTGGCGATGTTCATCCTGTCCTTTACACCGGTGCCGTTCTATATATGAGGCGCAAGAATAGCCACAACTGTTTGAGTTTTTTTTCGTTGAAAATATTAATAGGTTTTTTGCCGCCGGGGAATTTGGCTTTTGGAACTATTCCGGTGAAAAGTATCTCTATTATATCCTACCTGGGATATATTCACCCGTGCAGTTTCACTTTTCATAATTCCTGAATAACGGATATTTACCTGTGCATTAATTCTGCTCTATGTTTCAGGATACCATTGGTTCAACCTGCATTCACGATCCTTCAGGGGCATATCATATCTACCCTGCATACAATTCCAGCATTGAGGGGCATCTAGCATAACCTGCATATTCCTCTCTCATACTCCAATTATGCATTATAGAATGAGATCGTGCCGTTAGGTGCACAGGTTTAATTTTGATATGCGGTAATTCTGATGGCATTATCGATCATGTAGCATGGAGATCCATATAAACGAGCAATGTGAAAGAGAAGGGAATAAAATTTTTATAAATCTTATAAACTTCAAATCTGCATTTATATATCAGGTCAATGAAAGCGCCGATGTTGAGATTATATCTAATATGCGCCTTCATTATTTATTGAGTTATGCTCACAAAAGAGACTCCACCATCCTTCCTGACCTCATAGACGACATCAGCTGCAGTTTCGAGTTCCTCGTGATGTGTGATTATGATGATCTGCGGAAATATATTTTCATCGCTCAGCTCCTTTATGGAATACTTGATTATATCCCTGAGATCGTTCCTTCTCTCCTCGTCAAGATAAATGGTGGGCTCATCCATTATAATGGTGCTCATGTTTCCACCAAGATATTTTGCAATGGCAAGTCTTATGCCTATTGCAAGGGCTGTCCTCTCCCCTCCGCTTAACTGAGATATATCCTTCACTGACCCATCCTGCATAATCTCCACATCAAGGTCCTCGGAGAGCCTTACATCCTCAATTGCAAGGTTGAATCTTGATATGATGTTCCTGGCCTGGGCTGAAATACTCTCCACCGCTATTCCCCTGAGTGCCTTTGGTATTCCATCCCTTGATATCGCCTTTTTTAGAATGGAGAGAAACTTAAGCTGCCTGAACGATCCTTCCACTTCGTGAAGGTATTTATCTGTCTCTTCAAGGTCCTGACCTAACTGCTTTACTGTACTTCCCTTCCCTGAAATAATTGATATAACTCCTTCACGCTCCTCCGAAATTCGCCTGATCTTTTCCTGAATCAGCGAAAGTTTCCCCCTCAATCCCTCCTCTTCGCTGATCTCACTGTGTATTTCCTCAATTTTTTTCCTTATTGTTGATATCTCCTCCTGATAGCCTCTGAGCATCTGATCCTTTCTTTCCATCTCAATTATGGAATCCTTACCCTTTAGTTTTTGGAAGAGGCTGTCTGCATCCTTCTCTATTTTTTCCACGTCGCCCAGGTTAGATCCTTTCTGCAGGATATCCATGACATCTGGAAAAGATTTGCAGAATACTTCGCCTTTCTCGATCTCTTTCTTTGTATTCTCAATTTTTTCTCCGATCTTCATATTGCTGATATAATCTATCTTGCTCATGATTTCAAGATATTCCCTGTAATGTTTTTCCAGCTGTGTCATCATGACCCTTAACCTGTTAATTTCGCTTTCCGCTTTCCTGTATTTCTCGTCATATTCCCTGTTATTTCTTATGCCTTCAAGGCATCTTTTCTCTTCCTCCTCAACCTGCTTAATCATTTCAATCCTTGAAATGTAGTCATTCACATCCCTCGATTCCAGTATCTTGAGTTCATCTGAAACCTTCGACTGCTTTATGGTAAGCGCCCTTATGTGATCATCTGAACCTTTTATTTCTGCTTCTGCCTTCCTGATCTCCTCCTTGAAATTCTCAAATATCTCTTCGTGCTTGTGATCATCGATATTCTGCCCACATAGTGGACACAGGGGTGCACTTGAAAGTTTCTCCATCTTCTCCCTGATCTCATCCACCTTCTCCTTCAGGCTTGCTGCCCTTGATCCTTCACTGGCTATTTTCCCTGTTATCCCTCTCAGTGTTTCCCTACGTTCCTCCCGTGTTCTTTCCACATAATCCATGGAAATAAGACCAGGGTCTATCTTGCCTGAAAGCCTCCCGGAAATTCTCTCAATCTCCATCACGAGTCCAGCCTTCCTCGATTGAAGGTCATTATAGGTGCCGGTGATGCGATCAAATTCCTCCTTCCCCTTCTTCAGACCCGCCATGTCCTTTTCAATCTGTGATAAAATTTCTCCTGTCTTCATATATTCTTCATAATCTCCCTGAATGGCCTTCAGGGACTCCTGGTAATTCCTCAATTTTTCCAATGTGTCAGTGTAACTTCTCAGTTCATCCTGCAACCTGTTAATTTCCTGCAGCTTCATAGTGACCTGTCGCATCTCATTTCTTCTTACAAACAGGGGATTTGCAATCAGTTTCTCATATTCATTCCTTATCGAATCATACTCTTCCTTCCTTGCTGCCAGTTTCTCAATCTCATCTTCGAGGGAATGAACCTCCTTCATCTTCTCCCTGAGGTCCTTTTCGTAATGTTCCATCTCCTCCTTCCTTTTCTGTATAATTCCTATTGAGGAGCTCAGGTCATTTCTCTTCTCTTCGGCAGATGTCATTTCACTCTCAAGATCCGCCTTTCTCTTCTTTCCAAGTTCAATTTCCTGTTCCAGTTCCTCTATCTTTGTCGCAATATCTGACCTGGAGGCCCGTTTAGCCTCATAGTCCCGCGTTTCAAGTTCAAGATTCTTTATAACAGGATCAAGATTCTTCAACGCTCTGTCATAATCTTTGAGCCCTATTATCTCGCTCATTATATCCTTCCTTTCAGCCGGTCTTGATGTAACAAGGCCATCGATATCGCCCTGCTTCACGTAGACAGAGTTAATGAATGCCACCTTTCCGATCTCAAGTTCTCTTTCTACAGCCTGATTCACCTCGTTTGCGCCATCGCCAATCCTTACTCCGTCCTTCAGGATCACTGCGTGTTTTGTATTCTCCTTCCCTTTTTTGTTCTCCACCGTCCTGGTGATCTCATACTCGTGCATGTTGTGCCGGAATCTTATCCTGACAGTTGCCTCGGTTTCACGGTATGATACCATCCTCCTCTCTATTTCAGCACTCCCGAACAGCGCCATCCTCATGCCGTCAACTATTGAGGATTTTCCTGCACCGTTCTTGCCGATTATTATATTCACCCCTGTGGAGAAGCCTACCCTGGTATCCCTGTGGGAAAGGAAATTCTTCAGTTCGATCTCTTCAATCAGCATTTGCGCCTTCCTCCGCCATCTTCCTTATGTTTGCCTCAGAGAATTCGCCATTCCTCAGGTCCCTGAATATCTCGTAGGCGATATTTCCCTTCCTTTCTGCACCGAAATATTTTATGAAGAGTTCGATCTGTTTCCTTGATGCCCCAACATCAACTTTCACATCCGTTTTCTCCAGTTCGAAGTGCGGCTGCCTTATAATAAAAGTTTGTGAATGTTCCCTGATCATCTCCTTCAGGTAAGCGTTATCGACCTTCTCCGTGATAGTCATGCTGATGAGCGGCCTCTTCTCATACTTCTCAAGGTTTATCTGCTCCATCTTAGAGAAGATCTCATCTGCAGTTCCAGTGAGATCGAACTGCATTCTTGTTTTTTTCAACCTTATCCTGCTTATTCTAGCCTCATCATCAATTTCAACGATATTGACTCCTTTCCCCTGCCTCGCAAGTCCCGATATCTCCTTGGTTGCCTTGACTTCTGTTGAACCCGCATATGAGAATACTGATCTCCCTATCTTCTCTTCCCTGAACTGGTGAACATGTCCGAAAGCCATGTAGGTGAAATTCACGGGCAGATCCGACTTCTTTGCCTCACACTGCTCCTCGGGAAAAAAAGGATCTATGGCCTGATGGGACACAAATACGCATTTCTTCATTGCTGAGGCACTTTCATTAGCCCTTGTATATATATTTTTGAGCTCGTCTGACTGGTAAAGTTTCATGTTCCCAATACCCGCAATGTCCACATCTCCCTTCCTGATGAACTCAAGATCATTCATCCCTATCATCCGGAGTCCCACAAAATCAAATATTTCATGGGCAGTTACATCTCTCCCCCTTGGTCTGTCATGATCACCGGGTATGCAGATCATCTCTATCTTTCTCTGGTAAAGCCTGAGCATGTTCTCCTTTAAAACACGGAGGGCCTTATTCGAGGGCCTGCTTGAATCAAAGAGGTCTCCTGAATGAATTATGAACTCAACATCATTGTTTATTGCTATATCTATAGCCTCTGAAAAGGCATCGTAAAAATCTGCCTCCCTCTCTTCAATACCATACTGTACGGCGCCAAGATGGGTATCTGAAACGTGCATGAACCTGGTCATCTCTACTTTCCCTTCATAATATGATCGCTGCAACCTTATAATTTTATCCGCTTCAATCTTCCAGCAATCCTCTCAGTACCTTCCTGTTCTCTGAAGGATCCAGCCTCCTGTTCCTGGCCTCAAATGACTCCTTCAGAAGGGATATCACATCAACATCTCCACCACCCTCTCTTGTCTCCCTCTTCCTTATCTTCACTATCACTGGAAATCTGACAAATTCGCCAACCAGGACCGCCTCTCCTGTGTTCAGGGATGGCAGATCATTAATGACGCTGGCACTCACACCCTCACAACTCTCCTCAATAGCCCTCTGATCCATTGGATTTGTAATCCTCAGGATTATCTGGGAATTGCACTGGCTGAGAACATCCTGATCGATCTTTCCAGGTCTCTGCGTGATCACCACAAGAAACATTCCGAACTTCCTTCCTTCCGAGGCGATCTTCTTTATGAGGTCCGGCAGCTTTCCCTTGCTTTCTCTGCCGACAAAATTATGTGCCTCCTCTATGAAGACGAACACAGGATACCTGAATGTACCTGCCACCTTTGCATCATATATTTCATCCAGTACCCTGAGGCAGAAATATGACATCACGTCCTGATCAAGGCCGGAAAGGTCCAGGATAGAAAGTTGCCCCTCCTTCAGGTATGAGTCTATGGTGGTGGTTGTGTTACCAAATATCCCTTTTATGGCCTTCAGAAGGGCAATTCTTCCTGCAATTCTCCCCCTATCTGTTCTTTCAAGAGCCTGATACGATTTTACGAAGTCGTCAAGATCTCCCTTTCCTCTTGTTCCTTCAAGAATTTTTCTGGTAATTTCCTTGAGGGTCGTCCATTCATCATCTATTCTCATGATGTCAAAGAGATCATTTTCATCAAGGTCCTGAAAACGTATGGTGAACTGATCTGTGAGAGCGTTCAGTTCACTGCTGTATCTTCCGGTACTTAGGGGAGTCTTGAACACTTTCGTATAGTTTCCAACTTCCGCCTCCGCCTTCATCAGGGCGTAGTCTGCATGTGGATCGAGTACAACTACCGTTGCACCTTTCCTGATGAGCTCCTCTATCATGACAGCCGCAGTATTGCTCTTTCCAGCACCGGTCTGTGCCATGATTGCAACGTGTCTCCTCAGGCCATTTATGGAGGCTCCCACACCTACTGATCTGTAGTTTGAAAGATTCCCAAGGACAATAGAATTTTCCCTGGAATATCCGAACAGAGTCCTCATTTCTTCCTCTGTGGAACGTTTTACTTCCATTCCCGGCCTTATCAGTATCCTGTTACCCTTTGACACATCGCCTTCTGAGCCTATTGATCCAACCGTTCTGCATACAGCTATGTCAACGCTCTTTGTTGAGATGGTCTCAATTATTTCCTTGAGACGTTCGTAACTGATACTTTCCTGGATCATCTCATTGAAGGACTGTAAACGTTCAACCCTGCCGATTATAGAAAAACTTCCCGTACTAAGCGTAACATATTCCCATTTTCTCAATTCCACGGCTGGATTCAGCACGAACCGGAAAACATCACTGTCATTCTGTCCCGTGGTGAATCCTATGTTCTGCTCGACTTCATCCATGCATATGTGAACGAGAAGGTACAGATAAATTCTTAGGTCAGTTTCTGCAGGCACATGACGTAATAATCTGAAATTTCACGCAGGTGGCGCTTTATAGTATCCTCTGTTATTATGACCTCGATATATCGATACCTTTATATCGGCGTTTATACTGTCCATATGGTGATAAAATGGAAAACAAGAATGAAAACATGAAACACCAGGAAATGGAAAAAATGAATTGCGGGTGCCACGGAAAATCAATGAATCATGAGCATCATGAAAGGCACGGCCATGGATGCAGGCATGGGGAGAGTGGTCGTGGGATGGGCAGGGACAACAGCCCTGACCTTGAATCATATAAAGAAAAGCTGGAACAGGAGATCTCAAAACTTCAGGATAAGCTGGATAATCTTAAGGGAAAGAGTCAGGAAAACCCGGAGTGAAATGGGAGATACTCCCATTTAATTTTCAGGTGAAAGGAGTAGACATGAGAGACAGGTGTCATTGCAGGATGGGGCCATTTGATGTGAATATGATCCCAGCTGGAATACTCAAACCCTTGATCCTGAGAATGTTAATGGATAGGCCAATGCATGGATATGAGTTAATGAAAGAAATATCCATGAGGACCAGAGGATTCTGGAATCCCGGGGCAGGCTCCATATATCCGGCCATAAATTCTCTTGAAAGAGAAGGTTATGTGGCAAGGGTGGAGTTAAAGCAGGGCGATAGATCCAAAATAGTCTATTCCATAACGGACAAGGGAAAAGAGTCAATGGGGGATTCAGAGAAATTCAAAAAAGAGTGGAACGAGGGGATTTCCAGCCTTTCAAATATATGGTAACATAAAAAATATGCTCTTCATACTTTTATGTATGTAATTTTATCCAACATTTAGTTATATTATTTCATGGATGAATGCCAGATATGTTCTGCACTTCCTGAACTCAAACCGCCATGGAAGGTCGAAAAGGCATCTCTTGATTCTGTGAAAGAGACTGTTGATATTTACATATTGCATGAGAAAGGATCAAAGATTCCCTGTCCTGGTAGATTATGTAACAATAATAAGAACAGTTTTGATAGGGTTCTGCCATATGACCAAGATATATTTTGTAAGACACGCGGAGATAAGGAGAGACGCAGTCGCACCACCGGATAAATGGGAACTTGCGGATAACGCTTCCGTTGCTATTGCGAAGATGCTGAATGGAATATCTACTGACAGCATTGATCGTATTTATTACAGTCCTCTCCCAAAGGCTTCCCAGACTGCATATATAATAAGTAATATCTATAGACTTCCAGTTATGGAACGAGAATGCCTGAGAGAGGTTGAAAGGCATTTTCCGTACGTTGATTATGATACCTTCATCCGATATGTGGAACAATACTTTTCTGGGCATGACGATGGAAACTTCGAAAGATACAATGATGCCAGGGAAAGAATAGTCAGTTGTGTGATGGACATATTGAAGGATTCTGCAGGGAGATCGGTAATGGTTGTTTCACATGGAATGGTGATCACAGTACTGTACAGGTATCTTATAGGTACAGCCCTTGACATAAAGGGCTGGAAAACACTGAATATGCCTGATCTGTCAGTTATTGATCTCGATACTGGAATGGTTGTGAGCGGATTTTACTCCGGGTACAGAATCAGGTATTTAAAAAAGGCAAAATCATAGTCGTATGTTATGTATTATGAACGATAGTCATGAATGCCACCTGCTCATCCGTAGCAGAGCATTGACTGCAGTTACGCATGTCATTTTCATTGAGTGAGTGCAGATAAGATCTATAAAAACCCTGATTGTACAATGTCCCTCGGAGCGGTGTAGAGTGAGAATATTTGGTAGAATGCTTGGAGTATGGCAAATTGTACAATGGACATGGATAGATTAATACCTAATTGGATATAGTCGCCTTAGGCGTTCACTACCTTCAGACCTGCTATATCCTGTTGGGAGTGAGTTCACAGGAAAGCCCTTAGAATTTTTGATTGATGATATACCGACCTTCCTTTGCGAGAACCTTCTTAATAAGAAGTTTGAAAAAGAAATGGAAATCAATTATTATGGGGTGGATAATTCAAATATCTTAACCTAATTGCGATTAAAATCACCATAATCAGAAAGGCTTGAAGTATCACAACTGTAACTATATCTGTGAAACCTCTTAGATAAATATATAGTTCTATTTCTGATAACATTATAAAGAATAAAGTTAGAAGTGATATAATATTCACGAATCCTGAAAAGCCATATCCTCTCTTATTGCCACCAATGTACCCTAAACTATATGTAAACATAGTTATGAAATCCCCAATTACTATAAGGAATAGAACAATACTTTCCAAATTTAAGTTCTTAAATATAATCAGGAATGTAGACAGCATTGAAATGCCTGCGAGACCGGCCAAGGACGTGCGAAATTTATTAAAATTTTTATTGTTTTTCATATCGCCCCTCCTAACAAGCGTAATTTATAGCTATTGCCTCAGCAATAGGCAATGCATTAACAGTTACGAAGAACAAAGCACAAGGTATACCGAAACCAACACCTGTAAAGCATGCAGAGGCTTCAGAAACCAGTACTGCTCCTGCTATTCCTAACGAAACTAGTTCAGCTATGCATGCAGCTAAATTCCTGTCCACAAGGTATACTAAGGTAATATCTATTTTTTGTTTCAGAATGTGTTCTGGCGTAATTTTTATAAAAGAAGTCAACGATTGCGCTGTAAGGATATAATAGATGCCAAGGGTTGTTGATGTTTTATTTCCACTTTCCAGATATTTCATGGATAGTGAATATATACCAAACTGTATGCTTAGAAGCTGCCCATACAAGTCAGAACTGAAACTGGTGATGAGTACGTCCCCTAAATGTAAATCTCTCCCCTGATTTGGTTGAAAGGCAATTGCCATCACAGATAGACTTTCATTGTTGTGACTTGGACCCAGGTTAATTAGTACATCTGTCAATTTTAGGCCAAAAATGGTGTTATTTGTGATATACGTTAATGTTTTCATGCTGTAATTTCCTATTTTTCCATAACTATATGCCAATTTCACTCCAAATCTATGGTATTCCTTAACTCCAAAAATTTGAATTATCGGTTTAGATGTAGACACCCGGTTTACGTTGTTATTACCACTACCTTCTAAATTAGGGTTACTAATATAACCATATTTAGAAACCATATATTCGCCAATAAAATTTGTCCTTCCAACTTCAACATTTGTGAATCCATTTTCAGTAGAAATAGAATTAGCTAAAACATTATGCTCAGACACATTGACATGATTTACATCTATGTACATTCCACTCGAAGACACACTAAAAGCAAATATCGCCATTCCAGCAATTACAAAGAGTGCAATTTTTTTTGTTGTGCCTTCCATATAACAAAATTAATTTGACAGTATTAATATTTTCTCTCCACTTCTATGTCGGCAGACAAGAGTTGATATTTTAGTAATTTTTTATGTGAATTCGTGTTGATAATACAGGGTATAAAAAGGTTCAAAAACGTCGTACCCACATGGGGCACTACGGTGAATGCAAATATGTTAACAACTGTCAGGAATGAGAACAGCGTCAACTCATTTAAATTAGTATTTTACGGGAGATTTGACCTAATTTGTATCCAGTTAAATAGATAATCAACTTTTTACCTATCCGCAGGGCAATAAGATTTGCCTACATTTCTAAATGGGCTTCATGGATTTCCAGTCGATAGAACGGTCTATCTCAGGAAAAATATCATGGCCACTAATGTTTTCACGCATTTCGATAGACTGAAATCAGCGATGGATGGCATGATGGTATACATGAAACTTGCATGAATAAGAGTGTGTACGAAGACCTAAAAACAACATGGTAGTAGGATCAATAGAAAACATCTATTGATATTTGGTGTTGCATTATATGATCCCTAACTCTTCTGGGCTGGAACGCTTCATAATGTATACATAACTATTTTTGTTGTATTGGAGTAATATGATTTATGAACTTAAAAAAGGGCCTCAGAACAAAACTTATAATATCTATTTCTGTGATTGTAGTGGATGCTCTTTCCTCTTCTGGTACGCTCCTGTTGCAAGCAATTCAGATTTTGTTCAAACTTCCAATTCTCATATTGTTAACAGATATTCTCCTAACTTTGAATCTGCCACATTTACTAAACAAAATCAGAGTGGAACAGAAAATTCAATAGCCACTCTGTTTTTAAATTGGTTGCAGTCTAATGGACAAGCACGAGGTATTCAAAACACGAATGCATCAATAGAATTGTTTCAAGAATTTGTAAGTCAAAATCAGATGGCGGAAATGTATCTTCGAATTCTTACCAGTGAGGAACAGAATAACTATTCAAATGCTCAAAGGCCCCAACAATCCATACAGTTAAAGGAGCAGGTTGTTAATTCTGGAACACCGGTTAACGAAATAAATACTTCGACTGTCACTTCTCAGGGAACATTTCACAACCATAGTGTGTTATACGAAGTGAACTTTAATGGAACCCAGTATGATTTATGGGCAGTGAACGTTACTACGCCTACAGGTAGCGTGATAGACCTGTGGGTGTGGGTCAACATTAACTATTATGTTTATCGGGCCCCGTGGTACCTTGGGGGATGGTCTCTAACGTATGGTGAAAATGATAACTACAATGTTGAATTTATTGGTTCTGTTGCTCAATCGTTTTTCAATAATTGGGAAAGTATAACTACAGACGCTGGATACGGATTGGCTGCTACAGGGCTGATCGCACTTTTCGTACCGGTTCCGGTCTTGGCACAAGCAATTGGAGCTGCTTTGATAATTGCAGGTATTGGATTATTATATGAGGCTTCAACAATGCTTAGAGGTTTTCTAATTTCCTCTTAATTTGCTATCGAAATATCATAACCTGATAATTTGCTTAGAAAATATGATAGTTCTACCTTTTACTTCTAGCATTATCCTCTTTTTCCCTCTACTTTCACTGAAATTTCTTAAAAGATTGATAGCTCACGCTATCCATTGATGATCTTCAATGCATGTACATTGTACGCAAAACATGCAAACATGAACTTCACCCTTACCCTCTTCACTGTTGTAACCATGACATGTGAAAAATGAAACAGTCTTTTCATGATTGCATATGGATATTCCACAAGTGATCTCTTCCTTTATATTCCAAGATTTTTTCACAGACTCCATGGATAATTTATGATTCCTTACTGATCTGTCCATTGTTCCACCTATTCCCTTTGTATCATGTCCGAAGTATCCCTTATCTCCGTGCAACGATGTGCTCCCTATAAGTTTGGACAGTTTATTTGTGAGCATGGTTAACCTTAGAATCGGACATGCTGAATTCGGTAAAGGACGAAAATTTGCTTATTTAGAAATATTTATTACCTGGAAATGATATAATTATATTCACTGAAATTATGACAGATATTCATCAAAGAATCACATGAGTACCCAAGGAATGAGGATCCGACAATTAGGAGACATTGTATTTTAGGCTAATAGCCCAACACAATCTTACTTCAAAACGTTTCCAGTTTTAAGTGGAGCACATCATTTTCCATAATTGTCTAACCATAAGACTACTGAAATGATGTGACAGATTGTTATTGATTTTGAGTCGCAAAAGGCTCAATATCCAGAGGCTATGTTGAAATATAAGAATGCCATATATTGTCGATGAAAAGCCTTTTAGTACTTTATACTCAAGGAATGCATAAGTTTCCAGAAAGCATAATCAAGGAGTATAAGGCAATGGGAGGAATTGGTTCCTCCATGCAATGGCCTTTATTATTCCCACTGTCATCCAGTAAATTGCTCATAAGTGGTTATGATATGGTACATCCTAGGTTTGGAGCAAAAGGAGACGCAGATTATCTCCTCGATCATCTGAAATACGTTGAATCGAAGGAAATGGAAATAATAAACGATCCTGAATCAAACATCCTTTCTTCCAATAAATTTAAAGGTGTAATTTTGGCATCTACAGTTATGGATGTCCCCAAAACCATGTTGTATAATCCTGAATTTCATGATGATTTGGAGAAAATTTTAGAAAATTTCACGGGGCACACTTTTGTTAAACCTGTATATTCCTCAATGGGAAGGGATATCACGCTTGCTTTGGATCAGGAGAAGTTAAAGAATTTATTGACCAACGCCAAATCTTCCATGGTTGTTCAGGAAGCAGTCAAATTCAAGAGGCTTATAAGAGTAATATACATAGATGGGTACATGAGAGCGTATTATGAATTACCTTCATATGGAAGTCACTCTCAGTTTCATAATTATTATGCAAAAGTTTGCATGAACAGCAATTCAAGGCCATTTAAAATTGATGATGAACTGAAGAAACATGCAGAATTACTTGCAGACAAATTTAAGGCAAAGCTCATGGTTGCAGACATCTTTCAAACTGAAAATGGATATATATTCAATGAGATAAATACCGCATGCAATCTCAATTATTACAATGAGATAGAGGGGATCAACTTCGCTGCGAAGATGGCTGAATTCTTTTTAAAAAATAATTGATGAACTCAGATATTATTCCAGCTACGTTGTTAATATTTTCTGGCTGTCTCATGGACATTGGAAACTCCAGTTGAATAGTATATATCTTTCCCTTAATATTGTAATATGACGAAGTGATCGTACCATTCTGAGCACTTGGAAACCTTTCGTTTATCCTTGCGGCAATCTCATGTTGTCTAAATGTTTCAATTAGGGCATCTAAAATTTCTTTCGGCACACTTTTTCCATTAGTAGTTCCTATTTCGATTTCATTCTCATCGGAGTGCATACCGTGAATATCCAAGATCAAGAATGGTCTGCTTCCATTATCTATAATTTCCTTAATTTTCTTCCTGAATGGATGATTGTTGCTGATCCCTCTATTTAAGTCGATGTCTAATCGCGATACTCTAGAAATTATTGCTGGTATTTTCGAATTGATTGCGATCAGTTCCGCCAACTTGCCTGTATTTTTGTCGGAACTTGGTGGAAAAGCGTGAGGTGCAGTTATGAGAACATTTGCCTTCTGGGTTGATCCTATTACCTTAAACTCCCTCATTCTCTTAAATCTGTTCGCAACAGGTTTAAAAAACGGTCTACTGAAATCGGTAGCCCTGATATTCAGTGAACTTAATAACAGGGCCAATATTAACGATACGCTTAAGGTGATTGTTAAATCATAATGACCCAGAATAAAAAATGTGCCTGTAAAGGTTATAAAATATACGATAAACGGTGGTAAAATCTTCTTCGCATAGCCTTTTTTGGACGTCGAAATTGTAACTCTAATCTTTTCCTTTTCATAGTCATGATTAACATCAAAAATTTCGAATAGGATGTCCCTGGAAACTTCAATCTTATTTGTGAATCTTTCAGTTTCAGTAATTCTTCTTACGGGCAGCACCACCTTATTCCCATTTCCAAAATTAATCATTACTTCGTCGTGAAGGTCGACCCCTATTTTCCCCCTTAAGAATTCTGACATTCTACAGACTTCCTCTTGATCATATTCGTCTCCTGTTTGAATTGATTCCGGTGCTACGAAGCCTGATGAAATTTTGATAGGTGTGAAAAATACAAACCATGAAATAAGGAACAAGACCGAGGCGATCAAGCCGTAATCAAGCCACAGCATCTCTCTAGAGTATCCTCAATCGGTTATTAAGAATTTTGATTGTAAATTTAGTTATCAGTCGGTTAATTCCTATGCTATTGTAGTTTCACCCATTTTATATTTCCATCGGAAAATGACCAGAGACCTCTTTATTTCCCCGAAATACTGATGTATTCTCTACTCTAACTCTTCAATGGTTTTTGCCATGGTATCACGTAGTATTGTTCTTGCAAGTTTGCTGAACAGCATCTCCACAATATTCAGCCATGATCCATGTTTTGGCGTAAAGACAAACTGAAACCTGTTTGGAACAGTCAGGAGGCATTCCCTTGTTTTTTCGGAGGTGTGTACCCTGAGGTTATCCAGTACAAGTCTTATACTGTTATCCCTGGTTATGAATCATCCAACTTTTTCAGGGGGGAAATGGAATCACCGCCGTTTTGTGTCCTGCCTACTGTTCCCGTAACAACACCGTTATGCAGATCTCTTTCTGCCAAGAGAGAGGTTGTATCCACTCTCATGCATTCATATTCTCCGGTAACCTGTGAAGGTTTTCCATGAACCAATGGAAGTTATTTTGACTTCTACGATATTGCCTGAATTTTTAGTTTCTCATCAAATGATATTCTTATGATACCCTTGAGTTCCGGAATTATAATGCCATCATTGATCATCTCCACCTCCCTGTATACACATGAAGGGCAGTGGTCATCTTCTCCTCAAAGCCAGGATCCCTCTCCTTCACATAATACCTGACCCGGGGAAATTTATCTCTTTTCATATTGACTCTTGAAAGTTCTTCATCGGCCAGCACTATCTCCTTCTCACATCCAATGGCCCCGCTATCGTTTCTATGGTTACACATATTATCTACTTGATTAAATAATCGACTCACTACATATCTGAACCATGAACGATATTGCTGCCAGATTGTGCATCTTCGGATACTGCAATGTCATACGTCTTTCCTTTCTTCACGCCTATGCTGGAAAGGTGTCTCTTCTTGTATTCGTTGAGTTCATCCCTTAGTTTCCAATTTTCATCCTCCAGCCTGTCGACGATCTTCTTTAAATTCTCATAGGCATGCTGGAATTTATCCAGCATCTAATGATCTTTTGGTGTCTCTGCAAGAAGTTTAATTATTCTATTAATATAATATATCTATTATATAATGATCTTTTAGTCCATAATACTTCATCCAAATAAGAGTGCGGCACATCAGAATGACCAGTTACGAAGAACCCAAAAATTAATATGTTGTTGGAAAATATTCATCGTGATATATTATGGAAGATGTATTGCAGATATCAGAATTAGAACCAACTGCCGTTTATACATTTGCTGCGAAATACAGGTTAAGCCCTGAGTTTAGGGAACGGGTAAACATAAGGCCTACGGAGGCTATTAGACAAAACGTGGGGATTGAAATTCACTCCAAATTTGATATACCAAATAACTCTCGATTTTTAACATCTGAGCAGATAAGCAAAATAATAAAAATAACCAACAGAGACGAAATCCTTGTAAATGACATTCTATTGAGTAAAGACATAGTTGCCACCACAGATTATGTATTAGAAATAAACTCTCATAATAATGAAACAGGGGATGGTTTTTGAATATGAATCGTTTGGAATTTAATGTCTGTAAGAATTGTGGACATTCGGTTGTTAATTTCAATTCCAAATGGATGCATCACATCTCAAGAAGTAAACTCTTGGGTTTCCCACACTGGCCCGCTGGACATATAATTACTTTGGATTGCAAGTGGGGATGCAAATGCAATATTCCTGAACCTGATAAGACTAAGCCTTCAAAAACTAAGCTGGTATATCTGGGTAAAAGGATAGACAGGTAGGACATTTCATCCAGAAATTGTTTCTTATTTGGAGTGTCAGTGTTTATTGATAATTTACCAATCAGGAGAAGGACTGTCATAAGCGCTACAACGCGTTAGAAAGTCAATTAAATATTTTCTATTGAAATCATTCAAAATGTATCCATGCAAGTCTGAAAAAATCTATCACCTTCAGATCTGTTCTTTTAATGGGTCTTCACATGGAAAAATTTCATATGTCTATTTCTCCTATTAACTTAATCATGTGAAACCCTGTAAAACCAATGTTTATATGGGCCTGGCCGGATTCGAACCGGCGATCTTCGCTGTGTGAGAGCGACGTCATAACCACTGGACTACAAGCCCTTCGGCTGTAATTTTATTCAGGTTAAAAGTCTTTTAGTTGCATATGACCCGATCCATATGAGACAAAATGCATCTTAAATCAAACCTGTTTGCTTGTTTAAACGTGAGTTAATTAGCCAAATCATAATTCATTAAAGTCTTTGGCAAGTACATTTTTTCATTGCAATATAGGGTCAGAGGAAATGAAGTGGTCAAACTCATTCTTAATGAAAATGTCAGCAGGGTATCATCGTTTGCTGCATTTGCCGTAGTGTCACAACGTACTTTATTACCAACCCAGTTAATCATATGGGGCCATAAGAAATAATGCGTATCAGCCTGATCAGGCGATAATTTCACAATCAAAATATGTTTGTACTCCACACATTATAATTCAGAAACCATTATCACCCATTCTTTCTCATATATGTCATATATGGATCGGGTATATTTTGTGTAATTATTTTTCAGATGCGATCGTGAATTAACTACACGGCAATTTTTGTATTCTCATACAAATGTTCCGCTTTGTTCTTAAAAAAATTGTAAGAGGCAAACAATATATATCTTAAAGGGTGATCGTTAAAAATGAATGATAAATTTGGCAGGATATTCAGGGGTAGCATTCTGAATTATTATTCCGACGATCTCCCACTCCAGAAATTTATCAGGTATCTTGGAATAGACAACAAGAATGGACTATCTGATCTGGGAAAATACGTTTCATCTGAGCTTATAGAGATAATGGACTTTGTTGATCACAAAGGTAAACCGGAACTTATTACCTGGGATCTTGATGGAAAGAGGATAGATTATGTGAGGCTCTCTCCAGAGCACAGATCTGCACTCAGAAAACTCCAGGAACTTGGTGTAGTGAGAAAAAGTGCTGGAGATGAAAATGACTGGATGTATCATTACATAAGCGGGTATGTAATATCAGATTCTGGAATATTCTGCACACTGACTCTTACCGCACAGACTGCATACGGCCTGAAAAAATACGGCGATAATCCTGAACTCAAGGAATTTTTAGAGAAATATGTCAATAAACTGGATCCGTGGTACGGCGCAACATATTACAGCGAGACTCAGGGAGGGAGTGATCTGGGAGCAAATAATACTGTTGCCTTCAATGAAGGAAATAACTGGTATCTCACAGGAAATGACAAATATTTTGCAAGTGATGCCGGGCTCGCTGATGGGGCTATAGTAACTGCTAAATATGCCGAAGGCGGGGTCAAATCCATTGGTCTATTCTTCGTTCCTGCCATGAATGGGCGAGGTGAATTGAATTATACAATTCGCCGGCTAAAGAATAAGATGGGCACTATTGCAGTACCAAGCGGTGAAGTTGAACTGAACAGATCAGAAGCATATCTCATTGGTGAAAAGGAGAAGGGAATATATTATGCCATGGAAATACTTACTGTATCACGAATAGACGATGCACTGGCAGCTTCAGGCATCGGTAGAAAGGCGTTGTGGGAAGCCTATCTTCACGCAGAAAGAAGATCAGCATTCGGGAAGAAACTTATAGAACATCCTCTCATGATAAGGGATCTGACAACACTGGAAGCAGAACTTGAAGGTGCTGTAATTATTTCCCTGTATGCTGCAAGGCTGTTCAGTGACGCATACAGCTCTAGGCCTCCATATGATGATAATTACAATTATGCGAGATTCATCTCGCACATAGCAAAAAACATGGCAGCATGGGCGTCAGATCATGTGACTCAGTATTCGCTCGAAATATTTGGTGGGATTGGCTTCTTCGAGGAATTCCCGATGGCTAAGTTTCACAGGGATGCTCTTGTAACTTCCATATGGGAAGGAACAAGCAACATACAGTCACTCGACATGCTGGAAGCAATAGTCAGGAAAAATGCTGCTTACATGTTTTTCTCAAAGATGGAGTCCATAAAAAATAAACTAAAAAATGACAGAGCCGGAAAAAATATTGAAAGTGCTTTCAACAGGACCAAGGAATATTTCGACAGTGTGATGAAATCAGGATATGCAGAGTGTCATTCCAAGGATCTTCTTAAAAAGCTCGGGGAACTATGTGAAGTAACGCTCATGTATGATCTTTATGAGAAAGAGGGAGATGAGAGAGACCTCCATTCTGCAGACTTACTTTTCGCGGAGATATACAGAAAGGACGAAGTACTGGAGACATCACTGTTCAAGATGGACATTGTTGACTGGATGTCAAATGAAAGAAGAAAAACTGCCCAAGGTAAGTGAGAGATATAGATATAATATCGCGGAGAATTTTCTCAATTTCCAGGACATGCAGTGGAATCAACAATAGGGGTAGGCATTAACGGGATCAGGATGTTCTTATCTTTCACCTGTGCAATTATTAGGCCATATCGTTGATATGTTATATGTTATCCGTAAATGGGGTGGAAGTTAATCATCCTCTGAAAATTTTCATTAAATTTTACCATACTTCCTGCTATGGATTTCCTGAATAAGATCCATTTAAGTACTCCGGTGAAAAATATTAATGTAAACGATATTTAGGTTTATGGAAGGATTGAGTCAGGAAGAGATGGATGTCTTGACCTATGTAAGGAGATTCGCAAAGGAAGAGGTCAGGCCTCTGGCAAGAGAAATAGACGAAAGGCAGGAAGTGCCTGAAAAACTTATAAGCAGGATGAAGGAGCTGGGCCTGTTTGCAAGTTATCTCCCAAAGGATTACGGTGGATATGGGATGAGTTTCTCATTCCTGATGCACACAATTGAGGAAATTTCAAAGGCCTGCCCAAGCACTGCACTTGTACTGGATGGAGCACTGACCCTCTTCGCTGAGCCAGTTCTCATGTTCGGCAGTGAATACGTGAAGAAGAAGTATCTATCAAGGGTAGTGAACGGTGAGATAGGCGGACTGGCACTTACAGAACCCGGGGCTGGAAGTGATGCAGCTGCCATCAAGACAACGGCGGTGAAGGATGGTAATGATTACGTGATTAATGGTTCAAAGATATTCATATCCAACGGGAGGCTCGCAAAATTCTACGTGGTTGATGTTGTCACTGATCCATCAAAGGGCCATAAAGGAATATCCACATTTGTTGTCGATGCTGACACACCCGGTTTCAAGATTTCAAGAGATATCCACAAGATGGGTATCCGCGGGTCATCCACAGTTGAACTTGTCTTCGAAAACGCAAGAGTCCCTGAATCAAATCTTGTGGGAACACTGAATGATGGCTTCAAGGTGGTAATGGAAACTCTCGATGCAGGCAGGATCGGAATTGCCTGCCAGGCTCTGGGAATTGCAAAAGCGGCATTCGAGGAGGCAGTGGAATACATTCAGCAGAGGAAACAGTTTGGCCAGGCAATTTCCAGTTTTGAGGCAGTGCAGTTCATGATAGCAGACATGGAAACGGAGATCGAGGCTGCGACACTTCTGACCTATGATGCAGCCAGGAAATGGGACAACCACGAGCCATGTGTAAAGCCATCATCAATGGCAAAGCTGAAAGCCTCTGATGTTGCCATGAAGGTGGCAACAGACTGCCTGCAACTCTTTGGAGGATACGGATATACAACAGACCTGGATGCAGAGAGGCACATGAGGGATGCAAAAATAACCCAGATATACGAGGGAACAAACCAGATACAGAGGCTTATCATATCCAGGGAGGTGTTCAGGGAAATCCATCCATGATTTACCTTGGTTGTTCGGGATGGGCATATCAGGAGTGGAAGGAGAATTTCTACGGTGGTTCAAGCCCATCTCTCCAGTATTATTCGCATTTCTTCAATGCAGTTGAGGTTGACTCCACATATTACTCGATTCCATCGGTCAAGACGGTACATTCATGGATTCAACGACATTTTCCAGGTGTCAATTTTTCTGTCAAGCTTCCCGGTGAAATATCTCACGGGGAATTCGACAGTGATTATAAAATCGGGGTATGGAAAAGATTCAGGGAATCTGTGGTGGAGCCTATACTGAAGGTGCAGGGATACCTTAATGTCATGATGACCATTCCTCCAGGGATACACGACATAGAATCATACATCACAGGCATTTCCGAAATATCATCTTCCTTTGAAGGGCTTTGCATTGAGCCAAGGACAGGAAACAGGAATGAGTATCGCGAATATTCAAGGATAATCCGAAGTCACGGTTTCATACCGGTCAGTGTTGATAATTTCCATCTTCACCTTTCTGGTATTGAAGGCAATAGGAATATCTGCTATATACGGCTTCATGGAAGGAATCCCAGTTTTCTCAAGGCTGGATCTGGGATGGAAAAATTCAATTATGCATACTCCGGGAAGGAACTCGAGGAAATAGGGCAGGAGATAATAGGGGCCAAGGAAAGATTCAAGGAAGTATACATATTTTTCAACAATCACCCGAACGGGAATGCCCCAATGAACGCAGGGGAACTGTCGCACATTCTCGGGCTGCGAAGAACATTGTTGTGATAATGCAGTGGCAAATATCAAAATACCACAATTAATTATGGAGTATGCCTGAAAATGATAATCTTCCGGACGGTTCAGTAATACATTTCACTCTAAAAGGAAGGAATCTTAAAGGAACTGTCCTGGGAAGGAGGGATCAGTATCTGAGTATCAAACTTGAAAGCGGTTACAATATAATGGCCATTCCTGATAAAATTACCAAAATAGAAAAAGGCAGGGTGTCAATGAAGGTTGAAACTGAATATCCGAAGGAATCAGGAGAGGGCATCAACATATCCGTAATAAGTACTGGAGGGACGATTGTAAGCAAGGTTGACTACACCACCGGGGCCGTTTTTCCCTCGCTTGATATTACCGAGATCACTTCAAGGTTCAGGTATATGGAAAGATCATACCATATCCGTAATGTTCCATTCCTCAACATACTCAGTGAGAACATGGAGCCGGAGCAGTGGATGAATCTTGCCAGGAAGATACTTGAGGAATCGAGAAAATCTGAAGGGATCGTCGTATCACATGGAACAGATACAATGACCTACACTGCAAGTGCACTCTCCTTCCTCTTCAGGGAACTGTCTGTTCCCGTCATAATGGTGGGATCCCAGAGGAGCTCTGACCGGCCAAGCACGGATTCTTATCTTAACATGGAGGCAGCAATCAATTTTGCCTCAACGGATTTCGGTGAAGTTGGAATTTCAATGCACTCCTCAATATCCGATGAGAGGATTTCACTCCTGCGTGGTGTGAGGACAAGGAAAATGCATTCTTCTCGGAGGGATGCGTTCAGGGCCATAGGGGAAAGCCCCGTTGGATACTTCCAGGAAGGGCTTGTCAATCTTTCTGGAAACTATTCAAAGAAGTCTGAGAAAACAACCATGTTTGACAGGATAGAAAAGAGAGCAGGGATACTCTATTTCCATCCTGGCATAGAGATTGATGATTTATCCGGCTATCTTGAAAAGAAGATGGGAGTCGTGATCATGGGTACAGGTCTCGGGCATATATCAACAAAATTCATTGACGTTCTGAAGGAATATACGGATTCAGGAAGGATTGCAATAATGACGACGCAGTGCATCTATGGAACAACCGACCTGGATGTTTATACAACAGGAAGGATGCTCTCCAGGGCAGGAGTAACGTGGGCAGGAAATCTTCTCCCGGAGGCAGCACTTGCAAAAATGATGGTTGTTATGGGAAATTACCCGGAGTTCGAATGGCAGAAGAGGATGAGGTCAAATATGAGGGGAGAGATCGTTGAAAGGGAAGAACTTGGGGTGTTCTAGATGGAAAAATTTCCTGAAAACAGCAAGATCGGGCTTGAAGTACATCTCCAGGTAAATGCGGGAAAGCTCTTCTGCAGTTGTGAGTCCGAGGGAAAGGATGCAGGCGCATCATTCACGAGGGTCCTGCACTCATCATCGGGAGAATCAGGAAGTTCCGACATTTCAACAATTTATGAGGAATCACGAAACAAGACGTTCAGGTATCTCGTGAGTACTAATTCATGCCTGGTGGAATCAGACGAGGAACCTCCACACAGGATAAACGAGGTTGCCCTGGCTACCGCACTCCGCCTTGCAATTTCTTTCAGTTCTGACATACTGGAGAGAGTAGTGGTGATGCGGAAGGTGGTTATAGATGGTTCCAATACAAGCGGTTTCCAGAGGACATCACTGGTGTCACTGGGAGGTGAGGTTTCCAGGGGAAGATACAGGTCAAAAATCTCAACAATATGCCTCGAGGAAGATGCATGCAGGAAGATTGAGGAAAACGGGAACAGGATCACATATTCACTGGATCGTCTCGGACTCCCTCTGATTGAAATATCCACGGAGCCCGATCTGAAGGATGCAGAAGGAGCGATTGAAATAGCAAGGGAGATAGGCGAGAGGCTTCTGGTGACAGGTCTCCTCAGGAAGGGAGCCGACAGCATAAGGCAGGATGTCAACTTCTCAATGGGCCACGGGAGAGTGGAGATAAAGGGAGTATCCAAGTTAACTGCTATAAGCGCCATCCTTGAAAATGAGGTCAGCAGGCAGAAAAATCTTGAAGAAGCAGTAAATATATGGAAATCCCGCGGCGGCCCGGAAAATGTCTCATTCGTGGTAAATAATGCAATACTGAATGGCACAAATTCCAGGATGATCATCAAGGCTGTGGAAAATGGGAAGGACATACTACTTTCAAGGCTGCGGAATGGAAGGGGCCTCCTCAAGAGCGGTGAATTCAGAATAGGCAGGGAGATTGCAGATGCCCTGAAACAGATTGGAATAAACGGCATCCTCCATTATGATGAGCTCCCGGCATATGGGATTACCAGGGAGGAGAAGGAAAGAATAATAGAATTCCTTGACCTGGGAGAACATGACTCGTTTCTCGTACTCCTGGAGGAACAGGAAAACTTAGAGAAAGCCCAGGATGTAATAAACAGGAGAATAGAGAAGATACTGTCAGGAGACTTTTCTGAAACAAGGGCTGCAATGGAAGACAACACCACAAGGTTCATGAGGCCGCTTTCAGGATCCAGCCGGATGTATCCGGAGACCGATATACGGGTCATAGAAGTGACACCCGAAATGATCGAAGAAGCAAGAAAAGATGTTCCCATACCACTTGACGAACTGGTAAGCCAGATATCATCAGAATATGGCATTTCCGGGCAGGACGCCTCGACGCTCATATGGAACGGCTCACTTGGGATCTTCAAAAAGATGGCAGCAAGGGGTGATCCAAAGATGATATGCAGGATTCTGGTGCAGAAGATACCCGAGATAGAGAGGAAAAGAGAGATCAGGATACCCATGGAACATGTGGAAGAGCTGATTGATTTCTGCCTCTCGAGGAGTTATGGAAGATATTCCGTGGAGAGAGCCATAGATCTGTTATCTGAAGGCATGTCACCATCCGATATCGAATCCGGCAATTTTCTGGAACCACTGAGTGAATCCGAAATTACCGATCTCCTGGACAGTATCAACGACAAGAAGAATATTTCTGCGATTTCCCGGAAAATGGTTGAAATAACCAAGAGACCCGTTGACAATTCATTGATTGCAAGGGCAATTGAAAAACTAAGCCGAAAATAGCTGTCTAAACAACACTTAAATATTTTCCACAAATACCCAATCCATGTTATTATATGGATACATACCAGCAATTATCACGCTTGTTTTGCTGGTCCTTGCTATGTATTTAGTATTTACTATCCTACCTGCACTGAGTCAGGCAAGAACAAAATCTGACAGGAATAAAATATCACTGAAGCCTTCTGATATCCTCATGGATTTTGCAAAGGAATCTTCCCCTGTAAAGGGTTCTTCATACACAGCTCCATACGAGTCGGGAGAGGTAGCAAGAGGTTCGTACAATAACTTTGTCCGGGTCCAGTACTATGTCATAGTCCTGCTCTTTGTCCTCTTTGACGTGGATATGGCCCTTCTCCTGCCATGGGCTTTTGACTTCAAGGCTCTCGGTTTCTATGACTTCATGGAAACAATTATCTTCATCCTGATGCCACTGGTTGCAGTATTATACGCATTCAGGAAGGGATACATGAGGTGGCTGAAATGAAGACTGGTGATGCAGGGTTCATAACCACGACTCTGGAGAAGGCGATGGAATGGAGCAGGAGCAACTCCATATGGCCACTCACGTTCGGTCTTGCCTGCTGCGCAATTGAAATGATGGCAGTCCAGGCATCCAGACTTGACGTTTCAAGGTTTGGAAGCGAGGTATTCAGGAATTCTCCAAGGCAGTCCGATCTCATGATAGTCTCAGGAACAGTAACCAAGAAGATGGCCCCGAGGCTCAGGAGACTTTATGATGAGATGCCATACCCGAAATACGTGATAGCGATGGGTGTATGTGTTATCCAGGGAGGACCATATAATCAGGGATATTCAGTTGTGCTCGGCGTTGACAGGGTTGTTCCCGTCGATGTTTATGTTCCGGGCTGCCCGCCAACTCCGGAGGCCCTCACAAACGGGATAATATTGCTACAGAAAAAGATAAGAAATGAAGCGGACAGGTGATCAGATTGACCTATGAAATAAAGGAAGAGACAGGAAAGGACGGGAGGAAGGTGTTCAGGATCGGCAGGGATCACCTTCTGGAACTGATGAAGGATCTTAAGGATCAGGGCTATGATCATCTCACCCTGATCTCTTCAGTTGATTTCAGGGACAGGATAGAGTTGATCTATCATCTTGAAAAATCTTCTGACAACTTTTCGATTATTGTTGTAAAGACTGAAACAAAGGATACGCACATACCCAGTGTTACGCCATTGTGGGAAAGTGCCAACTGGGATGAAAGAGAGCAGTATGACATGATGGGTGTCATCTTCGATGGCCATCCAGACCTGAAGAGGATCCTGCTTCCTGAAGGATGGAATGGATATCCGTTGAGGAAGGACTACGATATGAGCAAGGTCCAGTTTGTCAACATGGATGAGGAGGGTAATGACTATGTCAGCTTCGATCCAGGGGATGGGTGGTAATGATGGAATACGATGAGAAGAGCAGGTATATAGAGCTGAACATGGGACCACAGCATCCATCAACCCACGGCGTGCTTCGACTCAGGCTTACCCTGGATGGAGAAACGGTGAAGAAGGTAGAACCCATAATAGGATACCTTCACAGGAATGCTGAAAAAATCTGTGAGCTTGATTTCTACTGCGATGCGCTGATATATTTTGACAGGATGGATTATGTTGGAGCCATGAACATGGAGGTTGGCTATCTCGAAGCAGCTGAAAAACTCCTCAACATAGAGCCACCTGAGCGGGTTAAGTGGATAAGGGTCATAATGGCAGAACTCAACAGGATCGCATCCCACCTTGTATGGGCAGGTGCATTCGGTCTTGACCTTGGGATGCTGACTCCATTCTTCTATGTATTTGAGGAGAGGGAAAAAATCCTGAATCTCTTCACGGAGATATGTGGATCAAGGCAGGAAACAAACTACATGAGCATTGGTGGCGTGTATCAGGACTTCAACGACAAGATAATTTTCAGGATAAGGGAATTCCTTGATGAATTCCCAAAGAAGCTTGAGGAGGTTTACAATCTCTTCATCAAGAACGATATTTTCATTTCAAGAACAAAGGATATAGGCATCCTTGAGCCGGAAATCGCCCTTTCTTACGGGGTAACAGGCCCGATGCTGAGGGCATCCGGGATTCCCTACGATGTGAGAAAGGATGAACCTTACCTCGTTTATGACAGGGTAAATTTTACAGTTCCAATTTCAAAGAAGAAGGATGTGCTTGCAAGATTCATAGTGAGATTTGAGGAGATGCGCCAGTCGGTAAAGATAGTAAAACAGGCACTTGACAAACTTCCAGATGGCCCATTCTTCAATCCAAAAGCCAAGAAATCCCTCATGATCAGGTTGAGGGGTGAAGGTGACGTGTATGCAAGAACAGAATCCACGAAGGGTGAATTTGGAGTCTACATGGTTGGAGATGGCAGTGTCAAGCCGTACAGGGTTCATGTTAGAAGCCCTGCTTTCAAGAATCTCTCCGTGCTCCCATACCTCTCGAAGGATGTCCTTATTGCAGATATGGTTGCAATTTCAGGATCGATCGATCTTGTTTTCGGTGAGGTGGACAGATGAATCTGCTCACGAGGATAGCCCTTATACTCGGCTTCCTGGGCCATTATCCTGCATATATTCTGGCGTATATAATCGAGACACTTATCGTTCTAATATTTGCAGTTGTAGTTGTTGCAGGGATGGTTTATTTCTTCAGGAAATACATGGCAAGGGTACAGATGAGGATTGGCCCAAACAGGGTTGGAAAGTATGGAGTACTTCAGGTAATGGCAGATGGGTTGAAGCTGATCCAGAAGGAGTCAATCATGCCGCAGGGAAGAGACGATCTACCGTACAAGGTTGCCCCCCTGATTATCTTCATTGCACTGATCATGGGCTTTGTGTTCATACCATATGGTCCCCTTGCATGGCTGGGAACCCTGACAGTTACGCACTCAGATGTAAGCCTTGTGATCATGTTTGCCCTTATAGCCATAATGCCCATAGGTGAACTGCTTTCAGGAATAGTATCCAACAATAAGTATGCAGTCCTTGGCTCACTCAGGGGAGTTGCAAAGGATATTTCATTTGAGGTGCCCATGATGCTCTCAGTACTCGCAATAGTAATGATGGCCTCAGCAACAAAGGGGATATCACCTCTTGATCTCAATGGTATTGTGCAGGCCCAGAACATCCCGTTTGCAATTCTTGAGCCACTGGGATTTTTTGTTTTCCTGATTTCCATGGCTGCAAGGGCTTCCTATTCACCATTTGACATGGGTGAAAGCGATAGCGAGCTTGTGACAGGAAACACGACAGAATATAGCGGGCTGAGATTCGGAATGTTCTACCTCGGGCTCTTTGGCACTATATTCCTTGGCTCCATGATACTCAGCACAATGTATCTTGGTGGGTATAACGGGCCATTCGTTGACGATCTCGGCTTTATATGGCTTCTTATAAAGACCATGGTTATTGTGGTTATTTCTCTGACAATATGGCTTTCAATGCCAAGGGTGCGGATAGACAAGTTTGTTACATTCGGATGGAAGTATCTTCTTCCAATTTCATTCATTAATCTTATACTGACTGGATTTTTAGTACTGGGGGGAATATCATGATAGAAGTAAAAGAAGTAGAAGAACCAAGGAGAATACCAATAATTGGTTCCATAGGCGGGATGTACACCGTATTCAAGCATCTCTTCAAGAAACCTGTCACTGTGCAGTATCCGGAAGAAAAGGAAAACCAGGGAGACAGGTTCAGGTTCAGGATCTACCTGAGCACTGATGACTGTGTTGGATGCACACTGTGTGAACAGGTATGCCCAAATCTCACAATCACGATGGTCAGCCTGGACAAGGAAAATCCGCGGAACAAGAGGAAAATATACCCGGCAGTAAATTTCGGAACCTGTACGGTTTGCAGGAACTGTGAGGAAATATGCCCGACTGATGCCATCTATCTAAAGGATGTGTTCGAGACCTCACGAACAAAGAACTCATTCTTCTACAGCCCGACAGAACTGGAAAAGAATGAGGACGAGGTGAGGAGATGATCTTCACAGTAATCGAGATAATCATCGGAATTCTTCTCCTTATAATGGCAGCTGTGTCAGTCGCCCAGAAGGACGTTCTGAGGAGCATAGTCTTCCTCATGTTCTTTCTATTTGTGCTGTCCATCAATTTCATATATCTCGGGGCAACACTGATCGGGGCAATAGAACTTTTGGTGTACGTAGGTGCCATCTCAGCACTCATGATCTTCACCGTAATGATAACTGGAGGTAAGGAGTTTGAATAAGGCGTCCGCTCTTGTTGCAGCAATAATGTTCTTCCTCGTACTCGCCTTCTCTGCATCCACAATTTCAGGATCATATGAGCCGTTCCAGCAGAATATTTCCGGCATTTCAGCACTGCTCTTCTCAACGTACATAATCCCGTTTGAACTGCTTTCAGTTGTGCTTGTTGCCGGTATAATCGGCATGTTTCATACAGCGGAGGATGAAGAATAATGGATCAGAGTATCATACAGCTTTTTGCGCTTGCTATCTTCAGTATTGGCCTATATGGCGTGATGACCTCCAAACTTGGAATCAAGATGCTCATATCAGTTGAGGTCATGCTCAATGCTGCAATTTTCAGCCTTGTTTCTGCCGGAATGGGGGCAGGTCATCTTTCACCCCTTGTGATGGCCCTTTTTACGATAGCAATAGCTGCCGTAGAATCGGCCGTGGGAATAAGTTTGCTTGTCTCAATATACAGGAAGTTCGGGAAAATTGATATTTCCCTCTTACAGGAGATCAGGTGGTAATGTTGTTTGACTATGCGTGGTTTATATTTCTTACTCCAATAATTTTCGCTCCAATAGCGGCAATTGCAGGAAGGAAGACAAAGGTACTTGGAGGGGTGATCGCATCCATATCAATCACGATTTCCCTGATCCTCGCCATTATTGTTTATATTGGCCTTAGACTCACTGATGTGCCAGTATACCAGACATATAACTGGTTTGGAAACATTGACGCAGGCATATATATCGATCATCTTGCAATAGTAATGGCCCTGATGGTCTCATTCGTGTCTCTGATGATTCATCTTTTTGCAATATACTACATGAAGGATGATCCGAGGCAGAATACTTACTTTGGCGAAACTGCGTTGTTCACAGGTGGAATGCTCGGGTTGATACTTTCTTCCAACCTTCTTGAGTTCTTCCTCTTCTGGGAGCTTGTGGGATTGTGTTCCTACCTGCTTATAGGATTCTGGTTCTTCAAGCCAAATGCAGCATCTGCAGCCAAGAAGGCATTCATCGTTACAAGGGTGGGAGACCTCCTTTTCATTGTGGGTCTGGCCATCCTGTATTCGCTTCTTACTGTGAGAAATGTTGCATCACCTCTCAGCATTCCATATCTTATAAACAACGCACCGCTTATTGCAAAGGAAGTTGGTGCCCAGAACCTCACCATAATAGGCCTCCTGTTTCTTGGGGGAGCAGCTGGAAAATCTGCCCAGTTCCCACTTCATGTGTGGATACCTGACGCAATGGAAGGACCAACGACAGTTTCGGCGCTCATTCATGCTGCAACAATGGTAACCGCAGGCGTTTATCTCATAGCGAGAGTTCTCCCCCTCTATGAAAATGCAACATATGTTGCCCCAGATGCAGTACTGTTCATAGGTGCGTTCACCGCAATGTTTGCAGGTACAATGGGCATCGTGATGAATGATCTCAAGAGGATACTTGCATATTCCACCATTTCGCAGATCGGCTACATGATGGCCTCTCTTGGAATGGTAACTGTTATTGGAACAAGTGTTATAGGCTTCTCAATCTATCATCTCGTTGTTCACGCAGTCTTCAAGGCTCTCCTGTTCATGACGGCAGGCGCAATACTCATTGCCCTGATGGAACTGAGGGACGTGAGGAGGATGGGGGGACTGTGGAGGAGGATGCCTGTTACAGTCACCCTCATGTTCATAGGCTCAATAACGCTTGCAGCAATTCCCCCGACTGCGGCATACTTCTCAAAGGATACCATAATTGATGCTGCCTATCTCTATTATATCCGAAGTGGCGGGAACATTTATTCCATCCTCCCATGGGTGTTTCTCGTCATAGGCGCGCTCATGACATCCCTCTATACATTCAGGATGTTCTATCTCGTTGCTCTTGGTAAACCGAGATCGAAGCTTGCTGAGGAGGCAAAGGATCCCCCAATGATTGCACTCATACCGCTGATGGTGCTGGCCTTCTTCTCTCTCACGCTCGGAATAATCCAGTACAGGTTCTACGATTTCATTGATCCCTCAACCATCCACGTGTCTGTGCCCTTTATGGTGGAGTTTACCCCTCTTACCATGGTTGTCATCGGGATACTCGCAATTGCCGTCGTATATGGGACAGGTATATGGAAGAACATGGACCTATCCAGAAGCAGGGTTTACAGGCTGCTGAAGGCTAAATACTATCTGGATTATCTCTTTACCAGGATCATAGCAGAAAGGACTATCCTCCCGCTGTCCTCCGGCATTGCGAGGATAGAATCCGGCTTCTCGAGGGATGTTGAGGCAACCGGTGCAGGTGCAATGGGATTTGGATCGGTTCTGAGGAGGATCCAGAACGGAATTGTGGAATATTATTTTGTGTTCCTTATTATAGGGGTTGCTCTCTTAATGCTGATCCTTGAAATCGTTGGAGGTATCTGAAATGTTCATACTAGGTATATTCTTGCTATTGCTGCTGTTTGCAATAATATCATTTGCTGTCAGGGAGGGCGCGTGGAAGATCGCAACTGTTGAGTCTCTCCTGATTCTTGTCCTTACCGCAATATATGCTGTGTTAAGATTCACGTCATATACAGGCGGATTCATGTCAGTATCATCGTATCCTGTTGATACTTCCATCGGGATATCATTTTCAACAGGTGTCAGTGCCCTGTCAATGGCTCTTCTTTTCCTCTCTGCTGTAGTCATGTTCATTGCCATTTTTGTATCCGGTCGTGAGAAATTCAACAGGAGTTTCTACGGCCTCATGCTGTCTACTGAGGTAGGACTCTTCGGTCTCCTCATATCCAGGAATTTCCTGTTCTTCTATGTATTCTGGGAGGCTATTATAATCCCGGTCTTCATGCTTATAAGTATTTACGGAGGAAAGGGAAAGGAGAAGGCGGCACTGAAGTTCTTTGTATATACACAGATCGGCTCTGTTTTCCTCCTGCTTTCGATCCTTACACTGTTCTCCTTCTACGGAACAGCATATCACACATTTACCCTGAATATGGGCAAGCTGCTGAACACAGCTTTCATCACACAGTATATCACGGGTCCAAACCCATTCTGGACTGACTTCCTGCTGTTTGGATTCTTCTTCTCATTCCTGGTGAAGATGCCTTCATTTCCACTGCATTCCTGGCTCCCGGATGCATACACATCGGCACCGTATCCCGTGTCAATAGTTCTTGCAGGTGCCATCTCACTGATGGGCGGATATGGATTCTTCGCTGTGCTCCTCCCCATAACAGCGGTCATTGGAAGTGGAATAGCGTGGGCAATAATACTCCTTGGAATATTCAGTCTCATATATTTCGCACTTGTTGCGATGTTCCAGACCGATATGAAGAGGATGATGGCGTATGCGAGCGCAGCTTCAATGGGATTTATAAGCATTTCTCTTGGCATCGGAATTCTCTCATCTGGGAATGTTGCCTATCTTGCTGTCACAGGTGGAATCTTCCAGATACTTGCACATGGCCTCATAATGTCCCTGGTATTCTCGTCTCTCTACATAATAAAAAATACAACAGGAAGCCAGTCAAACCTCACGGTTTCAGGTCTGTTCAGGGAAATGCCGATCATATCCACATTCCTGCTTGCAGGGGTCATGGCATCCCTTGGCCTTCCCGGCCTGGCAGGATTCATCGCCGAGGCCTCCATTGTCCTGGCTTCATATCAGGTAATTGGCTTCATCATATTCTTCATAATATTCGGGATGATCATAACGGCATCATACCATGTATGGATGGTCCAGAAATCTCTCAACGGTCCATATAATGAGAATCTTGGGAAACTGAAGGACGGAACAAAAATGGAAATAGCCGTGCTGTCATTCCTCTTCATAATTATACTTGTGCTTGGGGTTTATCCCTCGCTCTTCTACCACATGATATTCATGTATGTAAAGGGGGTTTTCTGAATGAATAATATATTTTTAAATCAGTATCTGACAGTGATGTACCCCGAAATATTTCTGGGTCTGGTGGCATTCGGAATGCTCCTCATGGGAAAGAGGTATCATGACTGGAAGGTCTACACAGGAATTTCCATAATCTCACTACTCATAGCCATGATCCTGCTTCTTTTGCTCGATGCAGGGAACGAGACATTCTATGGCGGGGCATTCCAGATCAACAACTTTGGCCTGTATTTTGCTCTCATCATGATAGTTTCATCGCTTTACGTTGCCCTATCGGCTGGCACTGTCCTCAAAGATAACCCTGAGGTCTTTTTCGCAACATTCCTCTTTGTTAATATAGCAATGATAATTGCCGCGTTCAGCCTCAACCTGATATTCATCTTCATTGCATTTGAAGGTGTCAGCGTTGGAACATACATACTTTCAGCATATGGAAAGTCACGGAGAAACCTTGAAGCTTCAGCCAAGTATTTCTTCACTGGAATAATCGCAACAGGCTTCATTGTTCTTGGTTCCTCATACTATTATATGGCAACAGGGACTTTCAACCTCATTTCTGGTGTTCCGGAAAAGGGGGCTATGCTCATAGCGCTGGTACTCCTGTTTGTTGGATTTGGTTTCAAGCTTGCACTTGTACCCATGCAGCAGTGGGCTGTGGATGCATATGATGGCACATCAAATCCAGTTTCAGCATTCCTGTCATCAGGTACAAAGGTACTGGCGTTCTTCATACTTCTGAGAGTTTTCCTGGTGGGCTTCAGCCACTTCTATAATGATGTATTCTACCTGTTTGTCATAGTATCCATAATCACTATGACATACGGCAATTTCGCTGCCCTGTCAGAGAATAACCTCAAGAGGATGCTGGCATATTCAAGCATAGCCCAGGCCGGATACCTTATACTGGTGATAGCGGTTGTTTCGGGTTCATCATCGACGTTTGCATTCACGGTGGCTATTTTTGCTGCCATGTACTATTCAATTGTTTACATATTCATGAAGGGAGGTTCATTCCTCTCAGTCAGTGCAGTGAACAAGGATAAGGTGGAGATAAATGATCTTGAAGGAATCGGTGTAAAGTCACCACTGTTTGCTGTCTCACTTGCGATCCTTATGCTCTCCCTGGCAGGGATACCCCCAACAGCAGGGTTCTTTGCCAAGTATTACCTGTTCCTGTCACTTATCAGCGGAAACCTGTGGTGGCTTGCAGTTATAGGCATCCTGAACAGTGCCATCTCCGTATTCTATTATCTGAGGGTCATCACTGTAATGTTCAGGAAGAATGACAGTCATGAATTCAACCTCGGCAGCTCTGTCATGCTGCCTCTGGTTACTGCGGCAATCCTGACTATAGGCCTCTCACTCCTGATATTTGCGTATCCGCAATTGAGTTCAATCGTTGGAGGACTGGGGGTGGTTAGATGAATCCGGATTATGACATCGAGGTAATACGATCTTCTCTACTCTCAGGCGAGATAGATGATACTGTAAACTTCATAAAGAGCAGAATGAAAAAATATGCAAGAATATTCAATATCAACAGGAATAATAGGTTTGAAAAACATCTGGAAATCCTGGCGGAAATGATTAAGGTGCTTGAAGGAAAAGAAACAACGGATGAGTTCAGGGCCAGGCTACTTTCAGATTATATATATAACGAGGACGACAGGGAAGCATTTGTGGAGAGTTTAATCTATACATTTGACTACTGCATTGACAGGTATAACATTAAATGGCCATCATTTGATGGAAAGAGGTGTGATGATCTGTGAATCTTATGGATCTTGAAAAAGTTTCAGAACCTGAAGAGATGGCAGAGGAAATCCATCTCCTGAAGAAGATCGGCGAACAGTTCCTTTTCTCCGATAAGGCTGGGAGGCTGATATGCGGAAGGGAATATCCTCTCATAGAAAGAGGCGAATCATCGCAATATGAAAAGGTGATGAAGCATGTCTCTGAAGTTCTTGGAATAACTGACAGAAAATCTTATGAGGAGGTCGACCGAAGATTCAACCTGACGATGTACTGAAGAAGAAACTCAAGGTTGAGGAATTCGAGAAATACTATGATGTCTCGCTCTTCAATCCCCCTGAATTCTCCATAGACATGGAGATACTCCAGTCCCTTCTCCAGGTTTTTTCTGAGATTTCTGGCAGTGGGAAGCCGGTTATCATCAATTCGAGAGGGGATTTTTTCTCACAGGGATATGATTCTTCGTGCAAGCTGATCAGGGACAGCGAGTTTGTTGGAAACATTATTGCCATCGGAACGGCGGTCATGCAGCTGATCCGTAACCACAACGGGGTGGTACTCACATATGCAACAGGCCACGCCTGGGGAGCAGCACTCGAGCTCGGGCTGGTTTCCGATGCATTTATTTCAGGCGATAAGTGTGATTTTGCCTATCCGGATGCTTCTTTCGGTCTTCCATCAATTTTCATTGATCCTGTAACGATGAAGGAGAAACTTGGGGAGAGAATGTTTTCAAGACTTCTCTCCGGGGAGATAATTAATTCGTCAGACGCACTCTCCAGCGGGATAACTTCAGGAAGGGGTAACTTTCAGAAAGCCATTGATGTTGCCATAAAATTAAACAATGCAACATTCCTCAGCGCAAAGGAAGGAGAAAACATTGACCAGTCAAGAATACGAAATCATATAAGATATGCAAGATCCATGGACACCTCAAAAATAGATCTTAAGGGTCTTGAATCCCATAGAAGTTCATTTCTCTGATACGGTTTCATTTATTGCATCTTTAAGATCCTTCCTTTTCTGTATTCTTTTGGATGCAGAAATGCCGATGAAGTAAAGAATTATGATCGGTATGGCAAGAAGCATCATGGTCACTCCAGTCATGCCGGGTGAAAATATGACGCCGAATATCAGGGCAGCGACCACAGCATATCTCCAGTTGTCACTCCAGTACTTTGCAGGAACAACTCCCATATAGGTCAGGCCAACCATTATGACCGGGGTCTCGAATGAGAGGCCGAATGCAATCACATATATCAGGAAGAAGGAAACAAAACTGGTTATACTCATTGTGGGCTGTGCCCCAACACCTATATCGAACTGGTAGAGTATCTGGAACACCAGTGGTGCAACAAAATATATTCCTATGAATGATCCTATCAGGAAGAGGATCAGTGCAGGGGTAAGGGTAATCCTGAGAAGTTCCTTCTCATTTGCCTTCAGGGCAGGTCCAATAAATTTGGAGATCTGGTAATAAAAATTAGGCGATGTGACAATCGCGGAGAGGAACAGGCAGGAGTAAAAGTCAGCAACAACACCGTCTGTAGGTTTTATTGCGAGAAGCTGGAACTTTTCAGTTATCACATGCAAAATCAGGAGCTGGAGGAACTGGGCTCCCATATTATGATACGGATCAGGGTAAATTACTGGAATGATCCGGCCAAAAAAGGTTATAGTCCTGACATCAAACATCAGAAATATCACAAAAAAAATCAGCACGGGAATTCCGGACCTTATAACCGCAACCCTCAAATCTTCAATATTGTCCAGAATGACCTTCAACGGGCCATTATCCATCAGTTATCACTTTTAAGCTTCTCAGCAAGCTCCTTTTTTACATCCGACACATTTCTGTTTTCAGTCTCAATACCCATGCTCTTCGCAAGGTTTATTGCCTGCTCATCCTTCACTTTCTGTTCTTCCGGTTTAACGGTTTCCCCGGACATTGCCTTCCTTATCTCCTCCTGAATTTCGGCCTGTCCCTTCTTGAATTCACCGGTTGCCCTTCCAAGATTCCTTGCAAAATCCGGTATCTTCTTTGTACTGCCGAAAAGGACGAGAACAACCACCCCAACTATGATCCATTCCCATAATGCATCTATCATATATGTACATTGAAAGGTAATATTTATAATTTTAACCTTACTTTTACTGTTTCATGAGAGACTGACAGGTTCAGTTTTCTCAGACTGTTGCTCCACAACTACTGCGGTTCCGTAAGCAACAATTTCAGTCATCACCTGGGCGAAATCTGACGAATCAAACTTGATATCAATCACGGCATTTGCACCAACGGTTTTTGCCTCCTCCTTCAGTCTTTGGAGAGCAATTGTTCTGGCTTCATTCAAGAGCTGGATATACTCCTTTATCTCCCCTCCCTTAAGCGCCCTGAGGCCTGCCATCATGTTTCCCCCTATGCCTCTGCTCCTGACCGTTATTCCCCATATCGTACCAAAAACTTTTGTTATTCTGTAGCCCGATATATAATTTGTAGATACAACTATGATCTCATCATTTGCCATAATCATGCATGAATTTTTCTTATTAAATCTTATCGCTTTATTTAAACTATCATATTATAAATTCTGCTTCAGAGAAATAATCTAATGCAAACATTTTAATCAGGCATTAACTATAACCTTAAATGTATTCAAGGGAAGGTAGGATCAGCTGTTTGGAAACTCTTATTGTATTACTTATCGTTCTTATGATGTTTTCATCTGCATTTTTCGTCTTTGGCCCCCAGCCACCTGATGGTTCTAATTCGGGTATGCAGTTAAGTGCCTCCCCGTATGACATGAATAATCATAATATAGATTCAATCCTCGTAAGGGTACCATTCGCTGCAGGGAGCATATCCGCCCAAAGTGGTGTTCATTATCATGGTAAAGCCCAGGTGATGGTTTCCTTCAATCTTTCTAACCAGAGTGCCTTGAATAGATATCTTGCAAATCTATCGAACAGTTCAAGCCCACTTTATCACAGGTACATGACAAGGGAACAGTTCACGTCACATTTTTCAGTTTCAGGCAATATCTACAGCAGTGCTGTATCATACTTTTCCTCATTTCCAGGATTGAAGGTTAAGCAATATGCTGACAGGATATCACTCATGATAAGCGGCAATTCAACATCACTTGGAAAGGCATTCAACACCACCCTCCTTTCAAAGAGTATTGATTCCCACATATATTACGCGAGTTCCCCGCCTGAACTTCCAGATTTTATAGGCAAGCATGTTTCAGAGGTTTCTGGCCTCACCAACAGTCCGTTTGAATTCAACCTGAACATGGGGACCTCCTCCATCTCAATCCCTGGGCGTGTAAACTCACAGAACGGGTACCCTTCACCGTACAACTCCAGCGGAGTTCAGTATATTTATGGGCCCGACCTTCAGAAGGCTTACGACGAAACCGGTCTTCTGAACATAACCTATCCCACAAACGAGGTAATTGCAACTGTGCTATGGTCAGGAAACGACTCATCGGGGCAGAATGTATCGCCTTTCTACAAATCAAACGTTTGTAGTTATTTCAACACCACACTCCCATCATACGAACCGCATCCTCATGTGTTCGGAGCACCCATAAACGGGGCGCCCTATCCGGGGCCATCTGCCCAGAATGACAGGACAGGCGCCAACGAGGAGAACACGCTGGATCTTGAGATGGTTGGAAGCATGGCACCCGGATCCACAATTTATAATGTATATGGTCCATCACCGACACTTGTGAATTTACTTGGCGTATATGCATTCATCCTCAATCCAAACTCGACTGCCAAGGCATTGACAAACGTTTCAGTAATCACAAATTCATGGGGCGCATCTGCATTCCAGAATATTACCATGAAGCAGTATCTTGAGGAGTCTCAGGCGAGGGGTATAACGGTGCTTGCAAGCAGCGGTGACTCCGGTGACAATCCAAAAAGTACAAAGTATTCAGGATCAGTAAATTCATTCCCTGCATTGTGCAGTTATGACAGCTTTGGGGTAACATCCGTTGGGGGAACAACACTTACACTTAACAGCCATCTTGGAATAAGCAGCCAGACAGCATGGAATATATCATCCGCCGATGTTGGCGACTCTGGACCGGCAGGAAGTGCTGGAGGCATATGCACCCAGATTCCGGAGCCATCATGGGAAATCAACACCAGTGCAAACAGGGTAATACAGGGAAAAGGTTTGGGAATTCCTGATCTTTCGGCGATAGCAAATAATACGCTGGTTTGCATAACATTAAGTGGAACAACATCTGACTATGTATTCTGGGGGACAAGTATTGCATCACCGGTGACTGCAGGAATGGTTGCAGAGATGGATGCAGTGCTGAAATATTATAACGATTCAAACATAGGATTCATGAATCCCGTTCTGTTCAATCTTTCGTCCCTGCAGTTGCAGGCTCTTGCGCATTCGAGCACAACTGGGGCCATTGTGTGTAGCTCCTATAACTCGAGCCTCCCAATGCAGGTGGTATATAACGTGGACACTGGAAACAATTTCCTGTATGTGGCCAACTATGGCTATAACATTGTTACAGGATGGGGTTCTCTTAACGACTACAACTTCACCTCATTCGTCCTGAGCAGGAATTTCAATTACAGATCCTTTGCAATGGATGGTGTACAGGCTGTCATGAATCTTTCCGGTCTTAATGTAACCTCATATCTCTTCAATTCCACGAGTGGGAAGTACTCAGTGAATACAAATTTCAATGCATCGATCCAGGAGAACATGTTCCTTGCAAATTCGCTTGGAGCACCAATATACTGGATCCAGAACGTCATCTATATCAGCGGATCCCAGAGGTCGGGATGGGTCGTGAATTATACTGGATGGACAATCGATCCTTTCTATGGCCTGTATCCGTCAAGCTCAATATATTCATACAATTTCCCGGCCGGAAAACTGATTCACTTCCCCCATGACTTCAGAATAACCACATGGCTCACAAATTATACTACAGTTACAGGCCAGAGAATGGAATTTTCAATAAACAACCAGACAATATCACTTCCCGTACCAGGAGCAAAATATATCATCGGGGAATACAACTATACCTACGAATGGAATGGATTAACCTACTATGATGGACCCTATCCAGATAATCCCAACCCGGGAGGACTTGTTCCACAGGTCGGTCTTGTTGGAGGGCCATCACTGGGAATTGGCAATTTCACTGCTCCTACTGGCGGAACATTGAAATTCACTGAGAGGCCAATGGGTTCAAATTCTTATATAAGTGGAATCACGAAGCCATTTAACAATACTGTTGATCAGACCGGGGAAACATCAAACGATCTCGTCTACAGTCCATCAGCAAATAATTCCTATGTGATCGAAATCAAGGGAAATTCTAACCAGCAGGGAATAATGATATACCAGAAACCAGGATATAGAGTAACATTCAATGAGAGCGGCCTTCCAGATGGGTTCCCATGGTATGTTAACGTAACCGGTTTTAAGGACTCCGGCCCTATAACCTCTACTCAATACACAGTTACCCTGCAAAACGGAAGTTATGATGTTGAAGTCCAGTCCCAGGGAAAACTTTACAGTGCCTCCTATAACTCTTCCTTCTCTGTTAATGGTAGCAATTTAATGCAGCAGGTGGTCTTCACTCCGTATCTATCAAAAGTGACATTTGTAGAAAAGAATCTTCCAGTGGGGACGGAATGGTTTGTGAATCTTACGTCCGGCAAGAAAAACTCTTCATCAACCAGTTCAATTGGATTTTCACTCCTAAATGGGACGTACACTTTCAATCCTTCAACAGCAGACAAGAACTTGCGGGCAAATTCATCCACATTTGAGGTAACGGGGCACGCATCCAGCATCCGGGTAGATTTTGTTCCTGAACTATGTGATGTGAATTTCACGGAGACTGGGTTGCCCCATGGTGCTACATGGTTCATAAACATCACAAACTTCACAGATTCGGGATCAATCACCAGCAATTCCTATAGTGTGTTCCTGCAAAATGGAACATACAATTTTACGGCTCAGACTGCGGATCGGGCATATCATCCTGTTTATAACAGTACATTCCGCGTAAGTGGGAATACTCCTGTCAGAGTGGAGTTCCTTCCAACTCTTTACAGTACAAGATTCACAGAGAAGGGAATTCCTTACGGCAGCATGTGGTATCTGAACCTGACAGGTTCAGGTCTGCATAATTCATCAACTGGGCAGTGCCTGAATATATCGCTTATGAATGGAACCTACTCATATATTGCATCATCATTTGGGAATGAAAGATTCATGAGTAATGGATCCTTCACGGTAAATGGATTTAACCGTACCGTTTCCGTGAATTTTTCGAGGGCATACTCGATCGTATTTCTTGAGAACGGGCTCGCTTCCGGCGTAAAGTGGTACGTGAATATTTCAAACGGGATGAATGGCGTTTCGGTCTCCGGGCAAAATATTACCATGTATCTTTCCAATGGATCGTATACTTATCAGGCTTCTTCTGATGCAAATTCATACCATCTGCTGTATAACCGGAGCTTTAATGTCAGTGGCAGTACAGTTCATATCGAAATAAAATTCATAATGGCATCATACACAGTAACTTTTTCCGAGACAGGGCTCTCCAATGGAACAGCATGGAATGTGGAGATCAATCTGGTGAACGTATCATCAACTTCTCATGCATTCCAGTGGGGTGATCTCACAAATGGAACATATTCATTCACTGTTTATGCAAAAGGCTACCAATACAACGGCACATCAACCTTTACTGTTAACGGGAAGAACGTAACGGTGCACGTGGAATTCCAGAAGAAAGGACAGGCGTCGGATATTTCAGCCCTGCTCATAGTAATCCCGGTAATAGGAGCCCTGGTTATTGCGCTATTTTATCTTGCCTTCAGGAAAAAGAAATGGTAGGATAAATACCAATTTTTTCAAGTAATTTAATGGCCTGAATCTTCTTTTAAATTTTGAAAGGCTTCAATTTTTTCAGTCTTCCTGTTGAATCGGGATTGAAGATCAACATATTTTGTCATATAAATGTACAGTAAGGTTAACATGTATCGGGATCATGGATAATTGCTGCCTGAACCCCGTCAGGATTGGGTGATGTGATGGAACCGGTCTTTCTACGCATATCCGCCAGCCTCTATTCGCCAGCAGTAACAGGCATTCAAGACCAGCCTGTCAGGTCAGCCCTTTCAACAACAGCAACTGTTCAGGTCCGGCACTGCTCTGGACTCAGATAGATCATCATTTGCATTCCTTATTTCAGGTAGCAATAAACCAAGGCAGAGAGAAATCCGGGGATGATGAATGCCGGGAAATGGAAGGAAAATAGAATGTTACGGGGTATGTCCATCTAGCGGAAAAGGAATCAATCTGTTTTCCTCATGGTGGATGCAGTTGTAAATGCACCACTTACGATCAGAAGGACTCCACCACCTATGGTGAAGGAATCAGGCACCTGATCGAGGAAGATAAGGGCAAACACGATGGCAAAGACAGGATCAAGATAGCTCAGTATGGAAACCGCCTGAACTTTTATCTTTTTCATGGAGTCATACCACAGGAAGAGTGCAATTACAGTCTGGACAATGGCTGAAAACACCGCAATTACTATATCATCAGAGGTGAATGTGAACTTCAACAGGAACAGGGACGGGGATAGAATTATGGCCGACAGAAGAACCTGGAAGAATACAAGATTTAATGGCTTTACGCATTCAGTAGAATGCTTGCTGACCACCGAAAGAATGCCGTATGTTATTCCCGAAAGGATTGCAGATATAATACCAAGCGGATTCAGGTTCAGGTTTCCTGCTGACATCAGGATTATTCCTGAAAATGCAATTCCAATGCCTATTCCAGCACTTCTGGTGATCTTTTCTTTAAGTAGTGGCGAGAGAAGAATGGCAATTACAGGTCCTGAATAATAAAATATTATTGCCTCTGAAACAGGTATAATGTTTACAGCATAAAAGAGGAAAACCCAGTTTGCGGCCAGAAGGATACCTGAGAGTACAACATATGGGTTGAGAAGTGAAGAGATATCTGAATTGATGTCTTTCCGCAGGATGACATAAAGAACGGCAGCTGAAATCAACACCCTGAAGAAAACAAAAACCGGTGATGGGAGCGCAGACCAGATAGAAAATAGAGGTATCGAGCCCCATATCACTGTGGAGAGTATGATTTCGGCGAGACCAGCATCTTTTTGTTTATAATCGATCGAACCACCATGCACAGCAGGAAGAATCAATTAAAATAATTAACGGGAGATCATATGGCTTCAAAAAATGTTCTTGTTTTCAGTCAATATCGATCTCGACTTCATATCCGATAGATCTGAAGTCTGACGATATTGAATTAATAAGGTCTTTTGTCTCCTGATTTATCCTGCTGAACGCAAGCGTCATCTTCTTTTTGCCTACATTCACGACAACAAAGCCAAGAGTCCTGTCTTCTGGCATTATCTCGTCAGTCCTGGCGAAATCCCTGATAAAATCATCCATGTATTCATCAATGTATTCAGAGCTGAGCATCTCCAGAAGAAAATTCAGGGAATCACGGAATTTCGGCATCTCAACGCATATGGTTGAGGGATGACCCCCACTGAGGGTCAGGTTGTACATGGCACATTCAGTCATCTATTTACTTCACTCTTTTGAGGTACCATCTCTCAGCGCCATCCTTCTCCCTCTTGTAGCTCTCCTCAATTGTTACAGGTGCCCCCATCACGCCCGGTTCTCCTTCCTGCCAGTTGACAGGTGTGGCAAGTTTCTTATCCCAGTTGAATTTCAGTGCCTTTATGACTCTTATTATCTCGCTGACATTCCTTCCAACCTCTGCAGGATAATACGCGATCCATCTAACCTTCTGGTTAGGATCAATTATGAACACTCCCCTAACGGTCAGTCCGTCGTCCGGGTTTATCACATTGAACTCAGAGGCCACTTCCTTGTTGATGTCTGCGATTATTGGGAATGGAATCTCAACGCCGTATTTTTCCTTTATATCCCTCATCCAGGCAATATGGCTGTATATGCTGTCGATACTCAGACCAATGAGGTTTACATCAAGTTTCTGGAAATCTGCATATCTCTCTGTGAAACCCAGAAACTCCGTTGTGCATACTGGCGTGAAATCAGCAGGATGCGAGAACAGGAGAACCCATTTTCCCTTGTAGGAAGACAGGGTAAGAGGGCCTTTCGTTGTATTTACCGTAAAATCGGGTGCTTTTTGACCTAATGCTATAGACATTTTTTCACCATTTACATGATATTATTAACTTTATTAACCACATTCATGAATTGCAAAATATGCACAGACAGATAAATTATAATATTACTTCTAAGGATTTTTTCCAAGTATCTTGAGGTTTTTTCCAGAAGGAAATGGATCATCAATCTCCCACTCTTCCTGCATCATGCACCATGGACAGGTTCCTAGCGAATTCTCGTAAAATATGTGAGTCTCAGTCCTAGGGCATTTTTCAAAATTCTCATGCCTGAGTTCATATATTTTCTGAAGAGCCTTTCTCCACTCAGTGAAATCCGGCCTGATCATGGGACTCTTCAATCCATAGACAAATGCCCTCACGAATAGGGGCTTCAGCGGTTCAGGAATTGTGAATTCAGGGGGTGAACCATACTGCCTCTTCCCGTCTCCGCCAAAAAATGGTGAATTTCCCCTCCTGATATTATCTGTCTCGGAATATTCAGGGTTGTCCTGGAATATGCCACGGAATGGATGGAAACCAAGCATGAGGATCCTGAATACAATGACACCGAACGAGAATCTCCATGAGGCTTCATCAACATTGCCCATCTTCCTCATGGTAAGTCTTTCAGGGGACGTATATTCGGGATTTCCAACTATTCTACCGAAGTCGTTCTCTCCCCTGATCAGGAAGGAATCGCAATCAATCAGGGCAACCCGCATGTCCATGTCCACAAGTATGTTGGAAGGACTCAGGTCAGGAATGATATAGCCTTTCCGCCACACATCCTCCATAATGATGCTGAGATTAAGTGCAACCATGAAGAGGCTGCTCCACATTTTCAGGTTGCTCCACTCAATATCTTGAATCAGTTCATTCCTTGTTTCAGTTGTATATATATTTTCCAGCATCTGCATCCTGTCGAATCTGCGCATTGTGAAACCGACAAAATTTTCCGGATCCGGATGGCCTTCAAAGAGGATCGATTCAGGCCATGCAAGTCCATCGATTCTTTCGGGAGGCTTCACGATCATCTTCCTTACCTTTTCCACTCTCAGCTTCCTCAGCCTGGAGTTACTGAGGCTTCCGTCTGTGTAAATCTTCGCAAATTTCTCAGGTGATCCGATTATTTCATAGATCTGTCCTTCCCCACCTGAATGTGCCATATCCCCAAGCCTTACAAATCCTGAAACTTCACGGCCATCCGGAAGAATTTTAATAAAGGTAAGCCTCCTCGCTGGCATCAGGAATCACCCCTGTAATGCATGATGCCGAAGGTCTTGTCGTCAGATGAGATGTTCCTGAACCTCTGGCTTTCAAGCATTTCCCTGATCTCCCCGGACATTTCTTCAGATGAGGAATTTTCTTCCGCAAATGAGGACATCGTACTGAAGAAGTCGTTGAATGGAAAGAATATATCGTTTCTTCTCTCCAGGATTGCATTCTGGATTCCATCCGTGAATGCGAACAGCATGTCATAGTTCCTGAATGTACCGGTTCTGAGGTACTTTGAATATGAGGTTGATGTGAGGAATACAGTCTCATTGGCATATTCCGTCACCATTGGCTGTGAAACTGTGTAAAATCTGTCGCCTCTCCTGCCAACAACACCGCCATCACCTATCTGGATAAGCCTTATCCTTTCCCCGTATGAAATCAGGACTATGAGTGTGGTAGCGTAATCCCGGAAGTCATATCCATCAAGCACAGCAAAGTGAGCCACGCTGTTTCTCGCGTATTCAACCATGTGTTTCAGGTTTACCCTTTCAGGGTACTTCCTTTCCCGCATGTATTCCATCACTGACCTGACTGCAACTCTCGCGCCTGCCCCACCCCTCCTGGCGCTACCTGCACCGTCCCCAAGGGCCATAATGCTGCAATTATCTGCTATGGCAAATGATATGAAATCCTGGCACTCTGTACCTGATGAGATATGAGATGCTCCCTGGACACTGGCCCCTGCCAGGACGAAATTCTTCATTTAACTACTCTCTTTCCCCAGCTATCTGTGGGATCAAGCCTGATCTGCTCCGACGTGCTGCTCCTTGAAGTGGATGCAATACTCTTGCTCAACCAGTCAAACATTTCACTAAATTTCTGTTCATTCATCCTTATCGGCGGTTCTACTGAGATATCCCGGAGGATATCCATGTCTGCATCCTCGATCCCCACCGCAAAAAAGAGGAATTTACCATTCCTGACACCTTCGTGAACCTTCTCCGTAACAACCTTCCATTCCGTCTTCATCTGCTCATTCCCTTCGGGATGCATATCGGTTGGGGAGCCATCTGTCATCAGCCATATCCATGGCCGGAAATACTGTATTCCATTCTTGCTATAATCCAGCTTCCTTTCCTCAATCCTTGATATGGCGAAAAGTATTGCCTCACCCATGGCGGTCTTTCCATTTGGATCCATCATGAGTGAATCCTCATTCACTAGATCGACTGTGGAGAAAGGCAGGATTTGCTTTGCACTATCACTGAACAGGACAACGGAAATCTCAACCCGCTTCCTGGCCAGATCATCCTTCCTCAGATCCTTGAGAAATTTCTTGAGTCCCTTCCTGAGTTCAACAGAGGGCTCGCCATCCATAGAGCCTGAATTATCAAGTACAAGTATTACCGGGCATTTTGGCTCTGAAGGATACCTGAGCGGAACTGCTGAGGATTCAAGTTTTTTCCTGAACATAACCTGATAAATTTAAAAGCGTATAATAATGTTTTCAGGTTTTCCGGAAAGATATTCCATTACCTGTAGCCATCGGCATACGGGAACGATGGTCCTCCATAGTATCCTGACATCTTCTGTGAGGCCGTAGCCTCACTTGAAATGGCGTTTCCCATGTTACCATATACCTTCGCAATTTTCTCTTCGACAGGCATGTATATCTTCAGGGCCTCTATCACATCATCCTTCTCAATGAACCTGTGCTCCAGGGAGACTGCAATATCACCGGCAGCTCTCACCAGTCCACCAAGTTCCCTGAGCCTTAATGTCAGGGCGTTTTCCTTTCCATCCACAATCAGCGCCCTTCTTTTGCCCTCCTCTATTATCAGGGATGCTCCTTCCACAGTCATGTGGGGAATCTTTCCGTCACTGTTGATCTCCTGAGAAATGAACTGCATGTATCTGTACGCATTCTTTTCATTGAACGGCATCGTAACTTCCATTAGGACCTCATATCCGTTTCCTGAAATTCTCGATCGTAATGGGCTTAGTATCTGCGGGAGATCCTGTATGTTGCAGGCAGCCACCAGGATGAAATCAGTGGGAACATTATCAACCCTTACACTTGCGCCTGCACTCTGTGGATTTCTTCCAGTTATGGGGAATTTCTTCTCCTGCATTGCCGTGAGTATGGATCTCTGGAGGTCGCCGAGATGGGTTATCTCATCAATGAACAGCACACCTTCGTGAGCCTCGTGTACCGATCCCGCAATAACCCTTTCATAGGGGCTTGTCCCAAGCTGTGGGTGGCCTCCGTAGGGATCATGCCTCACATCTCCCAGAAGCTCGGTCTCGCTTGCCCCTGTTGCAAGAATAAATGTGTTCCTGTTTATTGGAACAATCACCTTGCTCGGGCTCTTCCTGTCCATTTTCCTCTTCCTCTCGAGAGTCCTCTCATCAAGCACCCTTATTGACTCGTTGGCCCTTTCGTATTCAATTACCTCTTCCTTGTCTCCTGCCTTCCTTGTTGTGGTGACCCTTTCCATGTTATTCTGCACCCCAAGAGCCTGGCCCAAGACATTGAACATATCCCCAAAGGGTCCCTGATTCACATTCTGTACCTTTGGCTGCCCGCATCTCGGGCATGTGGTTTCAGTATAATTGGAGATGAACCCGCATTTCGTGCATCTGTACCCAAGACGTTCTGCCACATCTGGCGGGACTTCCTCTGGATTAACGAGATATCCCTCAGCAGCACTCATATCCTCCTCTTCCTGCTCCACCTGTGTCCTGCTCTTGATCTCAACAAACGGTCTTTCAGGATACCTGGGATTGTGAATTACCCTGACCTCGTGCTCCGGTTTCTGTATGAGGAATGACATAGCCTGGGCTATCATGGACTTTCCCACACCTGGCGGGCCTACAAGGAGAAGATTTCTCCTCTGCTTCGCCGCGACCATGGCTATTCGAACCGCCTCGTCCTGGCCTATGACCCTTTCCAAAGGGTCAGATGGTATTCTCACATCCATTGTCGTTATGATATTTTCAAATTTCAATTCCTACGCCTCTTCAAGCGGCACTACTCGCATATTTTCGGGTTTTTTCGTGATATTTCCCTTCCTTATGCCATAGATCACTTTTGCCCCTTTCTTGTTGCAGATATCGATCAGTCTCTGGGAGATCACGCCACCTGTAAGGACATATGAAACCCTTTCCATGCTTTCTATTTTCTCAGGCGCCTCTGATAGTGGGAAAGAACCCTCCGTCATTCCGGTCTCATTGAACACCTCTGTCTCCTTCGAGTTTGAAAGGTAATTTAATTTTCTTTTAACGCTATCAGGGTCTTCTGGGGAGAATTCCTTCTTCTGCACAGGAGGCTCGACCTTTGCCTCACTCCTCACTATTTCCTCCTCTGTCTCCCTCTTCTTCTCTTCTTCCGACTCCTCAATATGCTCTTCCCTTATGTGATTTCTCTGGATTTCCCTGCGCTCCTGCTTTTCCTCCCTGGAATGTGGCTGCTCCCTCTGATGTTCGTGATGCTCCTTCTTCTCATGAGGTTCTTCCTTTGATTGTTCTCCCTTCTCTGAAGACTTGTCGTTCCTTTCCTGGTAATTCTTCAGATCCTCATTCATCCCTTTCATGGCCAGATACTGCTCAGTTGGTGTCTTATATCTCAGGGCCTTCACTATCTGCTTGTATGTTAATTCCTCTACCTCTGTTCCAGGAGGTGCCCTTGCAACAAAATCTACCTCAGCAACCTGAAGCATCTCCTTCAGGATCAGGTCTCCTCCCCTGTCACCATCCAGGAATACTGTAGTGGTCCTTTCCTTTGAAAGCCTCTGCACAGTCCTCGGGATATTTGTACCCTGAACTGCAATCGTATTCTTGATTCCATACTTCAGCAGATTCAGTACATCATTCCTTCCCTCAACAACTATTACAGCGTCAGAGTCCTTTATTGCGGGTCCTGCCGGGAGTTTATCCTCACCATAGGATATGATCTCTCCCCTCTCAACCTCTTCCCTGACAGATGCAATTATGCTTTCACTTACGGTCTTCCCGGATTCGGACATCTTCTTGTAAAGCTGCTCGGCTCTTTCAATTACCTTCTTCCTCTTTTCCTGCCTTACATCCTCTACTTCTTCCACATCCACCTTTGCCTTGCAGGGTCCAATCCTGTCAATAGTTTCAAGTGAAGCGGCAAGAATGGAGGACTCTACCTGGTCAAGTCCTGATGGAATGAGAACGGTTCCTTCCGTCCTGCCTTTCTTGCTGTCTATCTCAACCTCTATCCTTCCTATCTTCCCGCTTTTCTGCAGGTCCCTCAGGTCAAGTTCTTCCCCAAGAAGACCCTCAGTCTGGCCAAAAATTGCACCCACAACGTCTGGTTTTTCAACCACCCCATCCGCATTTATTTTTACTTTTATCAAATACTTCGTGATATTCGGATCTACATTCATTCATTTCACCTCTTGTTAATATGGGCTGAATTTTCATACCTTGCCATCTAACCCATTCTCCAAGCATCCCATATTAATTGCTTGTTCATATTTAACTTTTTGAAAATTTTCCAATATATTTTGCATCCTGTCTGATAATCGGGTATTGCGGGCATCAAAAAATTACAGTTCCGTCCACCCGCCCACTACCTCATAACCTGTTTCTGGATCAGCCTTTCCTAAAGTCACCTTAACAGGTAACAAGGGATATTGCGAACAAATAGTGTCATGAAAATGGTTGATTCCGGCAAATATACTGTTTTCCTAATAAAACAGATTCCTGAGAAAATAAAAGCAATGGAATATATCCGCCTATGTTTGGAAGGAAAAGACATCTTGTGGATATTTTAGCATCTGGCAATGAAAACATTTACCTGGGGATTATGATGGCAATGCCTGCTTAAGGGGGATGAAACATTGGAGTTAGAAGGTAAAACAATGATTCAGGATGGGTTGAGGATGAACAGGGTGTCTGGATAAATAATCTCTCGAAATACAGTATTATGTAATTTGTTTCCGGGCTGAAATATCTTCCTGATCCGGAGAAAATACAGAATTCCAGGCGAACATGACATTATTATGACGTTGCGAAAAGTTCATATTTAAATCAATCCTTGCAGGTACATCCAGAGAATAATTTCCATAATAATAGCGCAGTACTCAATCAAATGCAGGGAATTTGACTGCAAGCATTTTCAAGAAAGATGCCATACTGCACAGACTGCCTGGGAATGGTTTTATCCTGTCCTAGGGTTCATCTGGTAGGTGTATGTGAGCAGCAATATTGCAAAAAACATGGCCAGAATGAAGCCAGTGGACATAAGATATGAATTGATATTATTCTGGCCATCGAAAAGGAAGAATAAACCATCAATACCTGCCAGGAGCACGGAGAGGAAAAGGCCCAGGGCGCTTATAAGCACATTTCTCTTCCCTGACCCGATAGAGAGGAAAAGTATGCCCAGAGATATGAATCCTATGAGAATTCCAAGGAACATGTGAGCCATGACTATGGGAAATCCACCATATGGCCCATATCCCATCATGAACGAGGGAGACATGACTGGAATAACCACGAAAAGATTGATGTACATTCCAAGAAGGAATTGAAGAAACAGGAAGAAAAAGAACACCGCCAGCATTGCCGTCATTCCGCTGGACATCATCTTCTTCATTGGCATCATGTAAAGAACATAGTGTTCTTTATCTATTAATCTTGCGGTCATTCCCGGTACTGACTGCCTGAAACAACCCGCCAGCCTTTTGCCCGCAGTCCATGTTTTGACAGGCAGATAATGCCCTAAGGAGACGCCCGAAAATAATCCAGAGAAAACCTAAAAGTTAATGGTCTCAATTGATGCATATTGAAAACTCGTTTCATGGAAAAATAATAAATGGTTGTTGAATATATCAGTTTGCTTAATTATGATCAGGTATGGTATAGCTGGTATTCCCCTAACCGGAAAGGGGAGAACTTTTATAGACTCTGTTGAGGAGGCTTACAAGCTTGGGTTGAATGCGCTTGAAGTCCAGCTGCTGAGGGTCAACTTCCAGCAGAATCCAGGTCTTGAATATTCAGGCATGAGGCCAAGGGATAATGAAAACTCAATTATAATAGACGTGCTGAGGCCAAATGATGATGGGGATTACTCAAGTATCGGCACTGAGACCGTAATACAGGATGAGGACATAGTAAAGGAACTCTTCTGGAACATGGCCAAAAACTACGACGAGCTGGAGCTGGGTGGGGAACTTGCCAGTGAACTTGACATACTGCTTTCCATACACAGCCCGTATTATATGGACATGCTCAACGGAGGTGAAATAGCGGAAAAATCCATTGATCACCTGAAATGGGCACTCATCATTGGCAAGTCAATGGGTGCCAGAAGAGCTGTAAATCATACGGGATTTTACGAGAAGACCAAGAAGGCAAGCCTGAAGGATGCATCGGAAGTATACAAGATGATCAGCAGCGAGATGGGTCATGAGAAGGGATTTCCCTATATAGGGGTTGAAACTTCTGGAAAACCTGAAATATTTGGGACAGCCGAGGAAGTTCTCGCACTTGCAAAGAAGAACAGCAATATTGAGCCAATCCTGAACATGCCACACTATCACTCCATCACGGACGGAAGCCTCCTGAACACTAAGGATTTCACTGAGATAACAGAGAAATTCAGGGAATTTGCAAAGGGTGACCTATATGTTGAATTCTCCGGGGTTGAACATGAAGGGAATGTAGAGACGAAGCTGACTGCAATAAAGCACGGGGACCTTAAATTTGAAACGTTTGCTGAGACTCTCATAGATTACCAGGATGATATTACCATAATCTCATGCTCACCATTGCTGGAACATGATGCCCAGTATATGGAAGCAATCTTTGATAGGAATTTCATAAGGCGCCAGCAGAGGAAAAAGGAAAGAGGTAAGGAAAATTGAGGAGCTATCCGGTCAAGAAAGGTTTGAAAACTGACACAGAAGTGATTATGAATATAGCCAGGAAGTATGGAAATGATGTGGAATCAGATGGAAGCACAGTCACATTTTCACTCCCGGGAATCAAGAAGGTAACAGTAAAGTGCGGAAAGAAGACACTGGATGTCGAAACAGAAACGGATCTTTCATACAGTGATCCTGTGACTTCACTCAGGACATACAACAACATGATAACGGAAATGACAGGTTTCGATTCCAAGGAAAGGAAGAAGAGGATGTCAAAAACCGACTGATCCCATCCAGTGCAGGCGCACGTCCAATTGGAATTAATTGCATGGTGAGTCCGCGCTTTTCTTCCGTGAGCTCCACCCTAAATATCCTGTTTGCCCTGTCTCTTCATCTCATACATCTTGGGATTTTTGCAGGGCTTCATTGCCGGTGTTTCTGTCAGGATCGCTATTCCCATGCAATTATGGCTTATTTGTAATATTTTCAGGCAGAGGGTAAGGTATTACCGGCAGGCTCATGGTAATGAAAATGTGCAATCTACATTTCAATACGTAACAGTGATCAGGCATGTAATCTGGGTGAAAGCCCTTAAAAGAAACGCATTATGTCATCATGTGACCTCTCTTGCAGATTAGGGGAATCAGACCTGAAAGCGAACAGGGAATCTGAAATATGATTGCTTTGTGAAACCGGGGAAGAGAGGAATGGGGATAAGAGTATGCCTGCAGTCCCTCCTTATTCTGCTTTTTCCTCTATATGCGGTGCAGATAAGGGTAAATACTAAATATGAAACAATACTGGTCAGAGGATCCGCATGGGAAATCTTGGACTTGAATTTGAGGTGAAGAGGTACCTTGGTATCGATCAGAATTCTGACCTTCCAGTATCCATCCAGGATTGGAAGGAAGAAGCCAGAAAGAAAATGAGCCAGGAAGCATGGTCTTACCTGGAAGGGTCTGCTGGATCGGAATCTACTGAGAGGGAAAATGAATCATCAATGGGGAGATATCATTTAAGGCCAAGATACCTCAAGAATGTGGAAAACTGTGATCTTACGTCTGAATTCCTTGGAAAGAAACACCCTTTTCCGGTTGCACTTGCCCCAATCGGAGTAACCTCAATCATAAATGAAGAGGCTGAAATAGCAATAGCAAAGGCAGCAAAAAACCTGGGAATACCATTTTCGTTGAGCACAGTTTCCTCGAGGTCAATAGAGGATGTAGCACAGGTCGCTCCGGATTCGGAAAAGTGGTTTCAGCTTTATCCTGGCAGAAATAAGGACGTGATGAAAAGTTTCATAAGGAGAGCAGAAAAATCCGGCTACTCAGCCTTAGTGGTAACTGTGGATACCATGATGCTCGGATGGAGGGAAAGAGACCTTAAACTGAGTTATCTCCCATTCCTGAAGGGCATGGGACTTGCAAACTTCTTTTCAGATACTGAATTTCTCAGGTTGCTGGAAAAGCCCCCTTCAGAAGATATGTTTGCCGCCATTCGGGAATTCATGAACATATATGTAAATCCAGCCTTCTCCTGGGCTGATCTCAGGGAGATAATCCACATGACCAAACTGCCTGTAATCCTGAAAGGAGTGACTCATGTTGATGACGTGAACGAGGCTTTCAATACCGGCGTAAAGGCGGTTGTAATATCCAACCATGGCGGAAGGCAGGTGGATGGTGCCATATCCGGGATGGATGCACTGTATGAGATCTGGAAAAGTGGAGATGTGAAGGGTGAGATCCTCTTTGATAGTGGAATCCGGCATGCATCAGACATTGTAAAGGCCATTACCATGGGGGCAGCTGCAGTTCTTGTAGGGAGGCCATACTGTTATGGCCTAGCAGTTGCAGGTCAGAGGGGAGTTGAGGCATATATGCGCCAGCTTCTGGCAGAGCTGCATCTACAGGTCGCCCTGGCTGGAAACACATGCATCCAGGATGTAAGAAATAAAGAAATTTACGTCAGAAACTAAAAACGCACAACAGGAACATACTATTTTAATCATTAACTCAGTCTTTTTTACGTAATATGTCCAGATCAATATTCAGATCTGCTACCAGATCTTTCGCTTTTTTCGGTATTTCACTCATGATCTCCCCTTTCTCCATTCTGTACATCCTGATCCCTGACAGTATGAGGAGAACATCCCTCACACTGTATTTCCCATCTATCATGTTGAGAATCTGGAAGTGAAGGTACAGTGACAGCAGATTGAGAAACATGTAGGTGAATAGCATATGATCATCCCTCAGGTATGATCGATCTGCCTCAAGATCATTCTTGTAAACATTGAATGCGTATTCCACATTCACGCTGTTTGTATAATCCATATATTCTTTCAGGTTCCTCATTGAGATTCGAAAGAAGGTATAGTTTTCCGAAATTGATCTCTGTAAACGCCGGTTAATAATTGTGCATTTTCGCCGGAATAAAAGTGATCCAGATCGCCGGTTTAATTTTGATCCGTTTGTGTATGCAGAAGGGGATCATTATTGTACAGGCTGGAGGTGTGGAGAAATGATACGCAATATGAGAGAGAAAGGAATGAGCATTAAGTCAATAGCCAGGGAACTGAATATATCCAGGAACAGTGTTAGGAAATATATGAAATCAGAATCATTGGTTAAAAGGAACAGGAAGAGAAAATCAAAACTTGATCCTTACAGAGAACAGATTAAGGTATTCATAGACAAATACAATCTATCAGCTGTAAGGATACTCGAAGAGATTCGAAAACTGGGATATGATGGAGGATACACAATACTGAAGGATTACTGTCATGAACTTCGAAAGGATCGAAGGATACAGGCAGTGTACAGATGTCATGAAAAAAATTCTTTTGGCCACGTTGGAATGACGATGTTAGCGTGAGAGTCGGAGAGGCAGCAGTCTGTATCCTTGACCTGTGAGGTCGCGTTCCAGATTTGCTGCCCTTCGTCTCGACATAATACCCTGAAACAAGGGTGAATAGAAGACTGTCGAGTTATCTCCGACTTTAGACTCTCACCAACCACACAGGAGGTGATCGGAATCTATATTGGAATGGATGTACATAAACGTACCGTATACATTACGGAAATGAATGACGATGGAAACATCATGGAACAGTATGAGATTGCAAATACAGAAGATTCGTGGACAGCGTTCAGGGAAAGATATCTTTCAGTAAATCCTGAAATCGCCATGGAAGTGTCAACATCAGGGAAGTATATTGCCAGAAAACTGAAGGACATGGGATTTCTGGTTCATATAGGGGATCCTGTGAAGATTCCACTCATATTCGGCACTTCAAAGAAGAATGATCGTGAGGATTCATACAAGCTTGCAAAGCTTCTGAGACTTAGAGAGTTACCTGAAGTCCATATCCCATCCAGGTACTCTGATGATCTGAGATCACTTGTAAGGTACAGAAGATCACTTGGAGAGATCATAACCATGCTGAAGAACA
>JAMCUL010000019.1 GCA_023381355.1 Thermoplasmatota archaeon | reverse complement strand
AGGAGGGAGTTGAGCCATGATTATTAGTCCAAGCCATCTGGATTAAAATTTATTTCGAGACCACTGTCTAAAACCTGTCTAACAATTATCTAATAGTCGTCTTGGCTCTGTCTTATTATTGTCTATTACCTGTCTATTTACTGTCTAAAAAGTGTCTAATGGAAAAAATGAGATCAAAAAAATGTCTCTCATGATGTATCCATATGGGTATGAAAACCATAAAAAATCCACCAACGTCTTAGCAAAATTTACTAAGCCTATACTTTTTCGATAAAAACTTAAAAAAATGAAAATGAGAGAAATATGTTGCACAGAAAAATAGACAGAAAATAGACACCTATCCCAGACACTATCAAATGCAAGTTCTTTTTACAATTCCAAATGATGATGATATATTTCAAATCATTAGCAATAGCTAAATGATAAGGTTATTCCAATTTCTTTTTTAAAAACAACTCTATTCAATCGAGATAATGTGATTAAAACATGAAGATAGGATCTGTGGTGATTTTTGATACATTATTGAAGTCACACACAGATGGATCTTTCTTACTTATTATTAAACATTTTGATAAAAAACGACAGTATTGTGAAGCCTCCAGTCTGCTATAATCCATAACAATGCATGATTAAGAAAGACATATATGTTATTGAAAGCATGCGTAAACATGACAAATATTGAAATTGTTAAAAAAATAATCAGTCTTCATCTTAGGGGGAAGTCTCTTAGGGAGATTGAAGCAGATACGAATGTGTCCAAGGACACAGCCAATGGGATCATAAATGATTGGAGGCAAGGACAAATCCAATACCTTCAAGAAGGTATTCCTCTTGAAACCAGAATGATTGAGGCTTCAAGGTTCATGGACAAGAACCAGATTGATCTTCAGGAAGCATTGAGGATGTCTAATGATCTTGTAATTCTAGAGGCCAGTGGTGTTGATCATGAACAGATCTTTTCCCTGTTGACGATGCTGAAAGGTCTGAAACCAGATCAACTTGTAACCTTTACAAAAACAGCCATTACGCTTAATAAAAATGGAATTATATACACTGATCTGGAGCCGAGGTCTAGGGAACTTGAAGCCAAAAATAAGGAACTGGAAGATAGGATTAGTTTTAATAATGCAACGCTGAAGAGCCAGGAAGGGAAGATTCAGGCAAATAACGATCAAATGATTCAGCAGCAGAGTCAGATCAAATCTAATGCAAAGGAACTCAAGGAAATCATGAACAACAGATTCATGGATGAGGAAATGCTTGCCACATCCCAAAGGATCAACGGTGCCCTAGAAAAGATGAATGTGAATCCGAAAGAAATCGAGAATTTCATTACGGAAGCCATTGAGTTTAATTACAGTGCAGCAGATCTCCAAGATGCAAAGCTGGTATGGGATGCTCTTCCCCAAAATATTAACCGATCAGTTGCAGTAGTGGAACTCAAGTATACACTTGATTTAATAAAGGACAGTGGATGGGATTTCACATCTTCCATGGAGATTGCCAGAAAGCTTCTTAACATATCCGGAAGCAAAAAAAATGTGCTGAATATGGTTACAGATCTTGATCTTAGTCTAACAAATGTTAAGAAAGAGATAGAAAGGGTGAAAAAGGAGATAAAGGAAACAAAGGATGAAAACACGAAACTGTCACAGGAGAATCTGAAGCTAACCAGGGAGCACGAGAAACTTGTTGAAAAGAAAAAGGACATGGATGCTAAGATAGATAGAAGCATGAATACAAATACAGACTATGTGACAAAGTCAATAAGTCTGAAGTTGGAAATGGACAAGATGCAGGAAGCAATAAACGCGGGAAAAGCGCTTACTTATATACTTAGCAATAACAGCGATAAAAAAGTAGACATGACATTTTTTTCAAACCCGAAAAATGCGATCAATCGTGAAACATACAAAAAGTTAAGATCATCCCTTCTAAACATAATTTTAATAGAATTCAAGGATGAAGTCGCCCTTGTTGAGTTCCTATCCCGTGAAAAGATGAAGATTATAGATGGTGATAGAATAGAGGCGGCAGAGGAAATAATTGAGTTGGGCAAGGAAGAGATGAAAAAAATACCAGAATATAACACTATCCGAAACCAGTATGCAACAGATTATGAAGGTTACTTTACTGATCTATGTGAGGGAAAGGTTAAGATAAGCAAGAAACTCTCAGATATTCTGAGGATGAGGATGGACTCAATCTACAAGAAAGTCCTGAATAGGAAACTATCTGAACAATTATCAACTGTGACCAATACCATGACGACAACAGAATTTCCCATGACTACTATCATTCAAGGTATACCTGGAGAAGTGATGGTTCCATATGACAGCCTGACCAAATCTCTTAAGGAAAATCTGAAAAATTTTGGGATAATTGCTCATAATAATAAAGAAATGATAACAATTTCAACATGTGATGCCCTTAAGTATTTCACCATGGAATTATGCGATCCAGAATTCGGGAAAGAAATGCGCAAGAGATACAGGGAAAGCATGGAAAAAGCTAGCCGGAGTCATGTGCCAGAGGAAGATGAGCAACCCGGGTTCAAACTGACACATATTGATCAAGCATAGTATCCAGAATTATGTGTAATCACATAAAATCCTCTTACTGAACATGTCTGTAGTCTGATCCTCGCCTTTATGATATACCATGCATATTAAAATGTAAAAACGCTTATCAAAGATAAATATATGGATAAAACATGAAAAACAAAACCCAGAGTCACGAATATACTTTTGATTATATTTTAGAGCAATTAAACCGCATGTTCCAATTAATGGATATTTCTAAACCTATATGCTCAGCTTCAAATATAGAGGATGCTAGGTTTAAAAGTAAAGATAAAGGGTTTACACACATTCCAATAACTGGTAATGAAAAGCAGATAAGGGAATATTACGATGCAAAAACTGACAAAATTATACCAATTAGGCTAGGTATGCATGTAGTATCTGATGGTATTGGAGGTATGGAGGCAATTCCTCTAATGAGCGACAAAGAATTTTTCTTTGTTCTGACGGGAAATGAAATAACGAGGAATATCCATTTTACTGATCTAAACAGTCCATACATTTCTATCGGTTTGTATGCCAAATTAAATTATCTCGAAGTTTCTATCAGGTCTGCAATTAGAAAAGTTACAGGAAATGGCGAAACAGAACAGATCAAATATCTAAAGGCCAATTTATCCAAGAAGGAAAGTAATGATATCATAAATCACTATTTTTCTAAGAAAGATAAGGATTTACATATTGATCCTGTTAATGAACTTTACATAAATCAAGAGCTTCATCTGGCCAGAAAACTCAACCTAACACAAATTAATAACACTACTATAGATGAGCTCAAAAATATGAGAAATTCATTGCTTCACTTTTCCGATATTATAAGAAGCCATGAAGACATTGACAGATGGGTTCGTTTCCTAAATGAAAGCGATAGAATAATCAAAAATGTTAAAGAATTTTTGAACTCTAATCCTTAGTACAAATATCTTGAGAATGAGAAAGTCTCTCTGACTACCCAGCTAATAACTACAAGTAATAATCACTACATTTTGTCATGTTTAGATTCATTGACTTCTTAATAATAATTCCATAACCGAAGAAACAAAATTTCTCTTGTAAATTATGATGTTACTTCAATTTACATATACCACTGAATCTTAACATATCCCACAATTTCTCAAATAATATGTTGGTCGTCTGTTGTACAATATAATTAGCGCTTTTTCTAAAATTGATTTTGACCACTTTTAAAGTATTATTGATTCAGGCAGTTATAAAACACTAATCGCTTTTTACACATTACATTATCAATGTAAGTTATTTTTGCTAACCTTAGGTTCCTGATATGATCGTTTTTGGATTGATTCATATTCTATGTCCTTCTTCAATTTTTGAACTAAAAAGTCAACCCACTTTTGTGTATAAACATAATCCCTATGAGCCTCATCGAATAAACAAAACTCGTTTTTAAAATTATTCTTTTTATCACGTGGTCTTGCTTTATATTTTCTCCAGCAATTTGTATGAAGATATATCTTAAAATCATATCTTCCGGTCATTATCTTTACTTGCTCCACAATTTCCTTAGGTTTTAGTTTATAGCTTCTCTGGGTTGGGACTTCAATCTGTGTTGTTTTAACCGTCAAAAGTCCAAATTTTCCTTTAATTTCTTCTGGGTCAATTTTAATATCATTGTTGAATAAAACTGGAATGTCATCAGCGTGTTTATTATTACTTACTTTGGGAATTATGAATATACTAAATCTATATCTAAGGTCGTTGTACATTTCGATTGATATATTATCTCTATATGACTCTATAAGCTGCTTTATACTTAGTTCAGCTTCTCTGGCTTGTTTTGTTTGCGTTTCTACCTGTTCCTTAACAAAAGATTTAGAAAGTTGAATTGCTAGATACATTTTGTCAGTAATTCCCGCATGATCTCCAAACTCTTCTTTGATTAATGAATCATAATTTATTAGGCAAGATTGACATTCGCCAAATATATCTATTTTCCAAGCTGAAATATTAGTATAAAGAGAGTGTTCAATCTCATTTCTTAACTTAATGATAAATTCCAGATTCCTGAATACGGGGTCATCGTTATTATTAAAAAATATATTTGAAAGGCGTTCTACAGATATCGTTTTCTTTCTTCCATCCACTAATATGTATTCACTTTTTGAGTCCTTTTCATATATATTTTGATTCTTCTTAAGTAAAATTGATTGTAATAGTGCATTCCAAGCTATGACTATTTGAACGATAAAGTTTTCATATCTAAATTCAGATAATGGGTTGTTGAAATTCTGAATGGCAGAAATTGCAGAAGACTTTGACTTTTCTAAAATTTCTTCTATATTCGTAGTAGTCTCAGTTTCCACCTTTTGGAGTTCTGCCATCTAAATCATATAAATATACACCGTGACTTTACATCTTCTTTTTATCAGTTCATCATGGAACACGTAATTTAGCCGTTTTCTGTAAATCTGTTTGTGGGTACACAAGAAGTTAATTCTGTTTATCTACAATTTATTCCGTATTTTCATATGTACACAATGTATTTAGAGAGAAGAGTTTATTAGTGTGGGTGCACTACTATTATTGATGGCATACTTTGCTTACAAGCGTTCAGGCAAGAACAGATACCTTGTAATACGATGGAAGAAACGCATCAATGGCATTCCAACAATTGTGAAGGAGATCAGTGTGGGTACAGCAGATGATCTTGCAAAGACCATTGAAGGTAATCTGGCCGAGATCAAAATAGCGGCATACAATGGCGGTTCAACCCTATGCGTTTTAAGAATAGATCATATGATTGGATTGAAAACCATTGTGAATGGTATTGTGGATCATCATGAAAGGGGCATGTCTCCAGGTGATTATTTTCTCCTGTTCATAATGAACCGTTTATCTGATCCAGCCTCAAAGGATGGTATTGAAAAGTGGATGTCCAGGGACTATGCATCCACTATTTATGAAAGGAGAGGATCACAGGACTTCTGGAATCTCATGGATCGCATAACCGATGTCCATATGGTTTCAATAATGAAAGCTGTCCGTGAAAAGATCATTGAAATGGGCTATGATTTCTCCAGAATATTCGTGGATGCCTCAAACATGTACACATTCATGGATGAAAATGAAATGGCAAAGAAAGGTCATAACAAGAAGCACCGGTATGATCTGAATCAGATTTCATATTATATAGGTGCAAATTACGATTACATACCATTATTCTGGAATTCATATGCAGGGAACATTCATGATTCCAGAACATTTCCGGAAATGATAGGGCAGATATCTGAAGATTCCCTGATCATATTTGACAGGGGTTACAATTCAAAATCAAATATTGATCTTATGGGTAAGAGAAGATATATTGGTGCATTGAAGCAATCTGATCACCATGATATCATGAAAGTTGAGGTTGAAAAGGATTCATATATTGAAATGAAAAAGAATGTCTACGGAAAAGATCACAGGATAATACTCTATCATTCATCATCACTGGAGATAAGGAAAAGAGAAACATTCATGAAAAGAATGGAAAAGGTTATTCTCAAAACAAAGAAAATCATGGATTCAGGTGATTCTGATTCCATGGATAAGGCAAGGATATATCTGGAATCTGAGAACCTCAATGAAACCATAATTCTTCCGTCACTTGAAATAGATCAGAAGAGAATGGATGAACGTTTATCCATGATGGGAAAGAATGCCATATTCACAAACATCATGGATATGGATTCTTCTGAAGTAATTGATCTCTATAAAAAAAGAAACAGGGTGGAACACTGTTTCCGCACCATCAATACAATGGGTATTGCATTCCCGGTATATCACAGAACTCCACAGAAGATTAGGGTTCACATGTTTATGTCTCTTCTTGCCTATCTTTTCCTTTCACTGATATATAATGAAATGCACAGGACAGAAAAGAGCGTTACTCTTCCTTCAACTATTGATATTATGAAAGACATAATGGTTGTATATGCAGCCAAAGGAAAAAAGGTGAACGAGAGTCTGGATTTCAAGTCAGAAATGGGAAGGAATATGGGAATGATAATGAAACTCGAAGAGGTATTGAACTGATAGTGCACCCACAATGATGATTTAGAAAAATAGGCTGAAAATCATATTGGGAAATATACAAAAATAAAATAGATGTAAAGTCACGTACACAATATAAGTATTTAAGGAATACCATACTAAGGACTTCTGGATTTTATCCTAAATGGAGAAACAAAACTGATATACACTATTAAATTTATATTCTGAGTCTAATAAATAATGGATAAGGGAGAATCATAAAACTTAAATTCTTTTGAAACACTACTGTTTTCGATAGAATAGCCTAACTCTGGTAAAAAAGAAAACAACGGAAATACTACAATTGTGAACTTTTAATAAATATGACTTGATATGTACTATATGGTAGCAAATCTTCAAAACGATCCTAATTTAAATTATGTATTGAACAAAATGTCCAATATTTTAAATGGAAATTTTGCGAACTCTGATGAAAGAGACATAAAGAATTATCTCGAAAAAGCACATGACCTGTTCTCACAATGGAAACTGGTTTTTGAACTAAAGTACATAAAAGGTAGCACTTTTTCTGGGATTCAAGCTCAAGTAAAGGAGTTTCTATTGGAAAGGAATAACGGTAGCTGGAGTGGAATGCAACGGTCTAATGCGAATGTACCGAAAGAGCCTAATTTAAAGGATGCATTAATTAAACTCTTAGAATACAGAACGAATAATGGGGTCCCAGATTTAGATGATGTTACAAAGCGAATTGATATGTTAAGTAACAAAAAGAGTGATTTACACATAAATGGTATGTCAATCTTCTTCTGTACTGCAGTCCTATTTGTACATGATCCAGAAAATTTCATGGTCATGGATGGTCCGGTGAGAGACATATTCCAGGTTAAAAATGATCCTGGCCAGCTTGCCAATTATAATAACATTATTCAACAGTCAAAGTCAATCATTAGCAAATTTCCTAACCTGGATACGTGGCATATCAATAAAGCGTACGCAATAAGCATGGATAGAAACCAAATCAAGATAGGCCATTTAGGAGGTAGTTTATTAGACCTCGGTAAGGCTCACAAGATTTCATTGTAAATTACATTTATTATGGATCGCAATAAATCATCAATATGAAAATATCCTGACATTTAATTCTTTAAACTCATGGTATTTATTTATTTTTCTCGAAGAGCAGTGAAAGAAAGCGAGAGATGTTAGAATCCCTCTTTCTAACCATTGATTTCTAAGCTTCTATATAGTTACTTAGGGTGTCTCATATTTCAGCAACTGACGATCTTCATTATCTCCCTTGGATTCTCACCCATCCTGATGTTTGATACAAGCATCAGATTATATGCAAGGATTCTTAATCCAACTGCATTATCATAATCCCTGTTCCTCACATGCCATATATTCTCACAATGCATTATCTCCTCAAGGATGGAGAATGTTCTTTCAATCTCCCATCTCAATGAATACAGTGATCTATGTTCATTCCTCAGATCAATCATCCATGTATTTCAATGGCACATTCCTTATTACCCTGACAGATGCCATTGCCATTATCTCATTTGCTGATTCAAAGTATTTCCTCAATGGTGCCTCTATGTCCCTGATTATGTCATATATGATCTTTGAATTACCGTATTCGAATACTGTCCTTACATTTCTATGAACCTTCTTGATTATGCCGGATTCAGTCACCTTTCCCATGTATTTGCCTGATATCTTCCTTGGCCTCTTCTTTTCCCTGTTATATACACTGCTAACCGCATAAACATAATAATTCTTGCCTATCTTCTTGACCTCTACATTTCTTAAATTCTCCTTTTCAGTATTTCCCTTATCAATTCCTCTATATATTACAAAATCGATAATAGTGATACATTAATTAACATTACCCCATAGAATATGCAAGAATAGTGAAAAAATAAATGGTGTGAGTAACTATTTCCTATAAATCAGTGAGTTAGGGTTTTAAAATTCGTATAAAAAAACTTTTTAAACAAACCCACTTACTTTTTATATAAATGTCAGACAATACTGAATTTTTCAGCCATTTTTTAACACTTTCCAGGTCACCTTTTAAGTTATAAGTCGGTTCCATACATGTAGAATAAGAAGGAGTAATATGTGCCTTTTGGCCTTATGCTCCGACCGGGATTCGGACCCGGGTCGTCGGCTCGAAAGGCCGATATGCTTGACCGGACTACACCATCGGAGCTTTTAATCCTGTAAGGGACAAGCCTATATTTATTTTTGTGTGTATCTCTCATTTTCCATCACATAGATAATGGAAAATTCAGCAAATAATTTAAACAAGTAAAGATATGGAATTGATTATATGGAGTTCAGGGCAAAGATTGTCAAATGGACAGAGATTGAAAAATGGTGTGAAGAGATAAACATGAAGATGTCAGTATCGTTCCAGCCAGACGTAATTATAGGAATGTCCCGGGGTGGGTTGGTTCCTGCCAGAATTGTTGCCGATATGAATCTGATCAAGGATCTTTTCGCAGTCAAGACTGAACACTGGGGATTAACTGCGACTGTTGATGGTGAAGCCGTAATGAAATATGGTCTTAACGTTTCAGTGGAGGGAAGAAACGTACTGGTTGTTGACGATATAACGGATACTGGACAGAGCATGAAACTTGCATACGATTATGCAATGACATTAAAGGCAAAATCTGTTAAGACAGCAACAATGCTTCATATTGCCCATTCAAAATTCATACCAGACTTCTATGGAGAAGAGGTGTCTGAGGATAAATGGACATGGTTCATCTTTCCATGGAACATATACGAAGACCTGACAAATCTAATAGGAAAATTGAAGATCTCTGATGCAGGTCAGTCCAGAATAAATGAATTGCTTATTTCATCATATGATCTTTCTGTTGAGGACAGTTTACTTAAGAAGGTAATTGACCAGATGGTAAGGCTTGGAAAACTTAAGGAAACAAATGGTACTTTCTCAGTAACCTAATCGACTGAGATATGAGTACCGCTTTTTCCCCTATAAACATTAATTGCATCCTTTAAGTCCCCAATTCTTGCAACCTTTCCCCCATGCTTGAGGAATGTAAGGGCAGCATTTACCTTGGGTCCCATGCTTCCCTTTCCAAACTGGTTGTCATTCATGTAGGATTCCATCTGCTGAAGAGTAACGTTGCCGAGTGCTTTCTGTCCTGGCTTCCCGTAATTTATGTAAACACAGGGGACATCAGTAAGTATCAAGAGTTCATCGCATTCCAGCATGTAGGCAAGAACGGCAGATGCAAGGTCCTTGTCAATGACTGCCTCAACACCGGAAAATCCACTTCCATTTGCCACCACTGGGATTCCCCCGCCGCCAGCACACACAGGAAGAAAACCTGAGATCAGGTTATTCTCAATTATCCTCTTCTCCAGTATATCCTGAGGAAAGGGTGAGGGCACAACCCTGCGCCATCCCTTTTCTGTCTTTGTGAACTTCCATCCTCTTTTACTTTCAATTTCCTCCTTCTCATTATCCGTGAAAATCTGTCCTACAGGTTTTGAAGGATTTCCAAATCCACTGTCGTTTATATCCACAAGAGTTCTGGTGATGATCACTGAAACATCCTTTCCAATCCCCTTCTCTTTCTTGACCTTCTCATAGGCTTCAAGAATCATTTCACCTATAAGTCCCTGCGACATGGAGCCACATGCATGAAGCGGCATACCTGGGGGCATACCTGGCATGTCCTGGTTCCTAAGGAATATATCTCCAACCTGAGGGCCATTTCCATGTGTGATGATCACATCCTCTTTCTCAATCACCTCTGCAAGTGAATTCAGGGCATCATAGGCATGTCCGGCCTGGGTTTCGTAATCTCTTCTTTCACCATTCAGGAGGAGTGCGTTTCCCCCTAATGCAATAACAACTCTTGTCATAATTTCACGCAGGAAAGTACAGATATCTTCCAGCTATAAATAATGACATATAATATTTCAAGTCTTAAATATCCCTCATTGGCCGAAGGATATTCCCAATTCAAGAATACATATCCTGATGGGATACCGCCATTTCAGGAAGGACATGACATCTTTTTTTATGCGATGAAATAATACGTTATAATGAAGTTAACAGTTGCTCACACGCCAGATCCGGATGATGCATTCATGTTCTACGCCATGATAACAGGAAAGATAAAAACAAGCATGGAGTATGAGCAGATAATAAAGGATATCGAGACACTTAATGATGAAGCAAAGACAGGAATGTATGATGTTACTGCCATATCAGCAAATGCATACGCATCATTCAACGAAGTTTATGCCCTTACAAGATCAGGTGCCAGTTTCGGTATTTCCTATGGACCTATGGTTGTGGCAAAGAGCCAAATCGACTTTGCAAAGGCAGTTGTAGGAAGTCCAGGACCTGGTACATCATCAGAACTTCTCTTCAAGATGTTTGTGAACAAGAATGCCAATATAAGGCCCATGAGATTCGATACCATCCCTGATGCAGTCCTTAAGGGAGAGATCGATGCAGGCATAGTAATCCACGACGAACAGCTTACATTCCAGAACAAGGGTCTCATAAAGGTTGTTGATCTGTATGAAAAGTGGAAGAATTATGCCGGAAATCTACCTGTTCCACTGGGCTTCAATGCCATAAGGAAGAGCCTTGGCAAAGAAGTAATTGCAAATTATATCACAGATTTCGAGAATTCAATAAAATATGCAATGGAACACACGGAAGAGGCAGCAAGATATGCAATGAAATATGCAAGATACCAGGACCTGGAGCTTGAAACAAGATTCATAAAGATGTATGTGAATGACTTATCGGTGAATTTTGGTGACAGCGGAAGAAGGGCACTTGAGATGTATTATAAGAAGGCAAACGAGATGCATCTGCTCCCTAAATTTGAGATGGAAATAGTCTGATCATACTGTATCTAAATTTTTCCAGTATTATTTTCTTGATTTCATCTATTTAAATCACATACCTGATTTGTCAGGCTAAGACTTAATTATGAAAACAACCATGTTAAATGGATATGAATGACCAGTATTATTAACTTTGATCGTTTCATGATGGGTTTTACGCTGGGTTCTCACATACTTATTGTCACGCTGACAATAGGGATTTCTGTAGTGATGAGTGTTATTGAGTTTCTCGGGATATACCTCAAGGACAAAGGCTACGAGGTCATTGCCAGGAGGCTCTCGCGTGCTCTTGCAATATTCTTTGCAATAGGCACAGCCAGTGGAACAGTGTTAGCAATAGAGCTGTTTTCACTGTGGCCTAATTTCATGGTCCTTGTGGGAAAGATCGACATCCTCCCCTTTTATTATGAGGTATTCGCATTCTTCCTCGAATCAATAAGCCTTGTTCTCTACATCTATTACTGGGACTATTTCAAGAACAGGTACCAGCACTGGCTACTGTCGGTTCTTGTTGCCGCGGGTACACTCCTTTCGGCAGTATTCATCACCATGGTAAATGCATGGATGAACACCCCTGCCGGATTCAACCTGTCAGAGTACAGACTTAATGGAACAGTAGCAGATGTAAATCCACTTGCAGCCATGTTCAGTCCATCCTCATGGATCGAGATCGGCCATGTGGTTCCTGCAACTCTTGCTGCTGGAAGTTTTGCATTGCTTGCCTACTTCGCAATCAATTACCTGAGATCAAAAACTGACATTGCAAGAAGCATCTATATGAAATCGATACGGGTTGCTGCAATTGTTGGGCTGATTGCGATCGGCATAGCAGGACTCACCGGAGACGAATCGATGAGAATGCTCTATTCACTTCAGCCACTGAAATATGCCGCCATTGAGCTGAATTTCCACAGCAGTACGGATGCGGCTGAGAAGCTTGGAGGAATAGTGATAAATGGCGTTCCACAGTATTACATAGCTGTACCCGGACTTCAGGAATTCATCATGTTCCTGTCATTCAATGCCCATCAGGCGGTACCATACCTGACGGAGTTTCCCAAATCCCAGTGGCCTCCACTCTTCATACACCTCACATTCGACACAATGGTCGGAGGCGGAGCACTTGTCGGTCTCTTTGCCCTTCTGCTCTTTATCAGGATCATATTCAGGAAGGATATATCCGGGAAATTCTACCTGTATTCCATGATCATATCCGGCATACTCCTTGAGATCGTATACGATTCAGGATGGGTTACTGACGAGGTCGGCAGGCAGCCCTATATAATATACAACAACATAATGACGGTTGCCTCGGCTGCAAACACATCCCCCTCAGTCCTGCCGCTTGGAATTGGGATAATAATATTCTACTGCATAGCTGTTCCGTTCACATTCTACTTCTCGGCGAAGGTGCTTGGAAATGTTTCTATAGAAAAGGAGATAGAGAGGGTGGGTGATGTAAAGTGAGCTTCAATGTTGAGGTACTTCTTAACGGCATAATTTTCGGGATGTTCTTTGCAATCATATCAACGGAACTGATGGCAGCATCGGCAATCCTGTTCCGGTATGAGGAGAGTACCAGGAAGGTATTCTACTACCTTGTCCCAATATGGGAGATCACGGGCACGTTCTTCGTCTTTTATGTGGTGAATGTTGAGGCCCTGATTCCAGACGCACTTCCAATCCTTGCATATTCATACATTGCCTACATACTCATTTTCATAGTCATATATATCCTCAGGAATCTTTCTATCGTATCTGCAGAGTTCATATTCAGGAACAGGTTCAATGTGAACAGGAAGACCCTGTACTCAATATACGCCATAATAACCTATATCCTCGGATTCTTCGTTCTTGTGATATACACTTCCCTGATGAGCGGTCACGGCCTCAATATAACCGCACGCACATTCAACATGGGTGCGTTCCTTTCATATCTCCCTGATGACGGCTTCATAATAGGAAGTGCAGTGGTTCTCTTCGGACTCGCTTCAATATTTTACGGGCTTGACGTGAATACGATACTTTCCCTTGGCGTCACTGTGGCCGGATTGATCATAGCAGGGGCATCATTCCTTGCGATCAATGATATCAGCAACATCTACCTGATGATTGCCTCAGGTATTGTTACGATCAGCATCCCAATCATATACATGATACCGCAGCTGAAGAATTACATGTCCAACAAGATAATCTTCCAGGGTTTCCTTGCACTGTCTGCATTCATGCTGTTCTATTCCGTGTATCCTGACCTTGCCTCAAAGGCTGTGAATGTGAACACGCTGCTGAACAATTCTGCAATGCAGACACAGATATTCTATGCGACAATGATAGGGGGAACATTACTGCTCATACTGTCCCTTGTATTCTTCAGGGTATGGGTAAGGTCATCAAAGATGCACCTGGAGGCTGGATCCGGGGAGGTGGAGTGAATGTTCTATGCTGACGTGTTCATTTCAACCATAATCATCTTCATCCTCACACTGATACTCGCAGTCCTGATCTCCTCAAATGCAGTAAGGACTAAAAGGGCTCCATTCATATTCTGGTCATCAGGATTGTGGATATTTGCAGTATCAGTCCTCCTGGAAACAATCTTTTCTGCGGGAATAAGCAATTCGATCCTGATGGATTCATACCTCTTCCTCGTTGCAGTACTCGTTGAAATGCTTGCTCTCGGTTCCGTTTATCTCCTTGGCAACAGGAAGCTTATGAATGGATACGTGATTTATTCCGTATTGGCGGACATCATTCTGGGGGTATCTCTTCTCATCACGCCCCTTCCAGGCATGATCATAACCGGCGTTGTTGCGGGTATACTTCCCATTGCGGTTGTTATAACATCATCCATAGTAACATTCCCCGCTGCTGCCCTGCTTATAATAATATCATACGTTTCATACAGGAAGAGGGCTGACAAAAAACTCATAAGCATCATCCTTGGAGTAATAGTGGTCAGCGTTGCAGGTACTCTTTACATTGCAGCATTTCCTGCATTCCTCTACTACGCGGAATTTATCGGCATAGTTCTCCTCTGGCTTGGCTTCGTGGATTTCAGCAGGATATTTGCGTCATCACCGAAGGAGAACACCCAGAAGAATGTCACCGGCTGATTATTGAAAATTCCATTCCAAGATTCTGGGCAAATTCCATTTTTCCCATTTTTTCCTTCTTCATCTTGATCTTCAACCTGTTCACGGTCCTCTTCATGTCCTTGTACAGCTGGTTCACGTTTATCATCACGCTGTCCCTGTCGAGCCATATTCCCCGCTTCATCCCATAATCCATGGTTGCTGCCGGATCCTGCGGATTCATCTCAATGACCGCGGGATTCCTGATGAAATACCTGTGGAAGAGGCCTCCCCTGATCACTCTGTAAGTCTCCCTGGGATCAAGGTCGGAATATGCCTTGCCTGCCCACTTCAGGAATGATGCAAAGTTCCTGTTTGACTGGCCCGCTCCAAACACTATCTTCTCATCCTCCCCCTCAAGGATTCTCCCTATTCCCCCAAGCATCTCGCCATAGGCGAATATGGCGATTACAGCCATCACGGGTGACCTGTTTACAATGCACATGCTGATGTCCCTGTACATTTCTTTTTTCACGATCTCTGAGAAGAATGTCTCGAGTTTCAATTCACTCATGCATGGGTTGCTTTCAACATAACCTTTTGTATTGTCTTTCCCGTCTACATGTTCAATCTATATATACCAATCCGGGATCATTTTATTTGATGACCGAGAAGGCATGCATGATAAGATATGGCGATGAGACAATATGTGTTGATTCGTCACTGCCATTATTCTCGATACTCGGGAAGAAGTACACAATTCTCATAATGGGCATGCTTTCCGGAGATAGTGAGATGGCAACATTCAACCAGATCAGGAGAGGCATCCCCGAGGCAAGCGCAAGGGCAATATCCCTGAGACTCAGGGAGATGGAGGAGGCAGGCATGGTGAGAAAGGGAATGAACCAGGATCATGTGACATATTTCCTCACAGAATCAGGCATGAAGATCAAGGATACTCTTAAGGGATTCTTTGATTTGATGGCACAGTCCTGATCCTTTCATGATAGGCTGCCACCAATTATATATGAGGAAAATATACAAAGGTGATGAAGGGAATAATCTTACACGGAGGAAGTGGCACAAGACTTCGTCCGATAACCTATTCAGATGTAAAGCAGCTTCTCACAATTGCAGGAAAACCAACCAGTGAATACGCACTTCTCGATATGCTCAGAACCGGGATAAGGGAGGTTGCCATAGTGATCGGAAATGTTGGTGCCGAGGAGGTGAAGAGGTATTATGGCGACGGAAGCAGGTGGAACTGCTCGATCAGGTACATCTATCAGGAGAAGCCACTGGGTATAGCACATGCAATTGGACTTTGCAGGAATTTTGTGGGAGATGACAGATTTGTGGTATATCTCGGGGATAATGTGATGCAGGACCACCTGGATGAATCCAGGAAGGAGTTCGAGGAAGGTAAGTATGATGCATACCTGATGCTTGTAAATGTCAGGAATCCTGAAAAATTTGGGGTTTGTGAGATCAGTGACAACAGGATCATTTCGCTTGAGGAAAAACCAAAAAACCCGAAAAGCAATCTTGCGGTATCAGGGATATACTTCCTCACGCCTCTTGTATTCCGCTACATAGATATGCTGAAGCCCTCAGGAAGGGGTGAATACGAAATAATGGAAGCCCTCCAGTTGCTTCTCGAGAAGGGTGGAAAGATTGGTTACAGGATAATAAGGGGATGGTTCAAGGACACGGGAACTGTCAGGGATTTCCTTGAATGCAACAGGCTCATCCTGGAAAACCTTGAGGATGATTCAGATCCTTCCATGCTGAACTATTCAGGCCGGATACACATTGGAAGCAACACGAAAATTGATGGGAATACAAAAATACTTGGCCCATGCTTCATTGGCGATAATGTAGATATCCAGGATTCCTACATCGGTCCATACACAACCATAGGAAACGATTGCAGGATCAGGGGGACAGAAATTGAGAACTCCGTGATCATGGATCACTGCAGTATTGACTTCCTCGACGGGAGAATAATCTTTGAAAGCATAATCGGCCCGAACTGCACAATCAGTTCCGGATATTCAAAGACAAGGAGAACCAGCATAATTGCTGGAAGAGATTCAAGGATGGACATATGAAGATACTCATCACCGGGGCAAATGGCCAGCTCGGGCAGGAGGTTTCACGCCTGATTCCAGATGCTTCAAGACCAGGGAGGAACGAGATGGACATGGCAGATCCGGGAGCGGTGGGGAGAACTCTTGATGAGATACAGCCCGATCTAATATTCAACTGTGCTGCAATGACAGATGTGGACGGCTGTGAAAAGGACAGGAACAGTGCTTACATGATTAATTCCGTCTCGCCGTCAGTTATTGCCCAGTACTGCATCAAGACAGGCGCCAGGGTTGTTCATTTCTCAACCGACTACGTATTCGATGGAACAAGGGGTATGTACACAGAGGAGGATGCCCCTGATCCTGTGAATTATTACGGTCTATCTAAGATACTTGGCGATTTTGCCGTAATTCCACTGAGTAACAGCCTGATCATCAGGACATCCGGTGTTTTTGGGGAGAAGATGAATTTCCCCCTCTTTGTTTACACCAGTTTGAGGGACGGGAAGGAGATAAACGCCATCGAGTCATCCTATTCACCGGTAAATGCGGCCAATCTGGCAAGAGCATCCGTGGAAGTTGAGAGAAAGGGTCTCAGTGGAATACTGAATATTGCAGGTGACAGGATCTCAAGGTATGAAATGGCACTGGGAATTGCAAGATTCTTTGGAATGGATGAGAGTCTTGTCAGGAAGGGCAACAAGATCCCTGGCGGAATTGCAAGGAGGCCGTTTGATTCCTCCCTGGATATCAGCAGGGCCACGAAATTGCTGGACTGGGATTTTCACTCCCTGGAATCAAATATATCCCGGTTGGATGTCCACTAGAATATTTTATAACACCAGTTGTTTTACTGAATTATGCCATTCAGTTTTGGGGGCACAGATATAGATGGCCTTAAAGTCATAACAAGGAAGTCATTTGGCGATGAAAGGGGATACTTCACGGAACTCTACAAGGATTCTGAATTCGCGAAGAACGGGATAGGGGAAAAGTTTGAGCAGGAAAATCTTTCATTCTCCAGGAAGGGCGTGATCAGGGGAATGCATTACCAGTTGCCTCCTCATGCCCAGGGAAAGCTTGTAAGCGTGATAAGGGGAAAGATCATGGATGTTGCCATTGATATAAGGTCAGGCTCTGCGTCTTTTGGAAGATACTTCAAAATAGAGCTTTCAGAGGAAAACAGGAAGTCACTGTGGATACCATGTGGATTTGCACATGGATTTGCGGCCATTGAAGATTCAATAGTGCTGTACAGGACAACCTCAGAATTCTCTCCTGAAGATGAGAGGGGCATTATATGGAACGATCCAGGCATCGGAATAGAATGGCCTGAGGACGATCACATAATCTCGCAGAAGGACTCTGGTTACCCAACGCTTGAAGTTGCAGGGCAGAAGGGTGATATTTTCTGAGAATACTTGTCACCGGTGGTTCCGGTTTCATTGGTTCCAACTATATACAGCAGAGGTTTGACAAAAGTGATGACTTCATTATCAATATGGACAAGGGGACATATGCATCAAATCCATGGTATGAACGCCACTTCCCGGAAGGAAGATACAGGAAGATTGCAGACGACATAAACAATGTGCAGAATTATGAATCGGAACTGCAGGATATAGACCAGATAGTTCATTTTGCTGCCGAATCGCATGTTGACAACTCAATACGGGATTCCTACAGTTTCCTGATCAGCAATGTTGTGGGAACACAGCGGCTTCTCGAGTTCGCAAGGAGGCATGATATCCGTTTCCACCAGATATCGACCGATGAGGTATTCGGCTCCCTTGATCCTGAAGGTGACGATCTCTTCACCGCCGACAGATGTTATGATCCAAGGAATCCATATTCTGCAACTAAAGCCTCTGCGGACTTTCTTGCAAAATCATACGCAAATACATACGGGATGAGGATAACAATCAGCAACTGCAGCAACAATTACGGCAATCACCAGCATCCTGAAAAACTGATTCCAAAGACAATAATCAATGCATTTCATTCAAGAAAGATACCTGTGTATGGCAACGGGGGCCAGATAAGGGATTGGATCCATGTCAGGGATCATAACGATGCAGTGGATTACATAATTGACAGGGGCAAACCTGGATCTGTATACCTGATAGGGGCGAGGAACCAGAAGAGAAACATAGACACTGTAAAGATGATACTTTCAGTAATGCACAGGGATGAGAATCTGATCGAATATGTCAGTGACCGGCCGGGGCATGACAGGCGGTATGCAATGGATCCATCAACGACAGAATCCCTTGGGTGGAAGCCAAGAATAAAGTTTGAGGACGGCCTGAGGGAAACAGTTGACCACTACGTTAAGAACATGAAGATATACGAGGGAATGCTTGGATGACTTCGACTACAATCAAGGTATTTATTTACAACATGATTTTATAATAAGTAAAAATTCCCTGTGATGGTAAATTACCATTTTCTTAAGAAGATCATGGTTATAGGGGAGAGGCAGTCCCTCCTCGAAATGCAGAAGTACATGGATATCGCAATTGAGAATTCGCTTATCCTGATAGAGATATTCCAGAGGCCTGAAGATCCAATAGAAGATAAGGCACTGAGGGTGAGTGAGAATGAGAAGAAGGCTGACAACATAACACTTGAACTCAAGAGGAATATTACGTCAGGTGCAGTCGGATCGACGCTTATGGACAACTTCCTGAATCTCATTGAGACATTTGATGACATAATTGACAGGACCTACTGGATATCAAGGGAGATGACAAGAACCAAGGACAGCCTCATTGCAAATTCATTCCACATGGAACCGGTGGGCAATTTCTACTCAGGTTTCTGTGCAATACTTGAGAAGAATATTGATGCGGTGAAGAAAGTGAACCAGATGCTCCAGGTCAGTGATATTGATGGGGCTAAGAGCATAAGAACCGATATAGAGAAGATGGAGGAGGATGTTGACGAGATCAAGGATGGGATTATTGACAGGCTGTACAGGATATCTGAGAGCATAACCTATCTCACATTCAACCACATCAACTCTGTGGTGCACACCCTTGATGATCTCCTGGATGATTGCGAGGATATTGCTGATCTCATCCTCAATACGATGATGTCGGTATCCAGATGATACTTGAATATCTCACCATTGCCCTCATTGCACTTCTCTCCATGATCGTGTCAGGAAACAATCTTTCAGCCGCTGTGGGGACAGTTGTAGGATCAAGGATAGTCTCGAGGCAGTTCGGGCTTCTCCTTGGCGCAGGCGGCTTCTCGCTTGGCCTGATCATTGAGGGAAGATTCCTGTCCGATTCCATATTCAGGATAATGCCCGATGTTTCATACTATGTTGTTGTGGTCCTGCTCATCTCCTTTGTCCTCTTTGCACTTGCAACATATTTCCGCATACCGCTTTCATTAACGATGGCAATCGTCGGAATTTCCCTTGGTGTCTCACTCAGGGCACGATTCACTCCAGACATGCCATATGTCTACCTGGTCATAGCTGCATGGGTTCTTGCGCCATTCCTCTCAATCATCTCATCCTTCTACCTCAACAGGAAGGTAACAGCGGTGAAGATAAACGATGTGTGGGAGGCAGCGAGGATATACAAGATACTCCTGGTGCTAATATCATTCCTCACTGCATTCACCCTCGGTGCAAACACATTCGGACTCCTTGCAGCTATGGGCCATGACAGCATGGAGATCATAACCGTCATGATAATCGCAATCTTTGCCGGTGCCATATTCCTGAGCGGTGGGGTTATCAGAAGGGTTTCACAGGACATCTTTGGCATGCGCTACGCAAACGCATTTGTATCCCTCCTTGTCTCATCTGTGCTTGTGGAAGGGGCAACATTCTTCTCACTCCCGCTGTCAAACACGCAGACACTCACATCAAGTGTATTCGGTTCAGGCCTATCATACAATACGAAGGCCATGATGTCAAAGCCATTCCTGCAGGTCGTGGCAATGTGGATCATATCACCACTGTTTGGAATGCTTCTTGGATTCCTGATTGCATAGGTCTAGAAATCATAGAGAGTTGTCTTGTACAGTTTTTCATAATATCTGTAATAAACGGAAAGGAATGATCTTGATGATGATAATGCCTCGCTCCTCAAGGAAAATTCCCCATTGATCTCATCCATTATCTGGGAGTCAATTGCCGTCCTCACATCCTCATCGATTTTCCTGTAAAGATCATCACCGTAAACACCCAGTGACATGTGCCTGCACCTTGTGTACACCTGGTCAATGATCCTGTCCCTGGAATAATATTTCCTGGTTCCCAGGACAGACCTGAATATGAGGAATTTCTCATACTGTGGCATCTCCTCATAGTATGGGAACGGATAGAGTGAAACATCAGAATTCATGTCATCATTTCCTGGAGTGTCCGGGCAGAGTATTCTCGAATCTGTATGCTCACCCACCAAGTTCCTCATCCCGATGAAGCAAACATATACTCCCGGAACATTAGGCTCATAGGAGAGGCACTGGTACATGCCGTTCTCGTCAGTGAACCCCTTCCACATGATTTCCCTCCCGGAGGAGTTCACAGTGTCAAGAATGAAATAATCTTCCGAGGAGATGAAGTTCTTCACTGCAGTGGACTCTGACTGGTCAGTGTACAGGGTGGAGAAGACGTATGACAGCAGCTTGTGCATCCTTGTCCTCTTTGCCTCAAGCGCCTTGAACCTGATGAGCACCGGATCATTAGCCAAGGAATACACCCCCTGCCTTCTCAATGATCTCAACGTATTCGATCAGCCCATTCAGGGAAACAGGGCCGATCGGCATGAATGTGAGATTTTCCCCGGCATGGAACATGATGAAGAGATCACCAGACATTGAGGTTGAGTAGACAGTCCTCTTCTGGCCGTTCTCCCTCTTCATGAGGTTTATCCTGTTCCTTCCGATCCTCCTGATGATCTCGTTGAATGAGTCGGGACTTACCGAATACTTCATCATTCGCTCCTTCCCGAATATCCTGTCATCCCTCTGGTTCTGCGGTATCATCCTCTCCATGCCTGCAATTGAGGATTGGATGTATCCGGCAAGGCTGTCGCCGAATGAGGATATGAGTTCCCTGCTGTTGGACCACAGCCTTGAGGTGCTGTCAATCCCAAGATAGACATTATCCCTGACAAAGATGCCGTTCTGGAAACTGAACCCGCTGTCAAGGAGATTCCAGAACGTTTCAAAACTTATGATCCCGTCACTGGAGAGTGATGCGTGGAAGATATCCCCTCCCATTCCGGTCATGCTGAGTGACCTGATATTGAAGCCAGATTCATGTGCATCTGATGCGATCTTCCTGAGGGATGCCTCAGGAAGCCTGAGGAATGATCCCCTGTTCTCCCTGATCTTCCCTGTCCTCCTTGGAGTGATTATCTTCAGTCTCCCGTTGAGTGGAATTATTATGCTGTCCTCGTCCTCCCAGTCCCTTATCTCCGGATCACCATAGATGTACTTGAAGATGAAGCTGCCTTTCTTCTTCACCACGTTGTTTTCCACCATCTCTGCAATTCCAGGAGTACTCAATGCATCTTTAATTGACAGCACTATATATGTATTTTTGTAATGTTTTCGTGAACCATCCCACATGGATGATATGGTGTCATGAGACATCCCAAGTGACTGATAAAAAATAATAAGCAGGTTAAAATTCACAGTTGAATTGGATCTCCTTGGCACTCTTGAGTTTTTCGGGTATGTTGCAACAGCCCTGTTTGCAATCATGAATCCTGTTGGGGCCGTTCCAACCACCGTGTTTCTTACGGAGGATTTCAGCGTTGCAGAGAGGGTTAAGGTGATAAAGAACAGCATCTTCATGGCAGGAGGGATGCTTTTTGGATTCATTCTTGTCGGTGTATACATCTTCGAGATTCTCGGGATAAGCATAAACGATTTCAAGATCGCAGGCGGGTTCCTGCTTTTCAAGGTTGCCTTTGACATGCTCCAGGGAAAGACATCAAACACCAAGCTCACGAAGGAGGAGAGCATGGATTATGCAGAGAGGGATGCAGTAGGCATAGTACCCATAGGGACTCCACTCCTTGCGGGCCCGGGATCAATCACAACTGCAATACTCCTCAATTCAAGGGCCAGCACAGTATCACTGAAGATTGCACTCGTTGTGGGAATGGTTCTCGTCCTGGTTCTTTCCTACGTGATCCTGTACTTCTCGACAACAATATCGAGGAAACTTGGGAAAACAGGAACAACCGTGATATCAAGGATAATGGGGCTGCTTCTGGCCTCAATAGCAGTGGAACTCATAACAAGCGGAATAATAGCAATAGTGCAGGGCATCTGAACCTCATTCATATCCCTCGAGGATTGAGATGATCCTCTCAACATCCATGAAGGCAGGCTGGCCCTCGCCAAGTGCCCTCCCATAATGGGAATACATGAAATCGTTGACTGCAAGTCCTGAAACAATCCTCGCCATGGTATCCCTTCCCATGGGCGTGAACGATACCGGCCTGCCATCCCTTGCTGAATCTATCTCCCACATGATCCTTACCGTTTCCGCAGTATCAGAATATGTGGCAATCTTGATTGCACCGCATTCCATCTGGGATATACGTGAAAATTTTCCCATTGTGGCGGCAGGACTCCTGAAATGAGAAGAGACGATCAGCCTCTCCCGGTCAACCTCAATACTGATGCCATTGAAGGATTCCAGTTCTATATCCATCACAAGATTTTCATGAGGGATGGCCAGAGAGTAAAATTTTTCCAGCTTCCCCGGATCCTCATCCCTGAAGGTGAAGATTCCCTTCATGCCAGATTCCTCGAACCTCCCGAGATACTGCTCGATCTGTTTCCTGTTCATTCCAGAAAGATCAAACCTGAGCTCGGGGATGAACCCATGCTTACCGTAATCTGTTCGAAGCTGATCAAGACCACTCAGGACAGGTACCAGGGATACCACAATATTGGGCTTTCTCCCGGTTCTTTTCAGATCTCTGCATCTAAATTCATTCAAGGCATCATCCACATCTGGAAAGCATAAAAATATTTTTGTGAACTGCATCATGAAACTGCATGTTCAAAATTACAATCGCTTCGATGCCACAGAGGGTTCTGGATCAGGATTTAAACAGGAGTATTGCGTACTTCCTGTCGGATATTGGATACATACCGAGGCTGAATCCAAACACTGACTACGAGAGCATAAGCAGGTCCGTGTATTTCCGCCTCTTCCGGGAGTGCTTCCTTGACAACGCAGATCGTTACTGGACCGGCGACGAGCTCATGGCATACCTCAGGACATCAAGAACCACCCTGTACAGGCACCTGAACAAGCTGAAGTCAATGGATCTACTGGAGGAGGAGCAGGACGGGAAGACAAAGAAATACCGCCTGAGGGGAGGCAACCTTGAGACTGCCTGGAACTGGGTCAAGATCAACATAAACATGGCTCTTGAGAACTATGGGAAGACAGTTGAGCATGTATGGCGCCTATCAAGAAAGCAATGAAAATATTATTACATAGAAAGTTATCATTATCAGTTGAAAATTACTGAAGAGAAGATAATCAACATAATGGAGATGCTGAGCAAAATGGATATGATAGAGATCAGGAAAGGTGGAAAATACAGAGTATTGTCTGACAGCGGAAAGGATGACCCCATGGAGACCAACGGTGAATTTGCAGGATATACCATACTTGGAGAGGAAGGGGCACTGGTATTCAAGGTGGATGGCCAGAAGGAGCTCCTCAGGTTGATTCCAGTGTCAAACCTCATTGCAATCGAGTTCAGCCCGGATGAGGTCGTCCAGGAGAAGAAGAATATATCAAAGGATTCCATAAACTACATAAGCTGATGGAACAACAGTTCCTCATATACAGGGCCGGTCCTGAGGAGCTGGCTCCTGAAAAGTGAAATCCTTTTCACTGGAAAGCTGAAGAACGTCACAGCCCGGAATTCATCCTCAATGTCATTCACGTGCTGCGGCTTCTTAAGCCTTGCAACGGTGCAGTGGAAGTCCTTTTCCTGATCCCTCAGTTCAGGGTTGCTCATGGCGATCCTTTCCAGATCATCTGACAGCACCGGTACGAATATGACCCTTGCACTGGTTTTTCCCTCCGGAAAATGCCCGATGCCATTCCCTGTTATACTGAAGGAATCACGTGGAAACGCGATCCTGTTCCACACCTCCCCACACTCATCCTCCGAAACCTCTCCAAGAAACCTGAGGGTTATGTGAAGGTTGCCTGGTTCAACGATCCTCGCGTTCCCGCCAAATTCCATGGCGAGCCGTTCCCTGAGCCTGTCATACCCACTGAACTCCGGGATACGGATACCTATGAACGCTCTCACATATTTATGAGAATATTTATACTATTTTAATCTTACACACATATGAGTGTCATAAAGGAAGGACTTCTGTATGCCAGGACTCATGAATGGGTCAGTATCGATGGAGAAACAGCAACAGTCGGCGTCAGTGATTTTGCCCAGAAGCAGCTCACTGATGTTGTCTACGTGGATCTTCCAGATCTCAACAGGAAGGTGTTTGCAGGAAAGCCAATGCTTACAGTTGAATCCGTAAAGTCTGCAGAGGATGTATTCTCTCCTGTGGACGGAACTGTCATTGAGGTGAACAGGGCCCTTGACGACAAGCCTGAGCTGATAAACAGGGATCCATACAACTCCTGGCTTGTAAAGATCAGGCTGGATTCAAAGCCATCCGGGCTGATGTCGCCAGAGGAATACAGGAAATTCATAGGTGAATGATGGAGAAGAGGAAGGACGCCTATTACAGGAAGGCCAGGAAACATGGATACGGCAGCAGGGCTGCCTACAAGCTCATAGACATAGACAGGAAGTTTCCCATCCTATTTTCCGGGATGAGGGTCCTCGAGATAGGATCATCCCCGGGTGGATGGACAGATGTCATAATGGAGAGGAATCCTGAAAAACTCCTATGCGTGGATCTCACTGCCCCGAAGGGTGGTGAACTTCCGGTCAATATAAGGGGAGACATAAGGAATGAGGCTACCTGGGAGAGGATCAGGGAGCTTTCCGGAGACGGTTTTGATCTGTACCTGTCGGATGCAATGTCCCACACAACAGGGCAGCATGACAGGGATCATGCCATGTCCGTGGAGATATGCACGGCCGTGATGGAACACTGCGATCCCCTGCTCCTGATGGATGGGACCGTAGTGGTGAAGCAGTTCCAGGGAGACATGACGAAGGAATTCATAGACAGGTATAAGGGGAATTTCAAGAAGGTGTATATCACCAAGCCTGCATCTTCAAGATCCGAGAGCAGTGAGATCTACATAATATTCTCACGATACAGGCTGGCCTCTCAGTGATCTCTCAACATCATCCTTCATCTCATATTCAATCACTGCCATTATCCTCTCATCCGGCATCTCCTTTCTTGCATTGCTGATTGCAGTGCATATCTGGGCGCTACGGCTTTCCTCCATCTTCTTCAGGCCCGGATTGGTCTCTATCTCATTCTTCCAGTCCACGACGAATTCCTCAGGGGAGTTGAGGTTGAACTCCCTCCTCATCATCCTCCTCTTCTTCCGTATGTATCTGACCAGGTCCCTTATCCTGAAATTCTCGCCGTAAAAATCACCGAATGTATCCTCGTCAAGATCGATTCCCTTCATGGGTATGTTCCTGTTCACGCCATAGGTTACAGCCTGGGTAAATATTGGCGGCGGTATCTCGACCTCCCCAAATTTTGAGAGGATCGTCCCGTATATGACCTCATAATCACCCATGGGCACCGTGAACGGTTCCTCCATGAATTTCTTCAGCCCTTCCAGCTCCTCAGGGGATATCCCTATCAAGATCATTCCCGGGAGATATTCATACAGTCTGTCTCTGACCCTATCACCCTCAGAAACCAGGCCCTTGATTGCAAAAACGACCTCAAAATTCTGGTCTACATCAAGCACATCCATCTCTTACCTGACACCCTTTCTTTCCCTGTTCTCCAGGATCCTGGACAGCCCCCTCTCCTTGATTTCCTTCAGGGAGATCACCTGGCATCCACCAATGGAATCCCTTTCAGTCTTCTCCTCAACGATAATTATGGGCTCCTTCTCAACGAAATCAGATATCTGCTTTATGGTTGGAACCCTTGAGGCATTCTTTGAAAGTTCCTCAAAGAGCCCCATGACGAACATGTCCCTGTCCTCGCTCTTACCCAGGGCATTGAAGGGGAACTTCCTGAACGTCTCGGTCATTATGCCGAGCTCTGTAAGCATCTTCCTTGCCAGGTTCATGAAAAGGTCCTCCTCAACACCGTTCTCCGAAATGTTCCCCCATTCCCTGGTAATTTCCATGAGATCTATTGTCCTGCTTATATCGGCCTTCAATATTTCCACAAGTTTCTCAAACACGTCAAGTGTTGTGGAACTTCCTGATTCATAAAGCGAGATCGATCTCCTTGACAGCCCGATCCTTCCTGAAACATACCCGATTGAGCTCCCGGAACTGACCCTGGCCTCCTGCATCTTCCTGCCGTCTATGGGCACATAGTATCCGCCGGGCCCGGAGTATATGTATGGCCTGTTCCCCCTGATATATTCAGAGAATGTTCCCGGTGTCATGATCGGCATCCTGTGCCTGAAATATATGATTCCGTCCTCAAGGAAGCCCGTGCCGCTCCTGACACCTATGACCAGTGCGGATATGTTGAATGAGGATGCAAACCTCTGCATCTCAATCACAAGGTCCGACTTGAGGGAGTCAATGTTGTAGCTGACCTTGATCAGGTAAGTTTCACCGTCATTTTTCGCTATGATATCAAATGCAAACATGCCCGAGGTGTACTCCTCTGAAACAAGAAAATCCTGCGCTCTCAGGAACGACTTTATGTACCTGAGAATATCTGCCTTATATTCTTCCAATGTAAAGGTATAAGAATATTCATGTATTTTACATTTTCACATAAACTGGAGCCATATAAAAAACCCATATATGAAGAAAGTAACCCCTGAAGATCAAGCGAACTAACCCAGGAGGAACTTCTCCCTTATCTTCAGCACATTTTCGTCTGGATTCTCTATCTCCTTCACGCTGTATTTTTCAGGTGGTGCCTCGCCCAGAACTGTGTCGAAGGTATGGAGGATTCCCTGCCTGAAAACATGTACCCTCATCTTCTTCCCCGGTTTCTGGTCCTGCAGGTTGTCGATCATCATTCTTGAATCTTCAGTCAGTGATCTCAGGAAGTGGGAACCGAACTTGAACCCGTCAATTGCTGCAATCTCATCCTTCGGGCAGATTCCAGCCTTCTGTGCAGGAGAATTTTCAAGCACCGCATAGACTGAGGTCTTTCCAGGGGGAACAAGGATGCCAAGGAATCCGGACGGTGATTTCCCGTTCTCATTACGGTAATGAGGGGTGAGTTCAAGGCCAATCCTCCTGAGTTCCTTCTGGAAATCTACTGTCTCGGTGTCCTTCACGTACTTTGAGAAGAATGGTGCAAAATCAAGGGCAGATATTTCTACAAGCGAGGTGATAAAATCCTTCTCTGTGTACCCCTTGCCGTCCTTGTTGTACTTTTCCATTAGATGCCTGAACAGGTCATCCAGGTTCTTCTGTCCCTTTGTGTATTCGCAGATCCTCCCGCTGATCATGAGTCCCAGTATCTCCCCTTTCAGGTAGTATGATACGTAGCTGTTCAGGTTGTTTGGGGACTGCCTGTAGAGCTTGATCCAGGCATCAAAGGATGAATCTGATGCAGATTCATATCTTGTACCCGGTGTCATCTCATAATTGAATATGATGTCTGCAAGGTGTCCGAGGTATTCCTCCCTTGTTATTAGGCCTGCTCTGAGGACAGTGAGGTTTCCATAGAAGTTTGTTATCCCCTCTCCAACCCAGAGCATTGTGGTGTAGTTTTCCTCCTTGTAATTGAACGGGCCAAGTTCGACCGGCCTGATCCTCTTTATGTTCCACAGGTGGAAGAACTCATGTGCAACAACCTCAAGGAATCTTATGTACTTCTTTCTTTCCAGGAAGCTGAACCTGTCAATGTCAATAGTCGTGGAGTTCAGGTGTTCCAGCCCGCCGCCTCCGTTCTCATCAGTAAGGTGGATGATGAAGAGGTACCTCTTGTAGGGAAGTGTTCCCATCATTGTCCTGTATGTTTCCACTATCTTCTTTGCATCATTGACAATCCTCTCGTCATCCTGGTTTCCGTTGCCGTAAATTGCCACCTCGTGCTCCTTACCGTCAACAGTGAAGAAGTATGAGCGGTGCAGTCCTATCTCTATGGGGCTGTCTGCAATTATGTCATAGTTGGTTGCCCTGAAACGGTTATCGCCTATCCTCTCAAGTCCAGTGGATATCTTCCAGTCACCATATGGCTTTATTATGAGCTCAGCCGACTGGTCCTTGTAGCCCTCAACATACATGAACACGCTTGTGCCGTTCAGGTATGCATGGGTTGAATCCATGTGGCTCTCCCTTACGGAAAACTCACCTGCATAGACCTCATAGGATATGGTGAAACTCCTGTTGTTTCCATTGAGGACCTTCCATGTTGACTTGTCCTTCCTCTGTATGTCAAGGAATTCATTCTCCGGAGTCCGTGCCTTCAGGAGCCTTACGTTCCTGGCAAAATCCCTTATTGCATATGAACCTGGTGTCCAGGCAGGCATTGTTATGAGGGTTATCTCCTCGGAAACCCCCTCTACATTGATCGTTACCTGAAAAAAGCTGTTCTGCGGTTCTCTCATCTCTAGAATGTAGGTAATCCTCATGAATGCTATCAGGGTTACATTTTTGTATAATATTTAAAGTGTGTGAGTTTCACCTGAATTGAAGAAAGGCATGGTTCCTGCGTGGGTTTTCCACGTTATTCCGGATTGTTTTTCCCGTCCTGTGTCCTTTCACAGAGGTACTGGGCAAAGTAGGTTATGACCATGTCGGCACCCGCCCTGAATATGGAGGTCAGATACTCGTCAATTGCACTCTCAGCGATCAGTTTTTGCCTGATGCCATTCATGATGAGCGAGTACTCGCCGCTGACCCCGTATGAAACCAGTGGAAGATCGAACCTCTGTCTTGCCTCCCTTACCACGTCAAGATAGAACAGGGCTGGCTTTACCATGATGAGATCAGCACCCTCGAGTATGTCCTCCTCTATCTCCCTCATTGCCTCCCTTACATTAGCAGGATCCATCTGGTATGTTTTCCTGTTCCCAAAGGAAGGTGTTGACTGTGCTGCATCACGGAAGGGCCCATAGAGGCTTGATGCATACTTTGCAGAGTACGCCATCACGGGGATATGGTTGAAGCCTGCCTGGTCAAGGGATCTCCTGATTTCCGCAACCTGCCCGTCCATCATCCCTGAAGGTGCTATCATGTCGGCGCCTGCCGATGCCTGGCTCACTGCAATCTTCCCGTAATATGAAATCGTTGCATCATTGTCAACGTCGCCATTCACGACTATGCCGCAGTGGCCATGATCTGTGTATTCGCACATGCACAGGTCAGTTATCACAAGAAGATCATTCTTCCTGAAATAAGGGATGGCCTTCTGCACGATGCCGTTCTCATCATACGCCTGTGATCCCTCACCATCCTTTGATTCGGGAATGCCGAAGAGGAGCACATTCCTTATCCCTATGTTTTTCAGGTGCCTGGCATAGGAATCAAGCTCCGATAAGGGATAGGAAAAGATTCCGGGCATGCTCTGGATCTCCTTCGGTTCCTTGATGTTCTCATCAACAAATACGGGCATTATGAGTTTTTCCCTCAGGATTGAGGTCTCGGAAACAAGATTCCTCAAATTCTCAGTTCTTCTGGTTCTTCTTGGCCTGTTTTCAGGAAACATTCATAAGGATTACTGCCCACTATTAAAGACTCATTTTCACAATGGATGCATATCATAGGAGCTCATCATTCTTCACAATGTAAACAGGAATCGCAGGTTCATGCCATGATGTACTGGTCATGATTTCATTGCAGATCAACACCGGTGAACAATGATTCCATCTGGAAGCCATTGTTCTTAAAAAATGCCTTGCAGCCCCTGATGATCATTTACATGAAATTACGGAGATGCATGATATCTCATACGTTGATCCTGTTCAGACAGTCTTGGTCAATTTGTAATCTGTCCATCCGTTATCATCTATCTTTGTCTCTATGACAAAGTGATCATCAGAACCAGTGTTCAGGTATATGCATCCCTCAACATCCATGAAGTGAATGGTAAGGTAGGCATAATGGCTGAGTTTCCTGTAATAGTTGTCATCCGCGATTATCACTATGATGCCTGTAACCCTGAGCTCGTTGATGAGGCTCAGGAGTTCTCCTATGAAATTCTCGCCATAGGTGAAATTAAGGAAGTCTGTTGAGAAGATATATACGTTTGGCCTCTTGGAAGATGCCATGAAGAACTCAATGACCTCCATGGGAAAATCCGAGATCATGCTCTTTCCCTCAAGGTTTATGATAAACTGGTTGGTTCTCTTTGTCTTCTCCGCGGTGATATAATGGGTAAGGTAATCGGGTTCCGTGGTTGACATCAGTACCTTGAGTGTTTCATAACTGCTTGAAGAAACATCCATGGCACCCCTGCCGTCAGCTATTGTGGTCCTGACAAGTGAATTCTTCAGAAGATCAACTGCCATCTCAGTCCGATCTGAAATGGTGTTCCTGTGGAAGAGGACTATTGACCCCAGATCCACGGCATTGCCTCCACGCTGAAGGAGTTTTCCAATCTCTTCACCCCCCAGTGGAACCTTGTTCGGGGGTATCTCAGCAACCCCGGGCATCCCGATCTTCCTCCTTGGATAGTCAAGATTTAGTGAATCAAATATGGTAAATCTCCCGTTCAGGAGTGTATAGGAATAAATGGGAAGCGAGCCTATGGAAATTCCTCTAAGTTTCTCGATCCTCAACTTCCTTACAAGGTAGTTCTGGACAATCCTGTTATTCAGCGAGACAACTCCATCCGAATAATATTCAAGTCTTTCATTTCCAGTGGATTCAAGTACAACTACAAGGCCTGCACCGCTCTTCTCCACCAGGTCATTCTGGAAAACAGAGAAGATGAGGGTGGAATCTATGTGATACTTTTCTGCAAGAGCCTCTATTGAATCAAGTATTATCAAAGAACTCCTGTCTATGTTCTTTTCCACGAAGTTGTATATCTCGTTTATTTCAGGAATGACCTCCGTGATATCGAATACGAGTCCACCGCTGAAGTCATTATCTTTCTTCATGTTGGTTTCTTCAATGATCCCCTCAAGCTTCTTCAGGGATTCAGTGCTTACATATTTTAAATCCTTCTTTCCCTCGCTTTCTTTCTGCTTCATTCGGTATGAAATCTGATCTATAAAATCGAAATTCTCCTTGAGTGGCTCATCGGTAAATCTCGAGGAAAGATAGTGGATTGGCTGGGAATCTACGAGTTTGGCCGCAAGTTCAAGCGAAAACGTGGTCTTGCCACTTCCTGGGTTCCCCTTGACCACCAGGGATTTTCCATACTTCTGGTTGAAGAAAGTCCTAAATATCTCGAAAGCATCATTCATTCTAATTCTAACCTCATCAGTCAATGTTCCCGAGAATCCGTCATTCTGCTTAGTGATAGTTTTCATATATCCGCCCACCACTTGCATATTTCAACATCTTCCAGACCCCTTTCCCATGATTCTTCTGTCTTTTTCATTTCGCTTGAAACCTCAGGAACTCTTGAGATTATTTATAATGTGTATTTTAACGTTTTCAATTTAAAAAATTGTACAAGGCCACGAACCTAACATGTAAGTCACACACTCCGAAAGTAATTGATTTTCAGGACAACAGTGAAAAGATCATTGATCAGGAGACGCATGCTATTCACTATAGATTCACACTGACAGGGTAAACTTGAATCAGCGAGCAAAAAACCCATGAATTTCATGTCTGAAGTTCGTTTTAAATGCAATTAAAAAAAGCCGTGGAGAGAAGCCCGGGCCATTCCATGGCAGGACAGTGCATCAATTTATTTTGGTTCTTCCCATTGCCCTCAGTACACTCATCAGGACCTGTATTCCCCTTGCGATATCAGGATCCCTCATCTTCCTGTAAAGACCAGTGATGCCGTGTATCTCAGGGGGTGTTTCATATCCCTCCCTCACTCCTTCAAGAACCGAACTTATGAGATTTTCAACATCATTTTCCCTGGCACTGGAGACTATATCGAGAGCTGAGTTTGCCATAGATCCAATACCATTTATCATGTGCTCATCAAGTACCCTATCCAGGTTACCGAGCAGGAGCAACATGCCGGACAGTGAATCCATGGTCCCATTAAGTTTGAGTTCATTCAGGGTCTTCAGGATAGAATCTATCAATGGAAGCTTTTCCAGTATGCTGTTGAGATAGGGCATATTTTCATCCGATAGAATCTTTGATAGTAGATCTGCTGGTGTTTCCTGGCTCATTGAATCACCTCCGAGAGAACTGCCTTTTCAGTAACTGTCCAGTACACCCTGTTATATATCAGCTTGAGCCAGTAGAATGATTCATTTTCCTCCAGCATCACGGGGGGTCTGTCATAGCTGGAATTGACCATCGCTGCTTTTTTGGAGCCAGTTAACACAAGGGCGCCACCAGTTCCATCATATCTCTGTACCGGTTCGTCACCATGTATGCTTGATGCTATCCTCTCCGATACCACTATGGCCTGGGCATCTGCAACTGAACCTGCCTTTGAAACCATCAGGTTTGTGGAATCCCCGATCGCGTAGGCATTATCGTGGCTGTCAATCTGGAGTGTGAACTTATCAACGGGTATCCACCCATCCTGATCGCCAATTCCAGAATCTAAGATAACCTGTGCTCCCCTGTGAGGTGGAACAACTATTGCCAGGTCGTATTTTATTGAATCGCCTCCAGAGGATACCAGTTCCTTCTTTGCTCCATCAACACTCTTGATGTTGAAACCCAGCCTTTCCTCAATATTTCTCTTCTTCATCATCCTGTCAAATGCAGGTGCGATATCCTTGCCGGGAAATGATATGGGAAGTGGGAAGAAGTAAGTGATTGAAACCCTGTCCCTGATTCCCCTCTTCCTGAAATAGTCATCCAGGAGGAATACGGTCTCCAGGGGTGCAGGTGTACATTTATAAGGAAGGGATGAAACGCCAACGGCAATATTTCCCCCATTGAATCCGGAAATCTTCTTTTCCAGATCAACTGCATTCTGGAATGAATACATGTTTTCAGTATTTTCCCTGAGGCCTGGAACTGCATCGTAATTGTATGAGGCCCCGGTGGCAATCACGATGAAGTCGTAATCTATTGCACGATTATCGAGATGAACCTTCTTTCCGACGAGATCTATCTTCTTAACCATGCCATTTACAAGTTTTATTCCCCTCGCGAGCATCTTTTCAACCGGCCTGTATGTCTCATCCTTTTCAAGCATGCCGAAAGGAATCTCCAGAAATCCAGGCTGGTAATAATGTGATTTACTGCCCTCAACCACAGTTATGGAAACATTGCCACTCCTCATCTCGCCTCTCAAATTGTAGGCAAGGTGATTTGCAACACTCACGCCTCCCGATCCACCTCCCACTATAACGATACTCTTCATGATATTCCATAGTTAATCAGTACTAAAAATAGATCAGCAAAAATTGTGTCACCGTGCCATGCAACGAATCCCTCAGCCATGTGGTGTGGATTAACGCATGTAATATCCAGCATGGGGCTGGCCATCAGATAAATTTCAAGCTAACTGAATGATTGATGGATCAGGGTCAAAATCCGGAATAATCATTGCAAAAGTTTCATCTTAACTCCAGTGCTTCATTGAATCACTTTCCTGCATTCAGGAAAGGACATGTTCCACAAGTGGAAAATGATGTAAAAACGGGATCTGCCAGGCACAGGCAATCTTCAATCGGTTATGCAGGTATTCATCCACCATGCTTGAAGTCCGGATAGAGAAGCATTCCCCCATCAACAGGGAGGGTCACCCCGGTTATGTATGATGCAAGATCACTGCACAGGAACGCCACTGCCTTCCCGATATCGTCAACCTCTCCAAGCCTTGGCATTGCAACCTTCTTCAGAAGGTCCCTGAGGGAATCAGGGTTTCCCCACACATCCTCATTGATAGGTGTCTTGATTGCACCCGGTGCAACAGATATGACTCTTATATTGTTCTCCGCAACTTCCTGCGCCAGGGTTTTCGTGAACATGGATAGCCCTGCCTTGGAACTGGAATAGGCAGAATAACCTGACCATGGGACAAATTCGTGATCGGAGGTTATATTTATTATTACGCCACTTTTTTTGACGGTCATCCTCTTCACAGCCTCCCTGGTACAGTAATAAGGTCCGAGCAGGTTGATTCCTATGACCCTTTCCCATTCTGCAGGGTCATCATCCCCGCACATCTGTCTCTTCCCGTCTATTCCTGCATTGTTCACAAGTATGTCAGCAGGGCCAAGCTGCTGGTCGGTGGTTTCAAACAGCCTCTGGACGTCGTCAATCTTCGAAACATCAGCCTGGACGCATATTGCCTTTCCGCCGTTCTTCAGAATCTGCTGGGTGATTTCATCCGCCTTATCCTTTTCCTTCCTGTAATTTATTACCACGGATGCACCTGCCATTGAAAGGTATTCTGCTATGGATCTTCCCAGGCCGGAGCTTGATCCCGTAACTATAGCAACCTTTCCCCTGAGATCAATTTCAACACTCATTGTAAATCACCGATATAGTCCGGAATGTCATAAATCCTTTTTGATCCCTTATTCCACTGGAAATTTATTTAAATTCACAATACTATTATATAGTTCTGCAATGACGTTGCAATGAGTGTCCTTCTCACCTTCATAAAAATATTCTTCCCATTATTCGTGGTTATTGATCCATTCGGAACCATGGCATTATTTCTTGCCATGACATCGGATTATTCAGAACAGGAGAAGAGGACAGCAACCAAGGATGCCTTTGTTTACGGGACAATTATACTGGTTGTTTTTGCACTTATCGGCTCTACAGTTCTATACCTGATGGGAATTTCCCTGATGGCCATACAGATCGCAGGCGGCATAATCCTGCTGATCATGGGAGTTGAGATGGTCAGGGAAGGCGACAGGCCGAAGTCTACCGGCAAGACATTCAAGAATCCGGACCTCGGCATAGTGCCATTTGCCACTCCACTGCTGGCAGGTCCCGGTGCAATCTCACTCGTGATCATACTTTCAAAGAGGAGCATCTTCTCCATGCTTCTTACTGTTATCTCGGTGGTCTCAATATTCGTGATCGTCCTGATACTCTTCTGGTTTGCAACCCCGATCTCAAGGGCACTGGGAGATAAGTCAATGAAGGCAATCACAAGGATATTCGGTCTTTTCGTGGCTGGATTCGCAATCCAGTTCATACTGGATGCGGTGCTCACCCTCAGTGTATAAAAATATTCTTTCCCGGTTTGTCCCGGATTTCAAAATAATGGTTGTGTGGATTGAATTAATTCATTCAATCTTGAATTCCTTGCCGTTGAAAGGGAGAATCACGTTGTAGTTGGCAAGATCATCAACTATTGCCTCCCTCTGATCACCGTGGCAGAGAATCACGTTTTCCGGCTGGCAGTCCTTGATGAACTGCACAAGGTCATCGTGTCCTGCATGGGCAGACATGTCAAAGAACTCAACCTGCATATCAGGCTTGACCTCAGCACCGGAAATATTCAGGGTCCCCTTCTCCATGAGATTCCTGCCGTTAGTTCCCTCAACCTGGTATCCCGTCATGAAGATTGCGCTCTTCGGGTCGTGGACATATTTCTCAATATATCCGAGAGCTGGTCCTCCGTCAAGCATGCCTGAGGTCGATATGATGATATCCACATCTTCCATGTGTTCCCTCATCTTCCTTCCCCTTACCTCCTTGACCCTTGCAACAGCCTTCCTGAATTCCTTCTCGGACCTCAGGTACCCCGGTGTGTTCAGGTATATGCTTGTTATGAGGTTACCCATGCCGTCAGTGGCAATCTTGTACGGAAGATCATAAAGGGACATTATGAGTTCCTGCATCCTGCCCATTGCAAAGGATGGGAGAACAACCTTGCCGCCGTGTTCCACGACCTCGCTTATCCTGTCCCTGAGCCTCTTTCTCACGCTTTCCCTCTCCTCGTGATTCTTGCCTGCATAGGTGCTCTCCACTATCAGGTTTCTCGTCTTCCTCGGCTTTGCGCCTGAGAGAAGCTTGGAGTCTCTTGTGTAAAGATCGCCTGTCACCATGATCTCATCGGAATTTTCAAATTTCCACATTGTCGATCCCGGTATATGACCTGCTGAATAGGGTGTTATGACGGTGTCATCAAGCGAGATCTTCTCGCCATACCTCAGGACATTCATCATGGTGTACATGGCCTCAATATCCTCCCGGTTGAACCTCTCAACATATCCCTCGAGTGCGGTGACCTTTATTGAATCGTTCAGCATCGGCCTTGTTGTGTTTGCAGTCATCTCTGTGGCAAACACATCCACGCCCTCATCCTGGAAATACATGGGCATTGCCCCAATGTGATCCAGATGTGAATGCGTGATGAACAGTCCATCTATCTCCTCTGGAGGCATGGGGAAGAGTGGTGGTTTTTCCGGAATAACACCATAATCAACCTGGTACTTCTTCCCATCCATGTCCATTATAATACCCAATCGCCCTACTTCCTCTGCTCCGCCTAAAAATTTTATTTTTATCAATTCTATAACCTCGCGCTATCTAGTCTCTTTGAACAATCACATGTTCTCTCTTCTTTGTGTGTAGATAGAAAATCCTCCACAATCCTCTCTGTCTTTTCCTCGTTTTCCTTAAGGATCCTGATCACTTCTGAAGCCTCAACAGGTGTTTCAGACCATACATCATAATCTGTAACGGTTGCAATCATGGAATAGCACATGGCCATCTCATTTGCAAGATTGATTTCAGGAACAAGCGTCATCCCGATAATATCCGCAAACTGCTTGAACATCTTGGATTCGGCTCTTGTTGAAAATCTGGGCCCTTCTATGACCATATAGGCACCGCCAATATGTGTCTTTCCATACTTTCCTGATGATGCCCCGAGCTCCTTATTCATCCTAGGGCAGAACGGATCTGCTGAGGATATATGCACAACATCTGGACCGTCGTAGAATGTCAATTTCCGGTTCTTAGTATAATCAATATACTGGTCGGGAATAACAACATCACCGGGAGCCATGGATTCATTAAGTGATCCCACTGCATTTATTCCAAGGATTTCGTTCACCCCTATGCTGTTCAGTGCCCATATGTTGGCCCTGTAATTCACCATGTGTGGAGGAATATTGTGCTTCTTTCCATGTCTTGGAATGAAGGCAACCTTCTTTCCGTGAAAATTACCAATTTCAACTTCGGAAGATGGAACACCGTATGGCGTGTCTATGACCCTGCTTTCCTCAACCTCTATAAGATTGTAAATTCCGCTTCCACCTATTATGCCTATCAAATAATCTACACTTCCGACACTATAATACCAGATAATATTTAATCTATTTTTACTATTGCCACATACAATCGATAAGTCTATAATATTTATGGAATTGCGAATACAATGCCAGAGGAAAAATTGTTGAAGATCTCGGATATCAAGGGAGACATTCTCGATCTGAATATCAAGGCAAAGATACTGTCAATATCCGCCAAGGAAACGGAAACATCCAGGGGCAAGACAACCTACCATTACGGGCTGATAGGCGACGATACAGGCGTCATATCATATACCGCATGGGCACTTCCATCAACGGTGCGTGAAAAGGATGTCTATGAGATAAAAAGATGCTATTCCAAGACTTACAAGGATAAGGTGAGGATATATTTTGACCAGAAGACTGAATTCAAGTTCCTGTCCGAAGAGATTGATGTGAAGAGAAATTACAGGTATTACAGCATAAAGGACCTGAACATGAATGACAAATTTGTTGCGGTAGAGGGGATGGTCAGGGACGAGAAGGTCAAGGAGTACGAGAAGGACGGGGAGAAGAGGAAGATATACCAGTATACCCTGAGAGACCAGACAGGGAGCATCGGAGTCTCATCCTTCGGCGTGCAGCTCAAGGAAGGAAAGGCTGTGAGGCTTGAGGGTGCCAGGCTTGATGAATTCAATGGCTATTACCGCCTGAATATCTCAGACAAGACAGGCATTGAGTATGTATCCCTCAACATTGGAAATGAGCCAGATTTCACTTACATCAAGGATATCAGGAATCCTGTTGGTGACGTCATGATCAGCGGCTTTGTCATAAGCATGGGAGAGAAATCCGGGTTGATAACCAGATGTCCGGAGTGCAGGAAGAAGATTGATGATATAAGGTGTCCTGATCATCCAGAATCCCCGGTTGAGTATGATATTTTTGCATATTTCACAGTTGACGACGGAACGGACTACATACAGGTCAGTTCCGGATATGGACCCCTTAAGGCCCTGACAGGAATAGAGGAGGATTACCTGAAGAACACTAACAGGCCACCCTTGAGGAAGGAGGTCAGGGAGAAGCTGGATCGTGCGCTGATGCACAGTGCACTCTATTTGAGGGGAAATGTGAGGCAGAACACGCAGGGTCTCAGCATGAAGGCAACTGATATAAACAGGATTGATAAGGAAACGCTTGGAAAGATAACAAAGATCCAGGAGGAGGAGTTCATATGAATGACAGGAAACGAGAACCTGCAAGGTGGATCTTCTCATCAGAGCTCAGAGACTGCAACTCAACTGTGAGTGAGGGGGAGGGGGATTTCAGGAAGGAATTCTTCCTGACACCAGGAGGCTCAATGGGCAGGAGGGTCCTCTTCTGCGGGAAACTCAATGCAAAAACTGAGGACGGGGACATGACAAAGATGACCGTTGCGGATCCGACAGGGGCATTTTATGTCACATTCTTTTCAAAGGACTTCAACCAGCATGTCAAGGAGGAGATCTCTGGAGTGCAGGCGGGCGATGAAGTCCTGATCATGGGGAGGACAAGTTATTTCAGGACTGATGAGGGAAAGATGTACGTGAACATCAACCCGGAGACAGTAAGAAAGGTAAGCAGTGAATCTGTGGATTACTGGACCCGGAGGACTGCCTTCCTCCTGAGGAGGAGAATACTTGCAATCCGGGAGGCAAGAAACAATCCAGAAGCCAGCATAGAATCCCTGGTGGGAAAGGGTTTCACAGAGGATGAGGCCAGCGGGGTTCTTGAATCGCAGAAGGTGTACCAAGCCTATGACATCCAGAAGCTTGAGGAGATCGCCATGACGGTCAACTCTGCAAGGCCATCAGAGAATGCAATGAAGTTGAAGGATGATGTTGCAGGCTACATACGAAAATTCGATCCGCTTGGTGGTGTTTCATACAACGATATACTCACTGAATTCAGGAAAAAAGGATCATCAGATTCAGATATTGATGAGGTGATAAACGTTCTCTGGGGAGACGGGGAGATATTTGAGGTGGAAAAGAGGAAGTTCAAGAGCGCCTGAACCTGCTACCAGTGCAGCTTCATTGCCCTGGCAGCCCTTACCTCATCTGCCCTGCCGATTGAGAGGTTGACCGGCATCCTGTGCAGTTCCTCATCGGGAATTTTAATGGCCTCCTCTACCAGCCTCACGAAATTGTCCATGTCCTCAATGGAAGCATCCTCTGTAGGTTCAATCATCAATGCCTCCGGGACTATCAGTGGGAAGTATATTGTCGGGGCATGTACGCCGCTGTTTATGATATATTTTGCAACGTCCAGGGCCTTCTTCCCGGTGTTCCTTGTTGACGCAACAACCTCGTGCTTCTTGAGTCCCTTCGTGGGTATATCAAGGATTCCTTCAAGTTTCCTTCCAATGTAGTTTGCATTAAGGACAGCCTTCCTTGTATTCTCGGTCAGCCCATCATCTCCCTTGAATTTCATGTAGGCCCACGCCCTCAGGAGATTGATGAAGGAGCCATTGAACCCGCCGACCCTGCCAATGCTGTTCCTGTACCCATAGTAGAGGCTGTATTTCTTTCCCTCCTTTACAACGACAGGCAGAGGAAGGAATTCCCTCAGTTTTTCCTTCACTGCAACAGGTCCAGCCCCGGGGCCGCCTCCTCCGTGCGGGGTGGCAAACGTCTTGTGAAGGTTGAAGTGAACCATGTCGAATCCCATCAGTCCTGGTGCAGTCACGCCAAGGATGGCGTTGAAGTTCGCACCGTCATAGTAGAGAAGTGCACCTGCACCGTGAACTATCTTCTCTATCTCGAGAATATTTGATTCGAATACGCCGAGAGTACTCGGATTTGTTATCATGAATGCAGCAGTCCTGTCGGAGATTGCATCCCTCAGGGCATCAAGATCTACCTTTCCATCCTGCTTTGATGGTATCTCCACAGTTGAAAAACCAGCCATGGCGGCAGAGGCAGGGTTGGTTCCATGTGCTGAATCCGGTATTATTATCTCATTCCTCCGGGATTCTCCTATACTCTCCATGTATTTCCGGACAATCAGCATGGATGTGTACTCCCCCTGTGCCCCTGCAAGAGGCTGAAGTGTGACTGCATCCATTCCGGAACTGGCCCTCAGGAATTCCTGCAGTTCGTACATCACCTGCAGCTCTCCCTGCGCGTATTCGGGCGCCGTGAGTGGATGCATTCTTGAAAATCTCTGGTCACCCGCCATCCTGTCTGCAAATTTAGGGTTATATTTCATGGTGCATGATCCAAGTGGGTAAAAGCCGGTATCAACAGAATAGTTCATCTGGGACAGGTGGACATAATGCCTTATAACATCATACTCAGCAACATCAGGAAGGGAGAGTTTCTTCCTCCTGATCCCGTCAGGGATTTCCGGCCTGTTTGTCTTCTCAACAGAATAGGTGTTGCCGGATCCAATCTCGGAAAGCAGCCTCTCATCATAGGTTGCCTGGTGATAGCCCATCAGAACACCTCCATGACTTTCTTGAGTTTTTCCAGGGTATCATTCCTCGTTATCTCAGTAGCTGCGAAGAAAACGCTCCTCCCTATCCCTGAGGAAGGGCCAGCAAGTGCAGATGCCGCAGGATAACCCCCAAGAATGCCATTCTTCTGCAGGTATGAGAAAAGTGCCTCTGGTGAGGCATCAACATCCACGATTATGTCAGAGAAATACATGCTTGAAGTCTTCCTCGTCCTGAATCCATGCACGCTGTCTATCACTGAGGCGAGCTTCCTTGAATTCTCCATAGTTTTTGTGGCCACGTACTCCAGGCCCGTATTACCGAGGACAGAGAGATATACCGACGAGGCCAGGGCCATGAGAGCCTGGTTTGTGCAGATGTTGCTCATTGCCTTGTCCCTCCTTATGTGCTGTTCCCTTGTCTGGAGTGTCATCACATATGCCCTCTTGCCATTCACGTCAACAGTCTCACCTATAAGCCTTCCGGGAGATTTCCTGACATATTTTTCCTTGAAGGAAAACAGCCCGAGATATGGCCCGCCAAAATTGAGTGGTATACCGAGTTGCTGTCCCTCAGAAACGCTTATGTCTGCGTCATATTCTCCAGGTGATGAAATCAGTGCAAGGGACACAGGATCGTAATATGCTATGTGCAGGGCATCCCCCTTGATCTCCCTGATCGCATTAACGCCATGGTCAATGATTCCGAAGGTCGAAGGGTTATATGTCACGATCGCACAGGTGTCCTCAGTTATCATTTCCTTCAGTTTCTCGATATTTATGGTTCCGTCATTTGCAACTCCATAGAAAATGAGATTCACAGGAACTCCGGTTGTATATGTTCTCAGGACTTCAAGATGATTCCTGTATATGTTCTCAGGTATCAGTACGTCCCGTTTTCCGTTGATCCTGTATGCCATTCTCACTGCCTCTGCCAGTGAGCTTGGGCCGTCATACATTGAGGAGTTTGTTACCTCCATGCCAGTGAGGTCACATATGAGGCTCTGGTACTCGAACAGTGCCTGGAGCATGCCCTGTGAAATCTCCGCCTGATAGGGCGTGTATGCAGTTATGAATTCATTCCTCATGATAACGTTATTCACTGCTGCTGGAATATATCTCTCATATGCTCCAAGCCCGAGAAGTATGGTGAAATCCCACCTGTTGAGGCTGCCAACAGCCTCGCTCTCAAGTGTAATTTCCATCTCACTTTTTCCCCTGCCAATTCCCTTGAGTGGTTTCTTCACACTTTCCGGAATATCGGAAAAAAGATCATCATAACCTTTAATGTTCAGGAATTTAAACATCTCATCTGTAAAAGTCATCCTGTCTTACCAACGACTTATGGTTCACCTTTATTTAGATATTTTGAGCGTTTTCTTATCTTCAAAAATATCTGTGTTTCCCTGAATAGACAAGATTTCCACATCCTCATTTCCAGTGGCGGAAAGAAGCCTTATTATGGAGTTGAGATCGTTCCTTGGCGTTACAATTTCCAGAACAGCATGATCATCCTCAAGCCTGAGTGCCCTCCTGTATGTGAGTATATCACACTTCACCATATTCAGGAGGAGGTCCTTGAAGGTTCCACTAAGTATGTACTTCCTGAGATGGCCGACTTCCTTCTCCATTTCTAGTATCCCTGGGAGACTGTTGCATGAGAGGTTCCCAATTAGTGTCACCTTATCCGTCCTTATTGTGTCCGCTTCTATCTTCCCGTCACACTGGATTCCAGATTCAACCGGCATCTGCAGGATTATGGTACAGACCTCTCCCTCAAGTTCCTCTTTGTAGAACGGATTTACCCTGTTCTGATCGGTAAGATGCTCCACCTCGATGGCAGGTATGTTTGTGCATGCATCTATCAGTATTTCCGAGATAAGAGGCTTAAGAAAAACTGGAAACTTGAGGTATATATGGAAACCGTCATTGTCTGAAAATACATGGGAGATTATCACGCCATCTATATTGATAAGCCTTCCCAGGAATTTCATGTTCAGGTCATCATTATTCTCGTAGGTGACCATGCTCTGGCCGTCTAGATCCTCCGCATTGATTGACCTCAGGAAAATGTTGAATTTCGCAATATTCTTGAGATTCTCCGGTATGAATGAAACCACCTTGACCTGATCTCCGGTTGAAATTATCACCGATCGAAACATGTAATCCATACCGGACAGTGCCTGAAATATGGAATAATCAACCTTCACCCTTATGCCAAGGGCCGACCATTCTGAATCGTTAATGTTCAAGAGACACCTTTATGGCTATTTCTTTTCATCAATTAAAGTATTTTTGTTATCATATCTGGTAACAATGATTGATCATAATTGAAAACATTTATTTCCATCATCATGCATGAGCATGCATGAAGGTAGTAACCACAATAGGTGGGCTCAAGGAGGTCTCGGATATTATAGGGTCAATTACAAACGAGGCAAAATTTGAATTTGAATCAGATGGACTGCATATAAGGGCCATAGACAGCGCAAGGATCGCAATGGTGGATCTTTTCGTGAGTTCAAAGAATTTCACGTCATATGATGTGCCGGAGAAAACAGATCTGCCAATGGACATGGAAAAACTGCGAAGCGTGATCAGGCTTGGCGGGTCTTCCGATGAAATAACGCTAATACCCGGTTCCGGGAAGATAAAATTTTCAATGGGAAATCTCAGCAAGAGCATCGCTCTTCTGGAATATGGGAATATCAACCCACCAAAGCTTCCCTCAGTAAATCCTGAAAATTTTGTGGTAATCCCGAAGAGCCAGTTTGACAGGGGTCTGAAGGCAGCAGCTGATGTGAGGGATTCAGTAAGGTTCATACTTGCTCCTGACAGCTTCACGATTTCATCAAAAAGCGATTCAGAGGATGCTGAACTCAGGATTGATTCGACGCAGTACCTTGAAATAAAGTCCAGTGGAGAGGTGAAGAGCAGCTATCCTTCTGACTACCTCATAAAGATACTGAAATCTGTGGGTACTGCAGAGAATCTCAGGATATCATTCAACAACGACTACCCGCTGGTCATAGAACTCGAGTTCCCCCAGACAGCCGGTGAGAAAAAGGTTAAGTTCCTGCTTGCTCCGAGAATGGAGTAAAAACAAGCGGGCGCGAGGGGATTCGGACCCCTGATCTACAGCTTAGGAGGCTGTTGCCATATCCAGGCTTGGCCACGCGCCCTTACTTCCGTGAAATACTAAATAGTATATTTGTTTATCTAAACCTGAGCATTTTGCAAGGCTATCTGTTCCTGTCATATACCCCATCTTCAGAAAATTTTCAGGAACCGCTGATTCAGCCTGGCTCTATTCTCATGTAACCTGCCTGTTTTCAGGAAGATTCGTGGATCTTGAAAGGTGATCCGATTTACTGGGGACAAATAGGTACCCGTCAATGTAAAATTTTAATGCTGTGTAAGTCATGAAGTTTCATGTTAAGTGGAGCGCCTTTCAAGGGAAAATTCTACATGATCACCGGTGGCGGTAGCGGGCTTGGGCTTGAGATTTCAAGGAGGCTTGCCTCCTATGGTGCGGGTATCTACATTCTTGGAAGAGACAGGGAGAAGCTTGTGAAGGCCAAATCGCTTGTCGAGGAAAGTGGGTCGGAATGCAATTATTTCCCTGTTGACATCAGGGATTATGAGGATGTAAGGAAAATCATTGATGACATATTCTCCTCTTCCGGAATAGATGGCCTCGTGAATAACGCTGCCGGGAACTTTATATCAAGAACAGAAGATCTTTCAATGAACGCATTTCTTTCAGTGATCAACATTGTGTTGAACGGGTCCATCAATATTACCCTGGAGACTGGAAAGAAGTGGATAGAAAGTGGGAGAAAGGGGGCAGTGGTGAGCATACTTACGACCTACGCTGAAACTGGATCAGGGTATGTGATTCCTTCAGCTGCCGCAAAGGGCGGATTGAACGCATTTACAAGGAGCATAGCAGTTGAATGGGGCCCAAAGGGGATACGTGCCAACGGAATTGCACCGGGACCATTCAAGACTGAGGGTGCCTGGAAGAACCTCATTCCGGACCAGTCATTCGAGGATTACCTGGTAAACAAGAATCCGATGAAGAGGCTTGGGAATACAGGAGAGATATCTGAACTTGCGTCGTTCCTTCTCAGTGATTATTCATCGTTCATCAACGGTGAGGTTATCAGGATTGATGGTGGCGAGTTCCTGAGAGGGTCGGGTCAGTTCAACGATCTTTCGATGCTACCTGATGATGCATGGGAAAAGATGCGAATGAGGAAGGATAAAAAATGATGAGCATATTTATAGATGGATGGGAAACAAACCTGAAATTTTCTGCAGCGCATTTCATACCGGAACACTCCAAGTGCAGAAGGCTTCACGGGCATGATTATGCCATTGACGTGAAAATATACGGCGAACTCAGGAACGGCATGGTGGCAGACTTTGTACAGATCAAGAAGGAACTGAGGACAATGCTTGAGGAGATTGATCATAAACTCATACTTCCAGTTGATGGCGAGGGGATAAAGTTTGAAAAAATTGGAAATAACTATTCCATACGGTATGAAACATTTGAAATGTCAATTCCAGGGGAATTTGTTTATCTCTGTGATGTCAGGCACAGTTCAAGCGAGGAACTGGCCAGGTTCCTGACAGGTGTCCTTCGTAAGAAAGTGGATCTGGGAGACAACTTACGGAAGATAGAATTATCGGTATATGAGGGACCAGGCCAGAAGGCCACCTGGGAAGAGGAGATCGGATGAGGGCTCTTGTCCTGATGTCTGGCGGCCTTGATTCAACAACGGTACTTGCGTATGCAGTCTCCCAGGGTTATGAGGTTACGGGACTCAGTTTTGATTACGGGCAGAGGCACAGGATTGAACTTGAATCATCCAGGAGGATCGCAGAGTATTACGGAATCAGGAGGAACGTGTTCAGGGTCGATTTAACGCAGGTCGGTGGGAGTTCCCTGACAGGGGATATCCCGGTAGAGAAGGGGCAATTCGGGAGGGTTGAAGTACCCAACACTTATGTCCCTGGGAGGAACATAATATTCACCTCAATCGCTGGAGGTTATGCGGACATTGAAGGAATTGAGACCATCATGCTGGGTGTGAATGCAGTGGATTATTCCGGCTATCCGGATTGCAGGCCTGAATTCATTTCATCCATGGAAAAAACTCTCCGCCTTGGAATGGCAAGAAGCCAGAACTTATCCATCTCCGCTCCCCTTCAGAAATTATCTAAATCTGAAATAATACGCATGGGAATGAAGCTCGGGGCTCCGTATGAACTCACCCACTCATGTTATGAGGGAGGGGAAAAAGCATGTGGAAAATGTGATTCCTGCCTGCTTAGACTGAAGGGGTTCATGGAATCAGGGTTCATAGATCCTGTTGAATACGAAACCTATCCTGAATTTTATAGAAAATATCTGGAAAATGAAAAAGATTGATTCATGGGAGATTTAATGCTGTGAAAGAACAGCATCAACTTTCTCGCCGTTCTTCTTCACAGATTCAACAGTCTTATTCCAGAGGACCTTCTCCTCCTCGTTGAAATCAATCCTGTAGATATGCTCTACCCCATCCTTGCCTATCTTTATTGGTACGCCAATGAATAGGCCCTGTGCTGAGTAGTGTTTTGCGTTCTCTGCGTCCATGTATGCTGCACATGGAATCACTCTCTTCTTGTCCTTTATTATGGACTCAACCATTGCAGTAATTGAAATTCCAGGCGCATAATAGGCGCTTCCAGTCTTCAGAAGATCAACTATCTCACCTCCCCCGAATCTGGTTCTCTTAACAATTTCATCTATCTTTTCCCTGGAAAGGAGGGTTGAAATTGGCATTCCTGCGACACTTGAATATCTTATGAACGGAACCATGTCATCGCCATGGCCGCCCACGACAAATGCGTTCACATCCTTTACGGAAACTCCCAGTTCCATTGCGATGAATGTCCTGAATCTTGAACTGTCAAGAGATCCTCCAAGCCCGATTATCCTCTTCGGATCTATCCCGCTTACCTTCTGGAATGCATATGCCATCGTGTCAGCCGGATTGGATACCATGACTATCAACGACTCAGGCGAATATTTCTTCACATTCTCCGCAACGTCCTTTATTATTCCTATATTCTTTACCAGAAGATCATCCCTGCTCATTCCAGGCTTTCTTGCAAGGCCAGCAGTTATGACTATAACATCGGAACCCTTCATGTGTGAATAGTTTTCAGGGTTTGTGGTCGTGAATCCCTTAATATTGTTATCCACTCCCCAGTGTGGCGTTCCCTCCATCATGTCAAGGGCTTCCCCTTCAGGCTTGCCATCAACAACATCAAACAGGTAAATATCTCCCAGATCTTGTATTGAAAGAAACTGAGCAACTGTAGCACCTACATTTCCTGCGCCAATAACAGAAATCTTTGGTCTCATGGCTGCGTTATCCCATGATAGATTATATGGTTATTCCCGTTTAAATATCGGGATTCTGGATCTATCATGTTTTTATACAGTCAAATGTATTCATCTGTATCCCGACCCATCACGGAAAACCGTATCATAAAAAGTATAAGCCCTGCCTGTCCCAGCCAACATGTGTTGAAAACGTTTTCCAGACAAACTCCCGGAAAATCAGATTAATTTATTATTGAGAATGAATTTACTGGACATAATGAAGGTCATAATCCTGGGAATTGATGGTTATATTGGCTGGGCCCTTGCACTGCGACTACTTAGGGAAGGCCATGAAGTTGTGGGTGTTGATTCACTTTACACAAGAAGGAGGGTTGAAGAGGTTGGCTCAGGTTCAGTAACACCCATCCCGGAAATAAACAGAAGAATATCTGAAGCCTCCAAATTCTACGGAAGCAATATAACATTCTATCATGGAGACGTGAATGATCCTGATTTTGTCTATAATTTTATGGAGAAGGAGGTTTCGGATGCGATTGTCCACCTGGCAGAGCAGAGATCTGCACCATATTCAATGATAGGATTGAGGCAGGCAAGGGAAACCCTCATACAGAATATGGGCGGAACGATCAACCTTGTATACGCAATGAAGGATATTGCCCCAAAAGCCCATCTCCTCAAACTTGGTACCATGGGGGAATATGGGACCCCAAATATTGACATTCCTGAGGGGTTCTTTGAAATTGAATATCATGGTAGGAGGGATACTCTTCCCTTTCCTAAATTCGCCGGATCATGGTATCACTGGAGCAAGGTTCACGACACGAATAACCTAATGTTTGCCAACCGTGTCTGGGGGTTAAGAATAACAGATGTGATGCAGGGTGTTGTTTACGGTACCCGGACGAGGGAGATCAACGAGACAGGATTCTACACCAGGTTTGACATAGACGAGGTATGGGGAACAGCAATGAACAGGTTCTGTGTACAGGCAGTGCTCGGCATTCCCATTACGGCATATGGAAAAGGTGATCAGAGGAGGGGATTCCTTTCTCTTGAGGACAGCATCTCGTGCCTGATGCTTGGCCTCGAAAAACCTGCGGGTGAAGGAGAATACAGGGTATACAACCAGTTTGATGAACATTATTCCATAAATGAGATAGCCCAGTTTGTGAAAGATGCAGGTGAAAGCATTCTCGGGAGAAGTATAGAGATCAGCCATGTCGAAAATCCCCGGGTAGAAAAGGACCAGCATTATTATAATCCAGAGCACAGAAAGCTCAGGGAACTTGGATACCATCCTTCAAGAAGCCTTAAAGAGGATGTTCATGAGATAATATCTGATATCCAGAAGTTTCGTGACACCGCGGAGAAATACCGCAGTAGCGTAGCCCCAAAAACCTACTGGAAAGAAAGTTCAGGTCTCAGGAATCAGCACTGAGACTCAACTGATCTGCAATCTGGAAAGAATATCGGGACTATCCGGGGTGCATCTGTCCAGTGGTAATCAATCAACCCGGTCTTTAACGCATTTCAATCAATCTGGATTGATTCAGGTACCGGGCAGGAATAAAATTTTCCCCCCGTGGAATCTAAATTTTATGGAATATTTATTAATGAATTAACAATTTAAGGTCAATGTCTCATAAGTTAAACCGGAGTAATGCAAAGAAATGTCTGGTTGGAACTGTAACAGTGCTCACCGTTATCGTGTTTGCTTTTTCGTTTCTTTCTGCCGGCGTACCTGCAGAAATTCACAACAGTGTAACCGCAAATCCGCAATATCAGTATAATGCAACTGTATACAAGTACCAGTGGATGAATGATACATCTACCGTCGGACCTGCACCTGTAAGTAACGGAACAATGTCATGCTTTGTGCCAACAAGTGAAGTCGTGATGTTTGGCGGCCAGACAATGCTCAATCTCAGCGTTAACAAGAGTGGAAAGATAACATACCATACAGTCCAGGCATACTCCAATCAGACATGGATATATCAGTCCGGAACATGGACTAAACTGACTAGCCAGAGCTCCATAGAACAAATGGCAGGATCCTCGTCCGCTTACTATCCAAGAGGCGAGAGCATCGTCCTCTTTGGAGGATTCAATAATGGCACATTCTACAACAGTACCTGGATATTCACAGGGCTCACCTGGACTCCTCTCAAGGGTCTTACAGTTGCCCCCTCAGCCAGGGAGTTCAGTTCAATGGCATATTCTTCAAACCTCAGGGGAATAGTACTGTTTGGAGGGAAGACAGCTTCAGGTTATTCAAACTCAACGTGGCTCTTCAAGGATAATGCATGGGCGAGACTCAAAACAGGTGGAGCAGTTCCGCCGGCCATGGAAGGATCCGCAATGAGCCAGCTTCCAGACGGGAACATCCTGATGTATGGGGGTTACAATGGCACATATAGCGCCACCACATACATTCTCAACACTACAACGGACAACTGGTCTATTTTGAAGACGGCAACTTTTCCCCCGGCCCTCGCATTTTCATCACTCAACTTCTTCAATTTCAACAATTTCATGCTCCTTTATGGAGGTGTCACGAGCAATGGTCTGCCTTCAAACAGCACATATATCTTCAACAGTGCCGGGCAGTGGGTAAGCATCAACATACCGAGTCCATCCGCAGAGTATGGGCAATCCATGTCTGTATATTCAGCCAACAATACTGTGGTTCTTTTCGGCGGGACTTACAACAATACAATTTCAGGCTACACAAACAGCACATACCAGTTCCAGAACAACTCATACAACTGGATCATATTCAATGAAAGCGGTCTTCCATCGGGCGCTGAATGGGGAATCCAGCTCGGGAACTCATACAATAATACAACCGGGAACTATGTTGGGTTCCTAGTGATGACAGGAACATATGATTACAATATAACTGCACCTTCAGGCTATCAGACATCCGTCCCATCAGGAAACATAACGATGTATTTCTCTGAACTCACCGAATCGGTAACCTTTTCAAAGATTCCCGGACTGCTTTATTATTCATACGGGGCAATTGCAGGGATAGTGATCGTGGTCCTGGCACTTATCGGTGCAGAGGTTTACAGGAAAATGGTCAAGTAATTACAAAATTTTTAAAATAATTATACGTCTTTTCAACACATTTCACGTAATTTTCAACTTTTCCAACGCTGATCCAGTCATCCCTCCTTATTATGTTGTATCCAAGAGAGTAGTTCCTGGAAATTGCATTCTCTATGTATTCAGTAAATTCAACCCTCTCTGTGTCCAGATATTCATAAAGTGGTTCCCTGAATGAATAAATCGCCGCCATGGCAAGATTGGACAAAGGGTTGACTGGTTTCTCGACAACCTCACGGACATACCCACCTTTCCTGTCGACGACGGCATTCCCGTAACGTTCGGGCCTGTCCACCTCAAACAGCGTAAGTTTTGATCTTGCATCTCTTGCCAGGTCATGATAATAAGACGGATCCAGGACGAAACCATCGCCTGCGTTCAGGAGGCAGCCCTCCCTGAATAATTCCCTGCCACGATAAACTGCGCTTCCAAACCCGTCAGGCTTCTCCTGGTATATTATCTCCACCTCGGGGTATTCCCTTGATACATAGTCATAGGTGATCCTGTCGTTGCTGTTCAGAATCACTGCAATTCTTCCTATTCCTGCACTTTTCATCCTGAATATGACCATGTCAATGACGGGCCTCAGGACAAGTTTTCCATCCCTTGTATCATAAAGTGAAAGCATCTCCTTCCTGAATTTTCCGTCAAGCCCGGATCTTGTCCCGAGTCCAGCTGCGGTTATCAATCCGTTAATTCATATCACCTTTTCTCAGGGAGTTCATTGTGAATAAAATAATATAAATTATGGGGAAAAGGAAGAACCCGGTGATCATGGTGACATCTGCAACTGAAAGGTAAGTACTGGTCCCAAAACTGGCAAGGGCTGAGATATGTGACGAATTCGAGGAAGTAATTATGGATATTACTGCCAGGATCACTCCAATGATCATCAGGTTTCTGTTTTCGTAGAATATCATCAATATTGAAAGAACCAGTATGATTGCAACTGCAAAAATGGTGAGATAAGTCAGCATTACCGGAACAAGTTTTCCAGCATAAAGGGAGTAACCACCTATGGAGAGAGATGCAGCAGAAAGAATCAGCAGCGCAGGATAAACCTTATTATTCACACACCACCAATATTACTTCCAAGATAAGTTTTATTCAAATTCAGTCAGATTCCTGCCATATTTTGTGAGGGGAATATAACTTGAATAAAAGAATAAATCTTCGTATAACATCATCCGTTGGACATTTATGTTTAGCGGTTTTATGGAAAAGCTTGTTGCAGGACGATGGATTGCAGGTCCAAATGTTGATGATGTTATTGAAAGAGGAAGACGATTCAATAAACTTGGGATCGGGTCGATAATGAATTACCTCGGTGAGGCACTCACGGACCAGAAGGATATCAATGATGCGATGGACAACTACAGGGAGATCCTGAGAAAGGTGAAGAAAGGAGACCCTCTCACCCAGATTTCGGTAAAGCCAACACAGATTGGCCTTTCAGTAAGCCTTGACATGGCAGAGAAGAATTTTTCAGAAATAGTCAGGCTCGCTGGCGAAAAGGAGATATTCGTATGGGTTGACATGGAGGAGTCCAATCTTGTAGATCAGACGATTGAGTTATATCAATCACAGATGCCCAACAGGAGCATAGGTCTGTGTGTACAGGCATACCTGAGAAGAACTCCCCAGGATGTGAAGAACCTGACAGAAAAAGGTGGGACTGTAAGGCTTGTCAAGGGTGCCTACACAGAACCAGAGAACGTTGCGTTCAAGTCAAAGGAGGACATAGACAGGAATTATGTTGAAATAATGACATACCTTTTCGATAATGCGGAAAGATTCATGATTGCAAGCCATGACGATAAGATAATTGAAAAGGCAAGGGAAATAAACAAGGAAAAGAAGAAGGATGTCTGGTACGCAATGCTGAATGGGATCAGGAACCAGTACCTGATACAGCTCCAGAAGGATGGCGAAAAGGCATTCTCATACATTCCCTTTGGCAAGAAGTGGATACAGTATTCCGTCAGGAGGATGCAGGAAGCCGGTCATATGAGCCTGCTGATGAAATCCATCATTCACGGTCAGAAGATTTAGTCATTTGACGAATGTATATTCGTCAATTTTTTATACTATTATTGATTAACAAGATAATGGACATTGAGGAGAAGATAGCCGGAGAAATCGCACTTTCTGACAATTTTGGAAAGACTCTCCAGAAGTGGAGGGAAGAATTCATAATAAGCAAGACCGAGCTGGCAAAGCAGATGGACGTCCCGCTCTCAATGATCACCGATTATGAATCAGGGAGGAGGAAGTCACCGGGGATTGCAACTATCAGGAAGTTCGTTTATGCCCTCATAGAGATAGAGAAGGAGCATGGAGGGTCGATCCTGCGAAGATACAGTTCAGGGGTGCCATATGAGGCGCTTATAGATATTGGAGATTACCACCGGGACGTGAATCTGAGAAATGTTATAAGCAAGATCCAGGGAAAGTCCACTTCCTCTGCCGATCTTGACAGGTACATAAGAGGGTATACAATAGTCAACGGCGTGAAGGCAATCCTTTCATTCTCCTATTCTGAATACAGCCTCCTGTACGGATGGTCCAGCCAGAGAGTCATATTCTTCACCGAGGTGAAGATGGGAAGGAGTCCAATGATCGCTATCAGGGTACATCCACTCAAGCCAGCAGCAGTTGTATATATCCAGGCAGACCGCGTTGATGAGCTGGCAATAAGGCTTTCAGATGTGGAGAACATACCTCTAATCACAACCGAGCTCCCACCAATGGAGATTGCAAAAATAATGTCCCAGATAAAGTGATCAGGAAAATATCTTCTCTATTATCATTCCCGGATCGTATGGAATCATGTCATCCATGCCCTGCCCGACACCAATGAAGTAAATTGGTTTCCTGAACTGGTGGGCTATTGAGAATATTGCTCCGCCTCTCGCATCCGTATCCATCTTGTTGACGATGAGGCCATCGAAGCCTATCTCCTTCCTGAACGTTGCAGCCTGCTCAATGGCATCATTGGCGGCCATTGCATCCACGGTAAGTATGGTGAGGTCAGGTTTTGATATCCTCTTTATCTTCTTCATCTCCTCCATCAGATTTCTATTGGTCTGCATTCGTCCTGCTGTATCTATGATGGCATAGTCAAGTTTTCTGGCCCTCGCATGCTCAATCGTATCGAATGCCACTGCAGAAGGATCGCTGCCCATCCCCTGGTATATAACCCTCACTCCGAGATTCTCCCCATGAATCCTCAACTGGTCTATGGCACCTGCCCTGAATGTGTCTGATGCCCCCATGGCAACGGTCTTCCCGTTTTTCAGCAGATAATATGAAAGTTTTCCCACGGTAGTGGTCTTTCCGGTCCCGTTAATTCCAATCAGCAGGACAATAAAGGGCTTCCTGTCCTGTTTCAGAAAATCGAAATCAGATCTTGCACCGTCAAGAATCTTTGAAAGGATTCCCTTCAAGATCCTGATAGCCTCATCCCTGTCCATCTTCCTGTTCTGTTCATTTGCCTTCCTGAACTCCCGAAGTATGTATTCTGTAGTTTCAAGGCTGACATCCGATTCAAGAAGTATGTTGAAGAACTCGTCGGCAAGTTCATCGACTTTCAGAAGATCCGATCTTCCTCCGAAAATACCCTTCAGTTTATCTCTTAGTGACATCCTGCTCTTTTCTTGAATTGTTGATTGCAGAAATTATGGCCTGATATCTCCTGACAGCATCTGCCCTCTGCTTATTCAGGTTATCTATTGAACTCCGCACCTCATCAATCAGTGACCTGAGTCTGAGTTCTGTACTGGAGGACTCTTCCTCGATAAATACATCTGATCCAATTGCCACAAGGACGCTGCCATTCTTCTCGATCCTTCCCTTCGAGAACACCCCTCCACCAAGGGAAATAAGTGTCTCGGATGCCTGGTCTATCTCCTTTGACTGGAGTATGGCAAGAGCCTTTCCATAATCTTCCATTCCTTGGGTCAGGATTGTGATCTGCTTTTCTGAGGCGTTGATAAATGATTCAAGAAATTCAATCTCCTGCTCAATCTGATTATTGTTTTCCATTTAATTCATCTCCCTGAAATGTTTCCTGCTGGTTTTCAGAGCTTCCAGAACTGGCATCGGTTCACCGGATAAATAACTTATGAGTGCTCCTCCTCCTGTGGATATATGATCTATCCTCTCCTGGATCTTGAGAGTTTCAATTGCTGAAATGGTGTGTCCTCCTCCCGCAATCTTCATTGCCTCAGAACGTGCCACCTCCTTCAGTATTTCATATGTCCCGCTGCTATAATCTTCGAGTTCATACATACCCATGGGGCCATTGATGAAGATTGCTGATGCACCCCTGATCTTTTCAGAAAACATGGCAATTGTATCAGGTCCTATATCTGCAAGAATCTGATCGTCCGGTATTTTGTCAAGGTAGTGGATCCTTGCCCTGGAAGGATTCAAAATGAAGTCCTCCGGCATGACGATCCTGTCTCCATAGTTCTCAACCAGTTCCCGACAGGTCTTGATGAGTTCTTCATGCTTCTTATTGTTCTTTGTGATAAAATCCCTGTTCTTCTTGCCGATTTCCTTTCCGGTGGCCCAGAGGAAGGCATTCGCCACAACACCCCCCACCAGGATCTCCTCCGTGATGTTCTTTAAGAGGAAGGACCTGGAGACTGCTATTGAATCCTCTATCTTTGAACCTGCAAGTATTGCGATCTTCTTACCGTTCTTCCTGTTGAGAAATTCATTCAGGGATGAGGTCTCATTCTGGATGAGGTTCCCGGCGATATTTGGAATCACACGTGTGAATCCTGTCAGTGATGTCTGGTTCCGGTGTATTGCAGGAAACGCATCATTTACGAAGAAATCGCAAGCCGACGAGAGTTCTCTCACAAAATTCGTTTTCTCCATCACCTCGAAATCAGATGTATCCAGGACAACATCCTCGGAGTAGAATCTTGTATTCTCCAGCATCAGGATATCGCCATTTCTCATGGAATGGATAGCTGCAAGTGCCTCAGATCCAAACAGGGAATCAACAAACTTCACGTTCCTTCCAAGTATCTTCTGGAGGACTCTCGCGTGCTCCCGCAACGACACAAAGTCATACTTGCCAGGCCTGCTCTGGTGAGCCAGGATGACAACCCTCGAATCCTTAAGCCTGTTGATCGTCTTTACATGGGAGTGAAATCTCGTATCACTCATTATCTCTCCAGTCAGAGGGTGAATGGGCGAATTTAGATCCAGCCTGAGCAGCACTGTTTTTCCCTTCATGTCAAAGTCGTCCAAATTGAAGAAATCTTCCTGATTCCCTTCCATGTCTAACTGTATGCATATACCTTTATATTCGTTTTGAATCGTCCCGGCTTTCAAATAATCAACCTGAGGCAATGTTTCAACAAGGGTCAATCATCGCTCCACGGAATTCGACTCTTATGATCAGTCTAAATATGTGATTGCCATGCAACCTTCATGATAAGATTAACGATTCAATTTTCCGCTTCATCCGGAAACGTGTACATAATTTGTTCCCTTCAATTCGAAACTCACATGGAGGCATAATTCTTCTGGGTTAATCAGTCCAGGTTCCAGCAGCACCCTGGCATATTCCCTTCAGCTTACTTCCACTGCATAGCGGGTTCTTTCATTCTGTCAGATTTCCTGAGATGTTTCTTACCTCAACAACAGTTTCATTTCCAGCAACACAGGAATATTCGTCAGGATGAATTCTACCGGATTATGACCATGAATTTTTCTTAAAAAGGAAGCAGTGTTTTATGAAAGAGAAAACACAGTTAAACATAATGATTCTTGATTCAATTATAGGTGGTTTCTCACGATACCCGCTCTGGATACTCCTTTCACTCTATCTGAACTCAAGAGGATATGATTTCATAGATATAGGCATAATCCTTGTCCTCTCCAATATAATCACATCTCCGTTTCAGAGGAAATCAGGGAAGCTTGTGGATATCCTCGGAAGGAAAACATTCTCCTATGTCATCCCATTCCTGCTTGCGGTTGTCTATTCATTCCTCTTCATTTCGGTACTGCTCAACCTGACAATAATTCTTATTTTCATATTCCTCACCCTCACCTCATACCTCGGGAGCTTTGAATCAACTGTAAAGAACACGATAATAACAGATATTAGCCTTGAAGGGGAAAGGGCTAGGTACTTCTCATTGATGAGGATATGGTCAAACGTTGGGATAGGAATAGGGCTAATTTGCTCAGGTCTCGCCTCAATAGTTTCTTACTCGCTCTTCTTCCTGGCCCCCATTATTGGATCAATTGCTGAGACTATCCTATTCTACTTCTTCTTTGAAGAATCCAGAACTCATGTCGTGCAGGAAGCAGGTGGTGAAAAGATCTCAATCAGGATGAAGGGTGGATACAGGCAGATATTATCCGTTTCATTGCTGATCTCCATCTGCTTTGCCATTTCCAACCAGTATGAAACTCCTGCAATGCCTCTCTATCTGTCAACACAGTGGCTATTGAGCCCGCTATACATTACAGTCCTTTATTCCATAAACACAGGAGTTGTCGTATTCTTCCAGTCCAGGATAACGTCACTGGCCGGGAAATTTACGGAGCATAAGGTTTTCTCATCTGGAATACTGTTCTATTCAGTTGCATTCATGATCTTCTCAGTCACGGGGAATATGTTGCTTATAGCATCTGCAATAGTAATCCTCACAGTGGGAGAGAACCTGATGAGTCCGGTTTCAAGTTCAATAATCTCCAAGATAGCACCTGAGGATCAGAGGGGTGAGTATTTCGGCATAAATTCCCTGATATATGGAATAGTGAGTCCAGTTTCCCTGTTCCTTGGGATAGGGTTGCTGCAGATATTCAAGTTTCATGAGCCTTATGCCATGTATTCATTATCAGCACTCTCAGTAGTTGCCTTCCTGGTATCATATTTGTACCTCGGAAAGGTAACGAGGAAAGGCAGGTATGGATAAATTTAATAATCACATGAAAAAATGGGAAAAGTCTAACATTTTATATGTTGTAAAAATATGCATTCCATGAGAAACGAAATAAGTTCAGGAATTATTGTGTTCAAGAAGGTTGAGGGAAACATCCATTTCCTGTTCCTGAAGCGGCGTGAAGGTTTTCTAGATTTTCCAAAAGGACATGTGGAGAAGGGGGAGAATAACTCCCAGGCTGCAAGAAGAGAGACGTTTGAGGAGGCTGGCATAAGGTGCAGGATCATTCCCGGTTTTGAGGAGAGGACAAAATATTATTTCAATTTCAACGGGGAAAATATCCGGAAAGATCTTATAATGTTTCTTGGCGAGGTTGATGGGGAAACACCGGTAAAAATATCAAATGAGCATATAGGTTACGAATGGCTCACATATGAACAGTCCATTTCAGGATTGAAATATCCGAACCAGAGAGAACTGATTACGAAGGCAATGGAATTCATTAATGCAATGGATGAAAAGGAAAAATAATCCAAAGGGATCATACAAAGGGAATAGTTGCCAGGAGGATAATTCCCATAACATAGTCAATGTAGTATGGCGGTATCTTTTCTACTATCCTGGCGAGACCTCTTGTTCCTATGTATGCCATTACATTTATTGATAGAATACTTACAACCATGAATGAAACGATTATTTCAATGGCAGACAGGTTGCTAAGGCCCAGTGTTGAAAAAATGAAAGGAACAATTGCAAAATCCGGGAAAATACTGACTGCCAGTGCAGATCTTACTGTTGTGTCATCACCTGCACTCTCCTCGCCTGAAATGCTCTCCCTGTATCCGTTCACAATGAAATATGCAGCAACAATGATCAGCAGAATCCTTCCAATAAGGGTAAACCCATCTTTCAGGTAGGAAATGAACAGGAGTCCAATGATAGATGCGGCAAGTCCAATGACAGCAGATATTCCTGAATGGAGGAATCCAAGGAGGCTTGCAGTGCCCTGTGTCCTGGCCCTTGTATATTTGAACCTGCCTGATATGGCAGAGAGTGGTAACCAGTGATCCGGGGCAATCATGTGCAATGTTCCTATGGTTATTACTACGATCATGAGAGCTGCAAAGGAATGCATCTGGGATGTCATGAATCCATTCATATTATAATTCATGTCTCCTGAAAGGAATCTGTGCGAATCAGTTATGGGGATTCATACATGCTCTACAGCGTTGAAACGATATCATGAGGTCAAAACTAACGCGTTAACAACTTTTTGGATAACAACATTACCCGGTGATGATATTTTGTAGGGATACAAACAATGGTGAATAAATTTAATACTGGAGAATGCTAATTGGATATGGGATTATTTGGAAACCGCAATTTGATAATCCTTAGATTTTGGCCTTAATATGAATTTGTATAAAAATATGGTTAATTCCATATATATTTATATACATAGTATATACTATCTTACAGTATATGGATAGAAGCATATTAAATAGTCTCAGGGAAAGGCTGTTGGATCGAGGTTCATTACGCAATTTACCGGAAAGGACTCTTATGGAGTCAATCATCCTGAACACCTGGGGAACCAATTCATTAGAGGGGAATACGCTAACACTGAATGAAGTTACAAGAGTAATTGAAACCGGGATTACCGTCCCAAACAGACCAGTAAAAGATCTAATGGAAACTGTTCAGCTTAGTGCAGCATTAGAGGAGGTAATAAGGGGAAAACTAAGTGAGGTCAATATGGAAGATGCATTGAATTTGCATGAGATGATATTTCACAGGATACTTCCAGATGCAGGGAGATGGAGAACGGTTAATGTAAAAATATCTGGCTCGAAGCATTCCCCGCCAAGAGTCGAAAAACTTCTCACCCTTCTCAAGGTATGGGAGAAGCAGTATGTGGAAATGGAAATGGCCCGCAGAGATGTCTTTTACCAGGCTGCTCAGATGCACTTTGGACTTGAATCAATCCACCCATTCTCAGATGGAAATGGGAGGGTCGGCAGATTATTGCTTAACATGCATTTCCTAAATCACAACTGGCCACTGGTACACATTCTTCCGCATGATAGGAATGTATACATGGATGCCCTTGAATCTGCACATACCGGTGGAGTGGAAAAACTGACAGAGTTCCTTAAGACAAATATGGCAGGATCACTTCTTTTTGCCCTTGATCTGGCTGGATCTGAGGAAGATAGGTTATTGACATTAAACGAAGCCTTAGGCGCTTTTCACAAGGATTATTCAGCAAAATACCTGGCACTCAGAATTAAGCAGGGTGAACTTCCAGGGATCATGATAAACAGCAGGTGGATGACAAGCCTTACAGCATTGCGTCTTTATGGTGAAATAAAGGGTAGAGTTTGATATTAACACTGCTCCCTCATAAAACGATTTACAATTTCAGTCTTAAATTTTCAAATAATAAACGAGCACCTATATCTTCATAATAACAGGGGAGAGCCAAGAGCAATCATGGCCAACTACTCGCATTGTGAAGACCTGAACATCTCTGGAGGGCAATTATTCAAGAATTTTTGTTCGCAGTCAACGCTTAGAAGTTTTCAAATCTTCTTTCTAGCCTTATGTACTTCGTGAGAGTACTCCAGTTGCCCACCCCCTTGAAATGAGTAATTTTCCGAATAGTCTGGGAAAGGTTTATTTTTCTTAGTTCTAATTCGAATTGGCCCGGATTTGGAAGCTATATTTACTTTGGTGAATACTATCTGATTAAAATTTTCTAAGGTAACCAACACATCACAACTCTAGAATCCCATTCGATATCATTCTGTCAATACAGAGTAACACTAGGTTATATTCCCATCTCTCTTTCTTTGCATATTCCATGGGATCAATACTGTCGTGGTCTTTCAGATATTCGTTAATTTCCGCTGTACATTTTTCGATGTCCTTCTCTGGATAATCAGGTACAGTCATTGGCTGGATCTCTATTCCGCCCTTCATCAGAGTGTTTAATATCCTTTCAAGTCTCGTAACCCTTTCCTGCAGATCCTTGATGCTTGTCTCTCGTTGGTTATTCTGTTTAGGCTCAATATCTAGATAGCGTAACCACCTTATAAGAGCACCATTTAAGTTTTCTTCAGTAACAAGTTCTCCCAAGGGAATTTTCTCCTTATTGTCTCTATGTGGTTGAGCATAACATGAATACGTTTAAATCGACCCCCTATTTATTCGAATTAACAACCTCTACCATCCTTTTGAAGGTTGTCGGTTTATCACATAGTAGAGTAACAGTTTCGTTACTTCGCTCCTTTCTAGATCTGTAAAGAAGAAGCACATCTTCAGCGTCCTTTCCTTTATCATCTAATAGGTCAATATGGATTTGACTTACGGTAATATGTCCGAATTCCTCCTCAAGAGTTTTTAACAGGTCTTCATTCAGTAAAGAAGCCAAGGAAAGTCCATGTATTAAGCCTCCAATTTCCTCTACTCTTTTTTTCGCCATCATGTGAGATAAAACTTACACGTATAAATATTATTGTTGTTATTGCTGGAAGATGCATTCAATTTATTTCTGATGCAATCAATCCGATAGTAAGATTTTTTTCATTTTAAAATCATTGATTAGTTTGGTCAGGTTTCATCTATATGCAAGATCGCTCTGAGGGTTGCTTTCCTCTGCCCTTAATTTATTTCATATCTCATCAGGATAGGTTTGATTTTACTTTGCATATTCCATTTGATCAATGGTGTCGTTGTCCTTTATGTCTACGTAATTCCCTTTGATATATTTTTCTATATTTTTTTCTGGATGATGAGGCATAGTCCTTTGCTTAAATCCTGTTCCAGTCAACAACTTAATATTTGATAACTGTTGCTCCCCATTTGTATCTATGGTTACTACGGTACAGAACTATGATGACCCAAAGCAGAAGCTGAACAGTCTTAAGGTCCATTCAGGAGAATTATATATAGATCTTATATCAGGACTAATTGGTTCTTACTCTCCCTAGACAGCGGATAGAGAATCCTTGGTGGAAACCATTGAAGTTCTTTCTGATGCTGATTTACTGGAAGGAATTGCAAGTAGGCTTAAGGATATAAAAGCTGGAAGAATTAAAACAAATGATCGGATTTTTATGAATTAACTCTAATAATATTTTTTTGCATCATTCTTTTTTTAGGATCGCTGTGAGTGTTGCTGTTTCGTGTTCCTCATCAAACGCGATAACCCGAATGTAACAATTCTTATTTACCATAATCTGTGAAGATTCCCACTTAAAGTTTTAGCTCTATTTGAAATTTCCATAGAATTCGTTGCAGCCGTTCCTTCTTGTTCTTATGCTAACAATTGAGTATGCAGTGATTTACAGAACCGTGGCAATGCCAAGCTTCCTGGCTGTTGCATTGAGTTCCCTGTCGGCAGAACAGAATACTGTGCTTCTAGCCTCAGCGGAGGTTTCCAGCTGGATTGCGTCTATTATATAGACGTGTTGTTCAAGAACTATTTTAATTGCTTCCTTAATGATTCTACTGCTGACAGGGTGGATTTCAATCGAGGAAGACCTTTCAAGATCTTTCAGTTCATCCAGCATTGTTTGCATCCTGGATTTAGCATCAATACCGATTTTCCTGGAATAGTTGTCAAAAACAACCGCCGCCTCTCCAAGGTTGATCTCGGAAATGCAGATAACAGCTTGCCCACGATGAGCTTGATGAAAGTAGTTGTCTGCAATGTCACTGTTTTCTTCCTTTACGTACCTCTTTATAAGGATGCTGGTATCAAGATAGGCGCGAGCTTCTTTCATTTCGCATTTCTCTTAGGATATTCTCTGAGTATATTTTTCCTGTCAGGTCTGGTCTCATTCTTTCTACGTCCTCACTGCTTATGTATCCGCAATCTAAGTTTAATTCCGTACATATCTCGTTCAGGAACTCCGAAACTGATAGGGATCTGAGCGAATTTTCAATGTAGTCACTGAGCGTTCTTCTTTCTTTTAACAAAGCAAGTTTTGCATTGTCCACTACCTGCCTTTCCACGGAAACGGTTATCTTTGTTTTAACCATATATATGTATATACGGTTACCTGTATTTAATCTTTCCAACCTATGGCTTCATCATTGAAAAACTAATATTCAATTTTCAACTCTTGGAAACCCAGTTTTCCAGTTGAAGTTTCATTACTGGAGGATTACCATTTTCTAGGTATATTACAAGACTATACCTTGACTCCTTAGAACAAAATATCAAATCCTAACAGATACAATGTTTCAAAGATCATTATCTCTCAAATATCCGGCCACAGGATTATTGAAAGCATTTGCAATTTAGGTGTCTACTGAAGCGGACTAAAAATCAAGAAGTGGTTAATAGAACTGAAACTTGGGAACTTTGATCTTGAATGTGGCTCAGGTACGAATACACAATAGTGTTGTATTACTGCATAGCGTCCCAAATGTTGTGTAATCATGAAGGATACCTGTCCTGGAATATTCCCTGATATCATCAATGCATTCATAATACCCGCATAATGATTCTGGTTCCTCAGGACAATACTGTTTTAAGTAAACAGCAGTTTACTATATCGTTTTAACTTATTTTATCTATAAGGGACAGTATATTAAATATATCATTAGAAAATATATGAAACCTAGCATATGGAAGGAATATCTGAAAGAGATTGAGATGGTCGGGCCATCAATGAAGGAGAAAGAAAGAGACCGATATATCAAAATGGGAATCTGCCCATAGATACAAGGAAAAGAAGAAGAATGGATTGAAGGATCCTTAAACGTACGTATAAAAAACACATTTGAGGAAACAGGGTTTAAAAATGAAATCAAGGGAATATATGCTGAAGGTTGCAAACGAGATCATTGGCGATTCTATGATTTCCAGCCAACAATTCATTGAAACGGGATGGAACAGTATAATCCTTGTAATCAATGGCGTTACTGCGCTTAAATTTCCACGTGATATCCGTTCGTCTGGGAAACTGGAATACGAGATGAAGATTATCTCTCTCCTTGATGGATTTCCCTTCAATGTACCGCATTATGAAATAGTTGAAATTGAGAATGATACCGTGGGGATTTACAGGTTCATAGAAGGAATGCCTCTCAGTTCAATCATGGATCTCGGGGGAAATCTCCTTTCCGACTTTTCAAGATATTTTGAATACACATTCAGTTTTGATCCATTAAAAATGGAGAGGGCTGGAATCATGGTAGTTGATGCTGAAGGATGGATTGAGAAAGAGGTGAAGATACTGGAAGAATTCAGGCGTTCCATTGGGAAGCACGTTAATCAGGAATCTCTTGAAGACCTTTCAGAGAGAATAAAAGATATGTCGCATAGTCTTATCCCTGAAGATATTGGCCTCATTCACGGTGATTTTTACAGGGGAAATGTACTTGTGAACCCGGATTGCTCCGGGATAAGCGGGGTAATTGACTGGGGTGAATCAGGCTCAGGTGATCTGGCTTTTGATCTTGCCTCACTGTCAGTGGATTTTTCAGAGGATGTGATAATCAGGTTGATTCCTCATGGATTTAGCGCAAGAAGCAGAAAATATCTGGAAAGAATGAGAATTTATAAAAGCATTGAACCACTTTATACATTATTCTATCTTAACAGATTCGGGAAAGATGCAGAAATTAAGAAGCTATCAGGGGAATTCAACCGACGTATGCAGGGAGATGAATTTCATTAGCACAAATATGGGAATGATACCGTGAAGCATGATTCTATCAAGGAAGGGAAAAATGGGATTGCTATTAGCATAGGTGGAACTTCTGTATTTATAAACATCATCAGGTCATCCAGGAAAACCTTACACATGAGAATGGATGAACACGGAAATTTCACCTTGAAGGTTCCGGTTTACAGCAGTATGGACGTGATACATTCCTTCCTGAAGAAGAATGAGAAGTGGATTCTCGCATCAAATGAACGGCACAGGAAATATGTGGAATCCAGGGATGGAATAAATTTCAATAATGGAGAGATGCACCTTCTATTCGGGAGATATTGCCCTCTAAGAATTGTAGATTCAGGGAAATGCCTGGAATTCGATGGCGGTTTCCTGCTTCGAAAGGATTGTGTTTCAGTGGGAAGATCAGTATTCATGGATTTCTATACTGAAACACTGAAGAGATATGTGGAAGAGAGGATCAGATATCTCACAGGAATTACAGGCCTAAGATTCAGTTCCTTGAGGATAGGAAAAGCCCTCGGGAGGTGGGGAAGCTGTACATATGAGAATAAGCTCACATTTTCCTGGCTTCTCGCCATGGCACCACCAGAATCAATAGATTACGTGATAATTCATGAACTTGTGCATACAGAGATAAAATCACACGGGAGTCAATTCTGGCAAGAAGTTGAAAAATATGTTCCTGACTGGCGTCTGAGAAGGGAGTGGCTGAGGAATAATTACGATACCATGAGGGCTGTTTCTCCGTGAGTGCCTGAAGAATGTACACAGGCATGTATTGTTCGCAATATAAGCATTATAGAAGAATTCACGATACCAACTTTATATAGGTTAATTTTAAGATTGACTGAAAATTAGCAGATCATGGTGAATGAAAATTCTGTAAGCCATAATGCAGGTTCCTCGGAATTAAAGTGGATAGACCAGAAGTACGTTTCCATGCTATACATCCTCATAGGATTTCTCCTGCTCATAGTCCCTCCATACGCAATGACTATGAAGAGCGGCATATTCAATGACGATGTTCTCATAGTGAATACTGCATTCAGCCTCATTGTAATCGCACTTGGCCTGATCGAATTCCTTAATGTTACCGGAGGAACCAGGATCCTGGGAAGTCTCTTTCCTGTCCTAATGCTGATCCTGGGTGTTGTTACAATCTTCCTGTATTCACATTTTTATGACACACCATGGGATCAGACCTATCATCTCTATATTGTAAATATAACCAGTTCTGGTGTGTTCCACATCGCATACTACAAGGCGAGAGACACGATTTCCGAGATGAGTTCACTTGGAGGCGTGATTATAGTACTGGGAGCATTATACGAGTTGCTTTACAGGAAAATGGCATGAAGATAATGGAATCGGGTGATACGGAATAAAGCAGAATCATGAATTTCAGCACTCGTTCCATCCTGATCTTGATCGACCTCGCAGCTGAATATGCCTAATCGCCTGCGAATTTTCAGGCAATTCATTTCCAGTCTTTTACGTTTTCCGGATATGGGAAAGTCACAACCCCCATTGTGGGTGGAATAACATTCAGGTTCTCCGGCATACTTTCCATGGCATATCCAATGTGCCTTAAACAGGATGAGATCCTTCATTTCCAGGAAATTTCCGTAACAACCGCCCCACAGGGAAATTCGAAGAACTGTGCCCTGTCACTGGTCCTGATCTATCTTGAGGACTGGCGGCCTGAGTGAGTGGAAATATTCTATTTTTTCAATTATCTGCCCGGGAGGCGAGAGTGCCCTTATCACATTTGTAAAGCCTGGTTCTGGCGGAGGCTGATTCTTGAAGTTTGCCCATATGGGCACAATCCCGGACTGGATTGCACCAATGATGTCTGCCTTCCAGTTGTCCCCAATCATAACAGTTTCCTCTGGGGTTGATCCGGCCATTTCAAGAGCAATACTGAAAATTTCAGGCTCAGGCTTGAAAAAACCATAATCATAGGCAGGGATCATGAAATCAATCATGTCTTCGAATCCTGATTTCTCAATCTTTTCCCTCTGGTAATCTCCCATATGGTTTGTCACAATGCCCACAGTATATTTTTCACGGAGCTTCTTCAGGAAACGATTGGCTCCCTGTATGGGCTTCCCGTACATTATGTGCAGCAGTCTTATCCTTTCATGTATCTCCATTACTGCACTGTCCTTCAGGGGAAGGCCAACACCCTGTAGAAAAAGATCTGTCCTGTGAAGATTTACTTCCTGGACTGGCATCTTTTCCTCCCTGATCATTTCCCTCATCCCGTAATCCGTGAAATAAAACCTTGTTACAAGTTCGTCAAGAGGTATCTGGCGGAAGAACCTGTATTCCTTCCTCAGCTGTATGAACACACGTCTTATTCCTCCAATATCGTCGTATATTGTATTGTCAAAATCAAGAAGTACAGTTTTAAGCATACGTTTTTCTATCCCCCTGCACAGCCATTGTCCACAACCCCTGTATTGCAGGTTCCCATTTAACCACATCACTTATTCTTTATCTATAGAATCTATGATGAAAAAATAATGATATTTCCATTCTATATTGCAATTTACATGAAATTATGCTATGTAGTAAAGTTATAACTAATCCCACACCATGAAAAAGTGAATTAAAATGGGTTTCAATGGTATTGGTGCAGATCTCAGTGTACCTGGGATGATTCCGTGGGAAATAATTGTGGCATACTTTGCGATAGCACTTGGTTTTGTCTTGTACTATAGCAGGAAAACTGGTGGGTTGAAGGGATACAAGACAGTGGATTTTGTCTATATCGGCATCGGTGCTGCCTTTACAGTTGTATGGGAATTCTTTGTGGGTCCATTGCTGGACAAGATTGTACCCCCCGGGCTTTCTGCGTTCATAGGCTTCGGTTTCTTTGGCAGGATCATAATCCTGTTCATAATTGCCGGGCTTGTCAGGAAGCCTGGTGTTGGGATGCTCAGCCTTGCAATTTTTGATATTCTGGGGGATATATTCCATTATGGATTCTCTGGCGAGCCGATATTTGTATTCTACGAAGCACTCACATATGGACTCTTCATAGACATAGCAATAACAATCCGCAGGGGAAACCTGTTCGGCAATTTCAGCACAGGGAAGACGAAAAACGGCATTGGTGCTTATGCACAGAAACACCAGGAGCTCTTCGCAGCGATCACGGGTGGCATAATTGGTTTCACATGGGCATTCCCGGATCCATTCTTCTACAGCGGTTTCTTTGGCCCATTCCTTTATGGGAGCATAGTTAACTGGCAGAAGATACTCATAACCTTTGCCGAAAGCATTCCGGGAAACATCATATTCGGCATAATCGCCGGGCTGATAGCACTGAGGGTTGCCAGAGTGCTGGGACAATGAAAGCGATAGAGATAAAAAACCTAATTTTTACATATATGGGGGAGGAGAAACCTGCCCTTGAAATTGACGACTTCTATGTCAATGAAGGAGAGAGCATCCTTCTCACTGGACGATCAGGTTCCGGAAAGAGTACCCTGATAAACTGCATAAACGGGATCATACCTCATGTAATCAGTGGGGAACTGAAGGGGAGTGTCAGATTGATGGGGGAGGAAGTCAGGGAGATGAAGCTTCCGGACATAGCACGAACTGTTGGGACACTTCTGCAGGATCCAGAAAGGCAGGTGATGAATTACAACATAGTCGACGAGATTGCATTTGGACCGGAGAACCTGAAATTCTCAAGGGATGAGATGGAAAGGAGGATCAACCGGGCCATCTCCGTGGTTGGCCTTGAAAGCTTCATTGAAAGGGAGACTACCAAGCTGTCTGGTGGTGAACTCCAGAGGGTTGCCCTTGCATCAGTAATTGCGATGGAACCGAAAATCATGATCCTTGATGAGCCGACATCAAACATTGACCCGGAAGGCACGGAACAGATATTCAGGTTCATTCAGGATAACAGGGAGAACATGACACAGATAATCGTGGAACACAAGGTTGAGAGGGCACTTCCATTCGTGGACAGGGTGGTGGTAGTGAATGATGGGAAGATAATCCTGAACGTTTCGAAGGAACACCTCATGAGGGATGTTGAGGTTCTCCTGGATGCAGGGATAGAGATTCCTGAGGAATACATCTATGCAAAGCAGCTTGGCCTGGATACTGTGGATCCTGAAGTGATCAGGGAAAAGATCCGTGAGAAAGGATTGAATCTTTCACGGAGGGTCAGGAGAAACGATGGCGAGACTGTTCTTTCTTCACATCTGGATGTTGATGTGGAGGGAAGGAAGATCGTAAGCACTGATCTCAATCTTAAGAAGGGACAGGTATACTGCATTATGGGAAAGAATGGTGCAGGCAAGACCACATTAATCAAGGGACTGATGGACTTCCTCAATAAGAAGCAGTTTTCAGTATCTTCATCACTCAACATTGAAGGTGAAGACCTGTCAGGAAAAGATTATGTTTTAAGGGGAAGGAAGATTGCATATCTGCCGCAGAGTTTTGACCTGATGCTTGTCAGCAAGAGTGTGGAATCTGAGGTATATTACTCTGCAAAACACCGTAAAATACCGGGCTTCAGGGAGATAGGTGATGAGCTCATTGGCATGTTCTCGCTTGATGACAAAAGGATGACTGATCCGCTGATGCTGAGTACCGGCCAGAGAAGAAGGGTTTGCATGGCCGCTGCACTGGCATCATCTGCACACATAATGCTCATGGATGAACCGACTTCCGGGCAGGACTTCCTGAACAAGAAGATCCTTGGGGAGGAGATAAGGAAACTGTGTGCAAGAGGATTTACATTCCTCATAGTAACTCACGATTCCAGGTTTGCTTACCGGTATGGTGATTATATCGGGATCATGGATAATGGAAGAATCATTCATGAAGGCGAACCTGACCATATCTTCCGTTTCTCATCAGAGTATGGTGTTATTGCGCCATCCGATTACGTGCTGAGGGCTGAGGAAAAGGAGGTAGTGAGCTAATGTACAGCCTCCTGGATACAGCAATAAGCTGGCTTCTCTTCGTATTTGGCGTCAGCATCCCGTTCTATCTGATCCTTGGTGCCATTGGCATATCAGGATTCAGGGAAATAACATCCTACGAGAAGTACGATACTTTCTACTATAACCTCAACGCATCCATCAAGATTCTCCTTTCCGTCGTTATCGTTCTGATTGCAACATTTGCCATATGGTGGATCGGGGCCATCATAACATTTGGCTTACTTGCCTCATATGTAACATTGAAGAATGGATGGAGAAAGATGTACCTCACAGGCTTCCTCATACTGTCCATAATAATCGGGACGGTATGGGGATATGCCCCTTATGAGCCTCTTGGCATTGTCTCAATGGCGTTGCATACCCCGGTTTCAAGTTTCACTACTGTGTGGACATGGCCACCATACTTCTCAATTCTGGGTTACGAGCCCCATCTCACGCTGCAGTCACTTTATTACAGTTTCCAGATATCATTCCGGTTCACCGCTGCAGTGGTTGCAAGCCTTCTCCTTGTAATGACCAACACTCCTGCGCAGATAATAAAGACTCTGAGCCGATTCAGGATACCCGATCCGGTCATATTTTCGCTTGTGGTTGCAATGAAGACGGTGCCAGCCGTATTTGAATCATTCGACACCTCGATCAAGATTTCCCTGATGAGGGGATACGGCGGTAACAAGCCTAAATTCCTGAGACCATTCGTAATACTTGCAGCTGCGGTGAGCTGCATAGTGCCAACAATTGTACACCTGCTCAGAGGAGCAAAGGACATAGGAATATCAGCAGATACACGTGCATTCAGGGCATACCCGTCAAGAAGCTATTTCATGCAGACACCATTCAAGAGGGAGGATTACATATTTTCAGGGATACTGGTAATCATGGTTACTGCGACCATAATCGCCATAATGATGGGATTTGGAAGGGCAATCCCGTACCTTACCTGAATGCCATAGACGGCATTTATTCAATCCATCCAAGTGTCTTTGTTCAGTTATATAGCGGCATTATGGGAATATATGTTAAATAAGATACATTAAAGTTTATAGAAGCATGGATCAATAATGGAAAAGGCTGAACTTGTATATCCAGACTATGAAGGACGGAGTCTATATAACCTGTCCCAGAGCATTATGACAAACCTTGGACTCCCTACAAGGCGCCCAGTTATTAAGGAGATTCCTGATGATGGGAAGAAGCTGTCTGTGGTGCTGATAGACGGTTTTGGATACAGGGCAGGAATAAAGGCAGGTGTACTTGCGGAGGGTGATCCATTCATTACGAGTGTCTTTCCCTCGATAACCACGACTGCCCTCATTACACTTATGTCAGGCCAGATGCCTGGGGAGCACTGTGTCCTTGGCGGAACAACATTCGTTAAGAAGCTTGGTGTCATAATTGACAATTTCAGTTATATGCCGGTATATACGAAAGGTCGTGATTCCCTGAAGGAAATAACTCCAATGAAGGAACTTTACCAGGTGGAGAACACAATAGAAAGAGCGGAAAGGGAAGGGAAGAAATGTGCCATAATTTCCCCGGACTTCATCAAGAACTCTGAGCTAACAACGATTACAAACAGTTCATCAGGAAATCACTTTTCCTATTATCATCTCTGGGATGCCCTTTATTATTACAGGAAAGCACTCGAGGGCGACTATGATTTTGTGTATCTGTACATCCCATTTGCAGATAAGTTATCTCATTTTTATGGACCATATTCTGAACCCAATCTGGAAGCAATCCGCAGTATAGTGGAAGCCGTGAAGAGGGTTGCAGTGGATCATAGGAGCAGGTTCAGGACAGTGATTACAGCTGATCATGGGCACGTGGAGGCTGGAGAGGCAATACAGATGGGGGAGAATGCAAACCTGAGATCTACATTCGCAATCCCGCCTTTTGGATCTACCAGATCCATATTCTTCTCCGGGAACAGCAGCCTTCTTGACGCACTCAACAGGGATTACCCCGATTTGCAGATATTTGACAACAGCAGGCAGAATTTCAAGAAACTTCTTGGTTCCTATGATGGGCACAAAATTGCGAGTTTTGACTACATCGGTGTACCTTCTGACTCAAAATCATATTTCTACCCTGGATCACTGGATGAGGGAAACACCACTTATTTCAGGGGAAGGCATGGAGGATTAGGCCCCGATGAGATGATGGTCCCACTAATTGTAATTGACTGATGGCCATATCCGGGATATTTCCGATAAGAACTTCCCTGCCTTGCAGGAGCGATACCTGCATATGCACCCAGGATTTTCTGGCATCAACACCTTTTCTTCGGTAATCAAGGCAGTATGTGATTCTGAAAAATACTGCGTCATGACTTAACGATGAAGGATGGGCAACTAAACCACACATCTGATTATCAACATAATTCATGGAATGGATTGCAATCTGCAATAGATTTGCATATAATCTGCAACAGATATTGAAAAATGAACTTTATCCGGGAAATGATGATAGAATGATCAAAATGAATTCAACAAAGATAATCGCAGTGGTTCTTGGCGTTCTGATGGTTGGATTCGCAGGTGCATTTGTATATACATACGCGAATCTGAATAACCATAACCAGAATGTTTCTGGAGCCAATGAGAACGAGATACTTGGTGATGCGTTTTCTCACTGGAACGACATATCCATTGAAAACGCAACCCTCCTTGGAAGCCAGTATGCAAGCAATGCAACCCTTCAATGGATAGGTGGGCCACTTTCAGGGACATACCATGGAGTGAGCAATATCACCTCAACCTGGAACAGGTTTTTCAGCCTGTGGGGGGCTGTGTGGTTCTACGCGGAGTCTCCACCAGTCGTTTCAATGAGTGGAAATTATGCAACGGTAACATCTGATAACCAGTTCGTTCTAACTCCGGTGAATTCGCCATTCCAGGTGCAGTACATCAATGTAAGCTACACTCTCACGTATGCCATAAATAACGGGACAACGTCATCTTCATCCAGCACAGGTGCATACTCAGCATCACCTGCAACTGTCACAGCAAATATGATTCAGCAGGAGACATGGAAGATTACAGGAACAGGATTCATAAGTTCCAACCAGCAGGCTGCCATGACCAATCAGATAACGTCCCTGGCCTTCAGCCACTGGAACAATATTGCCATTGAGAATATCTCAACAGTCATGACGGAATATGCTTCCAACGCAACTCTTCACTGGACAAACGGTCCCCTGAAAGGAAATTATTCAGGCAACCAGTCTATTGAAGGTGCCTGGAACAAGTTCTTCGGCCTGTGGAATGCAGTATGGTTCTACAGTGAGGCACCGCCGGTCGTGGCCTTCCACGGCAGGGTTGTCACGGTAAATTCAACGGTTCAGTTCATAGTGCAGAGCAGTTCTAACCTTTCAAAGTTCATGTACATAAATGTCACATACGGACTGAAATATCTTGAAACCGGTTTCAACCTGCGCTCCGGTGCATTCGAATACGAGTTAATCTACGAGGATTTCGACAATACTGCAACCGGGCCAATTAATAAGGTTTAAAGGATAAAACCTTATATTCACTTATTTATGAGTCAATCAGGTAGTGTCATATTTGGACAGGGAGACGGAAAGAATTGTCTGGTATATACTTGGTGCAACCCGGGGAGGTCCAATGAGGATGAGGATACTGGGTAAACTCATGGATCAGCCGTGCAACAAGAACAGCCTTGCAAACGAACTTAAAGTTAACTACCGTACTGTGGAACACCATCTGGATATACTTCTAAAGAACGGGTTCGTTCTGGAAGAAGGTGACGGGTATGGACGAATATACTTTCCATCACAGAAAATTGAAGCACATTATGTGGAGATAGTTGAAATGATGAAGAAGAGGTTTAAAAATGACTGAAATAATATGGGATTTAAACATAGGAATCCTCAGTGCGGAACTCCTGATTTCTTTTGTAATAATATATGTGTTTTCAAGGGAAATGAAGAAAAATAGCGTGAGGATTTACAGGCCAATAGTCATAATGGGATTCCTGATCCTGATGCAGCAGGCGCTATCCATATACATATATTATGGTTTCTCTCTGAGATATGGGCTGATACTTTCAATTCCGTTATTCGTCATAAACATTTTCGGGATAATGATCCTGGTTCTTCTATACCGAATACTTACTCCTTAGTTCCAGTGGAAATTTTCTCTCACCCTATGAAATGATCGCTGCCCTTGACACTGGACACCCGGAGTACGATTATGTTTTGTTATTAGATTAATACACCGTATTTCCTAATTGTCACATCCTCATTCCATTACTTGGGCAATCATGTTGAATAATTTCAGCCATATTCCTTATCGACACTCTCTTTGAATACATGGATACAACACGATCATCAACACCAACATTGCGTTGGTACCTTTCAAAGAGATCTGTCTGGAATTCGTTATTTCGATCCCTTGGAATTCTCAGATCATTTATCTTTCTGTATCTTGTTCCAAGATCCCTTTCATAACATCCATTCCTTGAGCCTTCACTCTCTTCCTTACAATTTCCGATATCTTTTTATCAAAACTCTTCCATTATTCATTGCCTCCTGTGGTTGTTCTAAGGAGGCATCCTTTTATGTTTCATGAGATTTGTCCATTGCTGATGGATTCATTTCATTTTTTCTTACACAAAATTCGGGATACTACCATTGATGAAAATGAACCACCGACCAGAACGTAAAATACACCCCCACCTTGATGCGTGAATCCACCAGCAGGGCCTTTTGACAAGATCTGTTTCTGTGTGGGCAGCCCAGAATGTATCATTAAGCCGCTGGTGCTTCAACCACGGTAAAACTATCGATGCCTTAGAGGAGAAAGTGGCAGTCTTTTCATTCCTGGTGTGAACCTCACCAACTATTTTGCGGTGGTTCCCAGATATCTCAGGTGTACAGCCCAGGATTCGACCACTTCTGTTCTAGAACCCTGCAGCTCTCGCATTGCATCTCTGGCACAAATCTGTCTCTGACATGATACAGATATTACAATCAGGGATGTTCTCCAGTTTTTCCTCAAGTGCGTATACCCTGCTCTCCCTTATTTATAAGGATTGTAGCAGCAGGATCATATTCGGTTTCGCAAACTGTCAAAGAATACGCTGAGCCATTTAATACCTAGTTAGAAAAAGGTATATTTGATATTTTTAGTTTATTGTTCCCGTTTACGCAATCAGGTTGGAATCCCTCCTAGCCTTTGTGCATTCAGATAATTGAATCACCTGCAATCACATTTGCATTATAACAGCCTCTGCGGTATTGTTAATGTCGATCGAGGCATCACCAAGATATAAAAGGAGGAATGCATAACTCCCGCTGAAGCCCACGGATAGCTTATACGAAATGAGTGAGACCCCCTGAAAATAGAAATATGTGAATCCAAGAGTAGAGATATTGGCAGAGATGCTGTCTTTCGATCTGTTGCCTTTCCAAACAGTGTAGTACTGTGAATAATAGTGGGAATACAGGCTGTTGCTGCTATCGTTGCTGGACATCTTGAACTCAAAAAGCTCAAAAAAGCCGTCGGAGGTGCTGTTGTAGTAGACATATTCCCCGGAAACAATGCCTGAATTATAGGCAAGGGCACTTCCATTGGTTGGGCTTGGGTTTCCCTTCTCTTCAAAATTAGCGTTAATTCCAGATGCGCTAGAGATGTCAGAAGAAGATGGGAACCCAAACTTGGCTTCCGATGTCCCTCTATCCAAAACATGGAGAAAAGGGACAAGGATGATTCCGATTATTATGACGAAAATTACAGCGGTCACAATGATTCCCAATCCCTTGGCAACTGCATACTGTCTTAGAACCATGCACATCTATCTCCGGTTTTTGAGAGCAGGCAGCGGCCACTTATGGGATTAAATGCAGGTAGTCCATCTGTGAAAGATAGGTTAAAGGCGCTATGGCGCCCTGAATGTTGGCACGGCCATAACTTTCGCCTATTCGCGATAAGTGAAATATAGGGCACAAAAGGGATGCCAATGCGATCATTGACCAACCCAGGTCACCTTCCCTTTCTCATGAATGCAAGCGCTGACACTATTGCCACGGCGGCTATCAATCCCCCTAATATTCCATATAGTTCATCAGGAGCCATTCCAGATGCTGGAGTCGATTTGGTGATGGGGGTGAATGATATGGACACCGCTGCGTTGTGGCCTTTGACAGATATCGAACCGGATGAGGCTGCAAGAGAATACCCTGAGACATTACCGATGGTGTAAGAATAAGTTCCATTAGGGAATGTGAATGCGATTGTGCCTTTCGTAGACGATTGGTTCATTCCGTCGAAAATCACATACCACGAAGTGCCTGACGGAAGTCCTGTTTCAGAGAACAGTACAGTATATTTGATCAGGGAGAATGTTATGGATACTGACACCGATCCTTTTTTAACAGTGAGTGTACCTGAAGAAGGCGAGGGGTCAAACATCTTGTTTGACGAGGCAACGGCGAAAGAATAAGTTCCGTTTGGTTCCTGTATGGATATTGTATCGGCTGTTGTTGAGTACGTCATGCCATTGCTCAGATTGAGATACCATTCTGTTCCTGCCGGTAGGCCAGATTCCGAGAATGTTACGGTATAATAAGACACAGTCGTGCTGGCTTCTGGGATGTTTGTGGATGTGATGTTGAGTGTTATGCTGCCTGTTGCATTTGTCCCATAAAGAGCAACAAGTATCCCGGAATACATATCAAAATAAAAGACCAAACTCTGTTCATTTGATGAAATCACCATTCTGTCCGTAAGAAACGTTCCATCAGGGGTGCTTATCTCTACCGAGTTGCTAAGGCTGGCATTCAACCCCATTGGGCTGGTACCGTTGTTCAACTCTGATATCAGGCTCTTGCCAAGCCATAGATTGAAGTCATTCCAGTTAATATACTCTGTAGTAACGTTTGCTTTCCCAGGAGTTGTGCTTTGGGTCGTCATTCTCTGTTCAACTGTATTGTTGCTCAAATTGACAGCAATTACCTGCATTGTCATATTAATGCTGTATGTACTGCCTTTGTAAACCGAGGTGAGCCTGTAAGTCGCATTTGCCCCGACGAATGCCCACACTGGAGGCGTTGTAACGTAAGGGGTGAATTTGACAGTTTGAGTGATGCTGCTTCCGCTGACGGTTAACTTTCCGGATGATGGCATTACTGTATACCCGGTAACGTTACCTATAAGGTATGAATAGGTTCCGTCAGTTACAGAGAAAGTTATTGTGCTTGCGGTGGAAGATTCTGTGCTTCCGTTAAGTGTCACATACCATGAGGTCCCACTCGTAAGGCCCATTTCCGTGAAGTTCAAGAAGTAATGTCCATTCGACAAGGCCGTGGAAAAAGTTAAAGCGACTGAAACGTTATGCCCTGCGACCTGAACGGATCCTGTGGATGGATAAGCAATGTATCCTCCCGGAACCGATGTGCTGAAGCTGTAGTACCACGTGCCGTTAAATTCCGGCAGCGTATAATTCGCCGCCGTTACATAAACGGTATTGAAAATACCCTTATTCTCCATCGAGGTATTTGCAATATCTATTTTCCACATGCTGTTTGCCGGAAGGCCTGTTTCAGTAAAACTGATATTATATACCCTGATGAAATGGATGTTTACCGTCATTGGCCCCCCACCATTGATGTCTAAAAACTGGTATGTCTGATCTGAATTGTTAAAATACGCTTGATATCCGCTGACACATGGTACGGCTGATGCAACCCAGGTCCCATTTATCAAGCTAAAGACTGTCATATTGCTGGAAGTTATGTTAGACAAAATAACGTCATTGTAACTCAAGTCTGTTAAAGCTGACATCCAATCTCTGCCTGACGGAAGACCTTTCTCGACAAGCGTGACTGCATACGTCTTGTAGAAATAAACGTTGTAAGCCAGGTTGCTGCCGCTGATAGTTACAGAATATGGCATCTGATTGGGAGTGGTAATGGTCACATTGGTTGCATAACCCACACTTGCAGGGGTAAAAGAATAATTACCGTTTGCCAGCGTGAACTGGATTGTGGTGGAGTTCGAACTCTCGCTAGTCGACACGAATCCTCCTGAGCCAGATCCTCCGAGGGAAACATTCCACAGATGCCCCGCAGGAAGTCCCGTCTCCTTTATTGTAAGCGTATATCCTCCTGATCCGCCCTGGAAAGGCAAATATCCTCCATTTGAGGCTGGACCCTGGTTCGAATGGCCACCTACCAATGCGAACGATGCACCCAGAAGTGCAATTACGACAACCACGGAAAGGACGTTAATCCCTATCATTCTCATACCGTTTTTTTGATTTTCCATGCAAAAGAAAACGAGCGTGAATATATTAGGCGATACGATACAAAAAGTGCTGGAATGTGACAGAAGATATGAGAAGGAACCCACATGAGTCCAATGATGCCTCTCTGTCAATGGTCAATTTACGATTGCAGGCATTTTCAGTAGTATTCCTCCGCAGGACAATGGTCGTTTGAATTATCAATAGATGATGCTTAATCCGCTCGGCTCATTCTTCAATTTCCGGCGGAGGGTATTTTACATGCGGATTGTTGTATGACCCATTTCTGTATGTCAACATGCTTGCCGGATCAATTTCTCTTGCATGGGCGATTAATTGGTCAACGTTGGAGAAGGTTTCTGCGTAAAATATGAAAAAAGAAAACCTGGACCAGTTCTTGTATAATAGCAATCTCTCTTGCAGGAATTTAGACTCATTTATTGCAGGCAGCCATTTCTGGTAGTCCCCATTTAAGATGATGCTGGGCAATAGAACACCCTGTGCAATATTGGTGTCAAGCGAAACCTCCTCGTAAATAACGCCTGCATTAAGCATTCTCATGACCCTTCTGCGGACTGTACGGGCAGGCACTCCAAGTTCGTGGGCAATTTTATTTATGCTCATCGACAAAGGGTTTTGATACAAAACGGCATTCAGAATGTATTGCTCACCGGGGGATATCACTTCTTCTTTTTTAGGAGACTCGTTCATTATCTCCGCAATATTCAGCGCGTGACCAAGTGTTTTTTCAAGATTGTACAATTGCACTTTCATATCTGAATCATTTGAGGCAATCATGGAAATGCTGGAAAATTCTCTTTCAACGTTTACATCGCCATTAGCATCTGGTTGGTTCGGCAACTTGAGGGTACCAAAAATCACACGTTCTATCTGGGAAAATTCTGAAAAGTGGTCATGAATTTCTTTAGCAAAACTATTTCCGGCACCAATCAAAATGAAGTAACGATTCCAGGGCACAAATCTGCTGTTCGCGTAAAACTTTACCCCTCGAATCAATCCTGATTCCAGCATGTTGTTTATCCTGTTCTTAATAACTTTCGGATGCACGTGGAACTCCCTTGCCATCTTGTAGACAGAAGGTTTGTTTGTGAAACTCGAATCTCCACTGATCGGCCACTGGAATTTACGAATAATCTTCTTTGATATCTCATCCAGTGGCATTTTGCTCCGCCCCTCCGTTAACAACTACTGGTGATGGCTGAACTGCCTTGGATGTAAAAGTCGAGTAAAAAATGATCAAGTCAGATAATATAATCTTTTTTCCAATATTTAACTTTTTGTCCGACCGATATCATATTTATTCTATGATGTAATTATTAATCCATGCTCGTTCTTGTCAGAAAGGGGCTTACGAATATCTGTTCAGATATTTCTGAAACCACCCTTGTTGATGAACATTCAAAGAAGACTGATCTCCTGGATCACACAGTTCTCCTTATGAAATCCGCAATGAGGAATCAGGAACTCACAGATACTGCAATAGAGAGTGGAATCAGCAACTCACAACTTTCCAAGATTGATACGAAAAGGCCATAACTGGCATTCGTTGAGATGTTCTACTCCCTCATGTGTCCGTAAATAATGGCGCATTATCTCTCCTTATACAGTAGACTCCTCAGCGTAGTCGGAATCGATTCAACTTTCATCAGAACGCATATTGAGCTATAACTCCTGCCAATTTACACAATAGGTATGCCGTGTCCATCAATTATGTTCTTTGACTTCAGCAAGGCATATATGCTGTAATTTATCGTGAGTGCCATGAAGTTGATGAACATCCATCCCTGCAGCTATTTGTCATCCCTATGTAATAACTATCCCCATGTATTGTGCTCTTGAACGTTTACAGAATCAGGTACAAGAACAATTTTTGATATATTTGATTCAAGCATTGTCATCCTCAGTGGCGCAACACCGTTAATGTATCCTAGAAGCATGCAAATAAGATGGTCTCTCATGATCCAGTGAATACAGGATCAGTACATGAGGCAGGTACTGATCCATGCTGTTGTTACCAAGTCTCGCTGATATTATTCCATCGTTCATTGACAGCACATGTGTGAGATCAACGGTAAGATACCTGTCATCCCTATCATTGATGTGTTCCCTTTATCATTTGGACGATGTTTTTTATCCTCTTTCAAATCATTTAAATTTTCTAAATGAATTGATGTGATTAAGGAAATGATCGGGAGATGTATCCAAAATGATTACAGAACTTTGGGGATAGTATCCCCAACTCAGTGTAAGAATAAATGAAATAATTCCCCATGGATAGATAAAACGTGTTGGTTATTTAGGGTCAAATCATTCACAATTCGTGTATGGATTGGACACGTAATTCTGGGTGAGATTGACTTATGTCGATTACTCTACTACGTTTTCTTTCTATTTCTCATATACCTCCGTTGGTGTTCTGTAATCAATTGCAGAGTGCAGTCTTTCTTTGTTGTAGATAGTACTCTATCTAAACTGGTTCTTCTTGATATTTTCCTGTAAAGAAAATCCTTGTATTCAATTCAAAAATTTATTGGGTCATCGGACTTTCATGTGGGTTCATGGATAAACTTGTAAGTTATCACAAGCCTGTTATTATGGAATCTTGCTTGAGTTTATATCGGGATTCAATGTGTTTATAATGCTCCCTAATCAGAATATCTTGCACCTACTCTGGGATGCGCTTCTTCTCGAACAATCGGTGAAAATTTGCATGACTGGTTATACTGAAGATTATGTAGAATTCAGTATGGAAAAAATCTCACTATCTCATATCTGAAAAACAGTTGAAAATAAAGAGAAAATCCAATATTTACTCAAAGTAAACTTACAGGAAAATGAAAATCAGTAAGTTCTGAAAATAAACACTTTGCATTATGTTAAAAACTCAATATTTTGTGATACAAGCCACTGGAGGGATTTGAACCCCCGACCTGCTGATTACGAATCAGCTGCTCTACCTCCTGAGCTACAGTGGCACTGAAGTTTTTCCATAGTGTAAAACGCAATCCCTGATGGAATTTTGGGATAAAAATATGTGGATTTGGCAGGGAGCAGTTTTCCATCCTTAACTAGTTCATAGAACTTCTTCTTGTTCCAGACCGGCATTATGATCGCCCCTTTGTGTTCATCCTTTTCTATCTCCTCAGTTACCTTGTCCAGGCTTGAAGTATATTCCATTCCGAGATTGTTCTTCTTCGATCTTCCTGAATTAAGGAACTCCTCAATCAGGTATACATCTTCCTGGCGGCTATTTGCCTTGTTTTTTTTCAGCACAATTGCTTTCTCTCTTGTAAGGAATGATGGAGCCGGAACCCTCCCCTCTCCATCAAATTTTTCAAAATCATAATATCTGGACAGATCGGCATCAACTCCATCCCAGATATCAAATATCCTGTGGACCTCTCCAATCCTTGTCGCGTCGGATTCTATGGAGGTAACATAAACAAGCATTCTGTTCCAGTAGCCAGAAGTTTCATGGAAAATCTCCTTCATTGCCATGTATCTGTGATGACCATCGGCGATAATTGCAGTCCTGTCAACCAGATCCCTGAAAATCCTGTTGATGTATTCCTCTTCGTGCACAATGCATATGTCGTTCCATGTTCCCCTTGGCTCTTCATAGGATTTTGCACACCCTTTTCTCTCCATGATTTCTGAGAGTATGGAATGGAGCCCGGTAGAGTCAACGACTGTAAAGACTGGTTCGGTCTGTGCACCAAGCCTTGTTATGTGGTCTTTTCTTTGTTTTACATATTCAGGAATTACATTCTCATGTTCCAGTAGCCTGTTTTCTGGATCTCCTACATCAACAGTCCCGATGACTCCAAGTCTTTCAAAAAAAGATCCTGCGTTGGAATATCTCTGCCTCAGTATTACGAGGGAAGGCATGTCAAAATTCTTCAATATTCCCGTATCAAGCCATTTCTTTATTAGATTCCTGCATTCATCCTCATCTCCGCATCCTGACAGATTGAGTATGTTGTAAGGATTTTTCCTCAGTTTTATTATTTCATCATCTGTGAGTGTGTCATATGGTGGAGAAGTGACGTCTCCATTTCCCATCTCATAAATAATTGGCTTAAAAGTACCTAATTTCACCTATTCACTTCCTGTCAGAGAATTTTCTCAAGTGCGGCCAGATCATCCATGTACCCGTCCTCCCCAAGTGGCGTTTCCATGATCATGGGTAGATGGTAAAATGCAGGATCATTTATAAGCAGGGAAAATCCTTCTGCTCCAATTTTTCCGAGCCCAATCTGTTCGTGCCTGTCAGCATGTTCCCCAAGTCCCTTCTTGCTGTCATTCAGGTGAAATCCCATGATTTTTCCTATTCCAATGGTACTCCTGATCTCATCCATCATGGCTTCATATCCCTTCTCATTCGTAAAATCATAACCTGAAGCCCAGGCGTGGCACGTGTCCAGGCACACTCCAATCTTATCCTTATACTGCACACCGTCTATGATTTCTGCAATATCTCCAAAAGTTTTTCCAACACTGTTTCCCTGCCCTGCAGAATTTTCTATCAGTACGTTCACCTTCTGCTTTGCTGACATCACATCGTTGAGCATTGACGTGACATTCTCTATCCCGATCTTCAGGGTTGCTTCCTTGAATGAGCCCGGGTGGAAGGTCAGAAGCTCAGCTTTCAGGATATCACATCGTTCTATTTCCATCCTGAATCCTTCCCTTACCTTATCTCTCAGTTCATTATCGCTGGACGCTGTATTAAGCAGGTATGATGCGTGGACCATAACGCTGGCAATACTGTTGTCTCTGCGGTTATTTTCAAATTTCCCGGGTACATCAGCTGGGATATCCTTTGCCTTCCATTGCATCTGATTCTTTGAGAAAACCTGGTATGCCCTGAACCCGAACTTTTTCGCTGTCAATGGGGTATTTTCAATTCCGACAGAGGTTGATAGATGTCCGCCAATCATATGGGTTTCCGTTATTTTCATTCGTTTCCACCATATATATGAAAATCGCTGCTGTCAATAATCATCTGTACAAACTGGTAAACGTGCATTGCCAGTGCAGGGTTGTCTGTATACCCACAGGCGTTCAGATCTGGGCCTGCAAGGAGAGCCCTGGTTCTGTCAGAGACTATGTCTGTTGCGATCAGCCCCTCCTTCCTGAAGGTCTGCACATTTGGCGGAACCCTTTTGTTTGGTGGCGTTACAAAAATCACCTTTACATTTCTCCTAAGGGCGTTTTCAATATTCTTCTTCATCTCAAGTCTCATTTCCTTTACCATTGGCGTGCATATGTATAATTCTTTTTCGGCAAGGTTTATCATTTCTGAAATCTTATTCATGACCCTGGATCTGCCATATATTGTGTAAACAAGCTGTGGGTCTCCCTTAGAAGGGAGTTCTTCCTGCATCATCCTCATCTCGGAGAAGAGCTCCTGCACCCTCATGTCTATCTTCTTCCTCAAGGATTCCAGATCTTCTGGCTTGAACATCTTCGGCCTTCCCTCAGTTTCCTTTGCGTATCCCTTTTCCACAAGAGATTCCATCACCTTGTACGCTGAAGTTCTTGGGATCTTTGCAGTATCCGCTATCTCATCGGCATTAGCCACCCCGTGATATACAAGAGCAGAAAATCCCTGAGCCTCATATGCAGAAAGCCCGAACAGTTTCAACATCTCGGCGACCTTCTCAAGTCTGGATGTTGTAGTTTCCATAACTAAATATATCTCAATTATTAATATTGTTTTCTGCTTTTTACCTGCTATTATACAAATATAATTAGTGTTTTATTATGTTTAAAAACTAATTTTCTGTACAGATAATGAACCACCTCCTGCAGTTCCACCCAGGTTTATGTCAGCGATCCCGGATATGAACTGGATTCATTGTAAACCCTGACATACGGCAGTCTCTGGATTACTGGCAGGTTTTGACACAGCCGGTACTGGCGATTCATTGAATTCCTGAAAGACATTAAATATAAAGGAAAGTTGTCATGGCATGGACAGGGAAGGCCGACTCAGAACTCTGATGGAAAATGACAACTTCATGAAGCATTTCAACATGAAGATAATTGAGTCAAGGGAGGGGTACCTTGAGATCAGGGTTGAAATAGTGGAAGATATGCTCAGGATGGGCGAAATAGTAAACGGCGGCATCATACTTGGATTATTTGACATTGCTGGTTCTCTCACTATATTCACTATAGATGGTGTTGTTAATGGCTTCACGATCTCAATGAACACAAGTTTCATGAGGTCACTTTCCGGCAGTTATGCCAGGATTGTCTCCGAATCCAAATCCCATGGAAGGAGCCATGCATTCATCCACATGAACATGTTCAATGATGAGGACGAAAACACAGCAGTGGCCAATGGGGTGTGGGGCATATACAGGTAGATACAGGCCATGGCTCGCTTGAAGGATACGTGATATTGATGTCCGTAGGAGGTAGTATCTCCTCATACAGGACACCTGATATTGTCAGGGACCTGCGCGACGAAGGTGCAGAGGTTCATTGCATCCTCTCAGAGTCCGCATCGAGGATGATCGGTGCACAGGCACTGGAATGGGCATCAGGAAATCCTGTGATAAGTGAACTCACAGGAAACATGGAACACATTGCCATGATCGAAAACATGGAGAAGAAAGTCGTCATGCTGATGTGTCCTGCCACATATAACCAGATTGGAAAGATTGCCAACGGAATTGCCGATGGTGTTGCAGAAACATTCTTTTCCAACGCCATCGGAATGGGAATTCCCATTGTAATTGTGCCTGCCATGCATCTTGAGATGTACAGAAATCCAATCAACATAAGAAATATGAAAACCCTGACTGACCTTGGAATAAGGATCGTCCAGCCGAGAATAGAAGATGGCAAGGCCAAGATAATGTGGTCAGAAGAAATTATAGATTCCATACTCCGGGAGGATTATAACGGCAAGTCAGTGCTCATTATTTCCGGGAGAAGCGAACTTAAGCTTGACCCGGTTAGAAGCATCATCAACAGGAGTTCCGGATTAACAGGGATTGCTCTTGCAAGGACAGCAATGAGGCACGGCTTCAGCAGGATAGTATACCTGGGTAATTCACAGTTCAGGATACCGCTGTACTGCGAGTGGAGAAGAGCAGAGGATGTGGATGATTTCTACAGGGAAACGGTAAACCTTTTGAAGGGTGAGGAGTTTGACTTCATCATCATACCTGCTGCACTCTCAGACTTCAGTTATGACAAATCCGAAAGGAAAATTGAAAGCAAATCTGATGTGGCTATCAACCTGAAGCGCAGGGAGAAGCTCGTGGTCACCATCCTGGAGCAATCCCGGTCATGGAAGAGGAAGCCAAGGATAATCCGTTTCAAGCTCGGAGAGGACGGGTTTGTACCGTCAGGAACCGTTGATTATATGACAGTGTTCAACAGGGTCTCGGATCACCCATTTGATAAGGGGACCAACGAATACTCAATATTCAGGGGAAGCGAAAGAATTAAGAACGGGTTAATGAATAAGATGGAGCTTGCTGAATTCGTAATAAGGGAGATGCAAATCTGATGCAGGAACGGTTGAAAATTGGGGCATTCCAGGTTGGTCCACTTGAGGAGGAGCAGATGCTGGATATGCTGGGAAACCAGAATTATGAAGGTCTCGACATTGTTGCATTTCCCGAAAGATTCATTATTGATGTCTTCGAGCCTTTCTCAGAATCAAGGTCATTCAGGATGCTCAGTAATATCTCAAAGAACAGGATAGTGGTGGCCGGATCCATTCTTGAGAAGACTTCAGGAGGGATTTTCAACAGATCATATATATTCATGAACGGCAGCACCATCGGTTTTCAGGATAAATTAGTTCCATTTGACAGGGAGAGGGGCAGGGTGGAGAAAGGAAGGATCATCAATATATTCAGGACACCCGATATTGCGTTTGCAGTTCCAATATGTTATGATATAGATTTCCCGTTCTATGCAAAGATAAGCGCAATGAAGGGGGCAACCCTCCTGATCAATCCCTCACTGATACGGAACGATTTCCATAAGGAATGGCACACATACATTGAAGCAAGGGCTCTTGAGAACAGGATAAGCGTGCTGTCAGTAAATTCAGCCAACGAGAATTTTGGAGGGGATTCCCTCTTCATTGATACCTATACAGAGAACAATGGTGTGAGGACCGTGAAACTTGAGGCACTGAAGATGACAAGATTCACTGTGATATATTCTGATGGGAAGGTTGAGGAAAAGAGGGAACTCCGGAAATCAGAGGATCCTGGATATTACTCATTTCCCTCCAAGGAAATTGTTTATAAGTGAGCACACCTCTTCATAATGTGTAACATGTGTAGTGTGTCCACCTCCTTCTATTATATGCATCTCGGAATTCCGCAATCCATCGTGAATCAGTTTCCCATATTCCAGTGGAATCATCCTGTCGTTGCTTCCCCAAATCACCAGTGATTTTTTTTCTATCTTCCCCAGAATCCCTGGAGTGATCTTGAAATCCCCGTCACCGTTATTCCTGAGCATATTCCTTATGGATTCCTTATCGTTTGCCGGATTCATCTTCATTATTCGCTCTATAAAGGCCTCCTCATTCTCTCCTCCATATTCACTGACGGTCGGATTGGTTCCAGCACTGCTTATAAGAATCATTCCCATGCTGCTTCCATACATGTATTCGTGATAGAGGCTGACCCAACCACCATAAGAATTTCCTCCTATGTAATATTTCTCGATTCCAAGTTCCCTTATCAATTCATCAATGGCTTCGGCCTGAATTCCGACTGTTATGTTTTCGGGTTTATCAGATTTGCCGTGACCAAGAAGATCGGGAAAAACAAACCCATAGTCTCCATTCACACATCCGGAAATCTTCAAAAAATTATTTCCCATTCCCCCCATGCCATGAAGCATAATAATTACAGGATTTCCCTCTTTCTTTAAATAGGAAATTCTGCCATGATCTGTCTGTACATAAAACCTATTCATATAAATACCTTATTGCATCATAAGGATAAATCTTGACCAATCTTTTTAACCATCGCAAAAGTATTCAAAAATGGTTACGAGACTCGCAATCATCTATATTGCCTATGGATAATCTTTTTATATATACACCCATAAATCAGCTGTGACAGACAAAAAAAAGCTTGTTTATATGTTTGAAGAGGGAAATAAGGACATGGCTGATCTTCTTGGAGGCAAGGGTGCAGGCCTTGCAGAAATGAAAAAGATCGGGCTGCCTGTCCCGCCGGGATTCACAATAACAACAGAAGCCTGCATAATTTTCCAGAAAACTGGCAAATTTCCAGATGGAATGATGGATTCTGCAATGGAGGCACTCGCAAGGGTTGAGGCCGAAACTGGAAAGAAACTTGGAGGCACATCAAGCCCCCTGCTTGTATCGGTCCGGTCTGGAGCTCCCATCAGCATGCCAGGAATGATGGACACCATCCTGAACGTTGGGCTGAACGATTCAACGATCAAAGGCCTGGCAAAATCAACGGGGAACATGAGGTTTGCCCTTGATTCTTACAGGAGACTGAAGCAGATGTTCGGTACTGTTGTCCTTGGAATAGATCACGAGAAATTCGAGGGAGAGATAGAAAAGATCAAGGAACGATCAGGGAAGAAGCATGACATAGAATTGAATGAGAATGAGCTTGAGGAGATAAGCAAGGCATTTGACAGGGTCTACAAATCCATGGGAAAAAGCTTCCCGCAGGATCCAAAGGAGCAGCTGACACTTGCAATAGAAGCAGTATTCAATTCATGGGACTCCCCAAGGGCAAAGGTCTACAGGGAGCTGAACCAGATTCCGGAAACACTCGGTACCGCAGTGAATATTGTTTCAATGGTATTCGGAAACATGGGGGAGGATTCTGCAACCGGAGTTGCATTCACAAGGGATCCGAACAGTGGGGAGAAGGTTCTTTTCGGGGAATTCCTGCAGAATGCGCAGGGCGAAGATGTTGTTGCTGGAATCAGGACTCCAAGAAGGATATCCGAAATGGAGAGGATCCTGCCTGACGCGTACAGGGAATTTGTAAAAAGCGCAGAGATACTGGAAAGGCATTACCGGGACATGCAGGATATGGAATTCACAATTGAAAAGGGGAAATTCTACATGCTCCAGACAAGGAGTGGAAAGAGGAGTGCACGGGCAGCAGTCAGAATTGCAGTGGAGATGGCTGATGAGGGGCTGATTACCAGGGAAGAGGCGGTCATGAGGGTGACCCCATCAACACTGGATATCCTCTTCCATCCGCAGGTAAGGAAGACCGGGAGGGAGAAGGTCCTTGGCCAGGGACTTGCAGCTTCACCCGGGGCAGCAATCGGGACGATAGTATTTTCATCGGACAGGGCAGTCGAACTTGCGAAGGAAAAAAAGAAGGTGATCCTGGTAAGGCCTGAAACCACCGCGGATGATGTTCGTGGAATGTCTGTTTCGGAAGGATTCCTGACCCAGAAGGGAGGAATGACTTCCCATGCTGCAGTGGTGGCAAGGGCAATGGGCAAGCCGGCTGTTGTTGGTGTTGAATCCATGAATGTCAACGTGAGGGAGAGATCCCTCTCCATAGGGGGAACAATCCTGAGGGAAGGCGACATGATCACAGTAGATGGTACCAAGGGGGAGTTCATACTCGGGATAACTGACCTTGAGGAGCCACAGGTTGGAATCCATATAGAGCATCTCCTCAAATGGGCTGATGAGCTGAGGAAAATCGGGGTTCGTGCAAACGCAAACACACCTGAGGAAGCAATAATGGCAAGGAAAAATGGAGGTGAGGGGATAGGTCTTGCAAGAACTGAGAGGATGTTTCTGGGAAATGAGCGCATTGGAATCATGAGATCGATGATCATGAGCAGGAACACGGAGGATAGAAAATTCTTCCTCAGCAAGTTACTTCCCATGCAGATTTATGATTTTACAGAGTTCTTCAGGACAATGGAAGGATTCCCTGTTATTATCAGACTCCTGGATCCACCGCTCCATGAATTTCTTCCTGACAAGGAGGAAGTGCTGAACAACATTCACTCGCTGAAGTTCAGGTTAAAGAACGCGGCAGATTCAAAGGAAATGGATGAGATTCTCTCAACCCTTGGGACAGAGACAGAAATGCTTGAGGCAATAAAATCACTCGAGGAATTTAACCCTATGCTTGGTTTCCGGGGATGCCGTCTTGGAATAGTGTTTCCAGAAATATATGAGATGCAGGTGGAGGCGATCATCAGGGCATCGATAAACGTGATGTCAGAGGGAAAGAAGATCTTTCCGGAGATCATGATTCCACTTGTCGGGACTGAGAAGGAACTATCCATACTGCGGGAAAGGCTCGAGAAGGTTGCCATAAACGCAATGGGACGCAGGGAGGTCCACTATAAGTTCGGTACCATGATAGAGATCCCGAGGGCATGCATCACAGCAGACAGGATAGCCAGGCATGCAGACTTCTTCTCCTTCGGAACAAATGATCTTACACAGATGACCTTTGGATACAGCAGGGATGACGCTGAGGGGAAGTTCATGTCAAAGTATCTTGAGGAAGGTGTCCTTCCCGGAGATCCCTTCAGGACAGTCGATTTTGAGGGAGTTGGAGAACTGATGAAAATGGCTGTGGAGAAGGGAAGGAAGGGCAACAAGACGCTCGAAATAGGCATATGTGGAGAGCAGGGTGGAGATCCTGAGACTGTAGAATTCTGCCACAGGATCGGGCTCAATTATGTTTCAGCATCGCCATTCAGGATACCAATCGCAAGGCTTGCGGCAGCACGTGCTGCTGTTAAGGACAGGACAAAGGCCAGATGAGCCTGATAATTTCAGGAATACCCTGCCATGAGGCAGGGCATATCAGTCATGAAAGCATCAATTCCTTTCTTCTTCAGCGTTTCCAGTTTCTCCGGTTCATTCACAACCCATGGAATGATTCTTGAACTGTTCCTGCCCAGATCCCTATCCTCATTTTCAATTATTGAGTATTCCGGTATGACGAAGTCCAGAAAATCCGGTATATGATCCTTCATCATGCTATCCCAGATGAGGGATGTTTCCCTGCCTATGTCCAGTCCAACACTGTAATTCCTGTTATATTCCTTCATGTTTCTTATCGCCTCAATGTCAAATGATATGAAGTGAATATCCACGGTGTAATTATCATGGAAAAAACTGTTCAGGTATTTTTCCAGGCCTGTGTTTATCCTTTCACCCTTTTCATTCCTTGCCTTGAGCTCAATGAATCTCTCGATTCCATTCGTTGAATCAAGGAATTCCTGGAGTGTGGGTATGGCCTCATCAGTTCCCAGGACCCTCATCTCCTTCAGTTCTGCAAGGGTGTACTGCCCAATCATTCCAGGCTCACCAGTAAGCCTCTTCATGTCGTCATCGTGAAAAATGACAATTTCTTTATCCCTTGTGATCTGTATATCGGTTTCCACTCCAGAGGAACCGCATTTCAGGGCACTTACGAAAGACGCTATCGTGTTCTCAGGGTACTGAGACGGGTTACCCCTGTGGCCTACGACCTTGAATACCATGGGACAAGATATCAAGACACCTTTAAAAATTATACTGCCGGCAAAACAGGAATGTATTTTTCAATGTCGGAGAAATGAAGATAATCACCTGTGGAATGTCTGTGGAATGTCTGTAGAGTGTGCAGATAGGAATGAGCATCTCACTGTCAATATGCGCATCACTGCCAGCAGCGTCTTTTCAGGAATCAGGGGAAAAACACCCGGGAGCCCCTAAAGCAATAATAACGGCATGTGCAGCCTGCTTCATTCTTTGGCGACTTCTTGCAGGCGGGAACAAAATTATCGCAGCCAATTCATGGCACCTCGTGTCCCTCCAGTAAAATAATATCGCCTGCTTTGATAGCATTTTGATGGGTACCACTGATAAGTCCATGTTTGATCTCAGGAAACGCTGTGAGTGGATAGATTCATTTTCTGGAAATGAACCGGTTTTTGATGTCGCAATAATAGGGGGTGGGATCACCGGGGCAGGTATCGCCAACATCCTTGCATCAAACGGAATTAAATGTGTTCTACTGGAGAAGGGTGATTTTGGGTCCGGAACCAGTTCTGGATCCTCAAAATTGATACATGGGGGAATAAGGTACCTTGCCAATCTTGAAGTAAGGGAGGTAAGGGACCTCCTTCATGAGAGAAATTATCTCCTCAGCCACACCGAAATAGTGAGGCCAATGAACTTCAGGATACTTGTTGACCAGTATTCATGGAAGCGGGGTACACTATGGCTAGGCATCTTCGTTTACAACGTACTTAGCGGGCATGTCTCATTTCCAAGATTCGTGAAGAATGGCGGAGAGATGCCCGTCAGCGTGAGTGGCTATTTCAATTACATGGATGCCTTCACCGATGACACAAAGATGGTAATATACAACATAGTATCTGCAGTTAGGAAGGGTTCAGTGTGCCTCAATTACTCCACTGTTAAGGAAATTGCAAGGGAAGAGAATCTTGTGAGGATAAGGTTCACCGATGAAATCCGGCATAAGGATAGTGAGGTCAAGGCGAGATTTGTTATAAATGCAGGAGGGCCCTGGGCAGGGAAGATTTCCCGAATGTATGACCCAGAATTCTCCGGGAGTCTTAAATTAAGCAAGGGAATCCACATAGTAGTATCTTCAGAGAGGATAGGAATAAAGGATTCAATTGTACTGAGATCGCACATTGACGGGAGGCAGATGTTCATAATACCTCGTGGGGAGGTAACCATAATTGGAACAACCGACAGGTTCGTAAGATCGCCCGATGACTTCATGGTTGACAGCGAGGACGTGGAATATATACTTGAAAGCGCGAGAAGGCTTTTCCCGGGCCTGAGTTATTCAGACATAACCTATTCATATGCAGGAATCAGGCCCCTCTATGGCGAAAGTGATGATCCAGGATCAATATCTCGTGGTTTTGTGATAAAGACGGAAGGAAATTTCATAAATATTTATGGCGGAAAACTGACGAACTTCAGATCGGTGTCAAGAAAGGTTGCAACGATTTATGGCAAGACTGCTGGAAGGAGGATGAATGTCAGGAATCTTCCGGTTATCGATTACAGGAGGCCTGAACTGTCCGGGAAGGATCTGTACAGGTACGAGAGGGATTATGAGTGTGCCATATTCCCTGACGACATAATTGTAAGAAGGGAGGCGTACCCCTTCAACCTGAAGGATAGGGGTGATTCGGTGAAACCACTTATTGCTGAAATCCTGAATGAAAATAGTGAGATGGTAAATTTGAGGAATGGACCTGTTTAGATGCATTCCAATGAAGCCAGCGGATCAGTTTGAAAACATCTGGTAGTTTGGTGGTTCCGATACTACCCTTATATCATGAGGATGGCTTTCCCTCAATCCGCTGTTCGTGATTTTTATGAATTCTGTCTTTGTCCTGAGTTCCTGTATATTCCTGCATCCTGCATAACCCATTCCTGCCCTGATTCCACCACTCAGCTGGTATACAACCTCCTCAACTTTTCCCTTGTAGGGGACAGCCCCCTCGACTCCCTCAGCGACAAACTTGCTTCCGCTGAACTTGCCATATCTATCAGAACCCCTGGAAAGAGCACCGATTGAACCCATTCCCCTGTATGTCTTGTATTTTCTGCCATTTATGATCATCTCTGCACCAGGGCTCTCGTCAGTTCCGGCCAGGAGGGAACCGAGCATGACACATTCAGCACCGGCTGCAATCGCCTTGACAATATCACCTGAAAACCTGATTCCCCCATCTGCAATCACCGGAACATCGTGTTCCTTTGCGTAATCTGCTGCTTCTGTAATTGCCGTTATCTGTGGGACACCAATGCCTGCGACAACCCTTGTAGTACATATGGAGCCAGGCCCGATTCCAACCTTCAATCCATCAATGTCACATGAAATCAGATCCTCTGCGGCCTGTTCAGTCGCAATATTTCCCACAACGATGTCCACATCAACCTGCTTCCTCATCTTCCTGAGTGAGGCAATAACATTGTCGTTGTGAGCATGAGCAGTATCTATCACTATCACATCAGCCCCTTCCTTCTCCATCAGCAGGGCCCTGTCAATATCAAAGGGGCCCACGGCGGCGCCAACCATGAGCTGTCCTTCCTCATCCCTTGTTGCATGGGGGAATTTCTGCCTGGTAACAATATCCTTGGACGTTATGAGTCCAACAACTTTTCCGTTGTTGTCCACAAGGGGGAGTTTTTCTATCCTGTTCTCATAGAGGATTCTTCTTGCCTCCTCCGGTGTTATGTTGTCCTTCGCATAGATAACATCCTTTGTCATTATCTCCCTGATCTTTCCCTTCTGTGCATCGGCGAATTCTATGTCACGCTTGGTTACTATCCCGACAAGCTTTTCACCCTGGACAACAGGAAAACCCGCGATGTTCTTTTCTTCCATGATATTCCTTGCAACACTTACGGGAGTTTCAGGGTCTATGGTGTGAACGTTTCGTATAATGAGAGATTCTTCCCTCTTCACCTTCCTGACCATGGCAACCTCTTCATTTCTTGACATGTTTCTGTGAATTATTCCCAATCCACCTGTTCTTGACATGCCAACTGCCATCTGCCATTCAGTTACAGTGTCCATCGGGGAACTTGATATGGGGACATTCAGCGCTATATGTCTGGAAAACCTGCTTTTTATGTCGGTCTCCCGGGGCTCTATAGGTGATCTGCTCGGTAAAACAAGAATATCGTCAAAGGTAAGCCCTTCCTTTATCTTCTTCAATTTGTCTGCAAACATGAGAAGGAAGAGTAAATAAGTAGATAAATTTTTCATGTCTCCTGAATCCCTGCTCTCTCCAGGCGGGAATTAATTAACTGCACAGATTCATTTCAAGGAAACCTGAGCCAGTCACGGCCTGAAAATTCATGTTAACATATTTTCCGCAACATGGACATCATTTCCTCTGGTCACCGGTAAATACTGGTTATCCCGTCTCGCCATCCAGTCTATAATACATAAGAATCTGGTCATAGTATCTTTCTCCCCTCCTGAGGGAATCCGGAAATATACCATATTCCTTGAATCCAGCCTTCCTGTAAACGGAGATGGCCCTGCTGTTCACTGCAAATACCTCCAGTTTTACTATCTCAAACTTACCTCTTGATAATTCAAGAGCCTTTCTTATGAGTTCCTTTCCAATTCCCCTGTTCCTGTACTGCCTGATTATGGCGATCCCTAGAGTTCCTACATGATCCAGCTCAGAATTTGGTCTTATCCTGTGGATGTCGCAAAGCCCCACCGCCCTGCCATCCTCTTCAGCAACAACGGCTACTGCATTTCCAGATATAACTTCTTCATAGAGGCTGGCAAACCATTCAACCTCATTCCTGTACTCAGGTTTTATCCTGTAAAATGCAAGTCCAATATCAGGATCATCCTCAAGTTCATCGTAATATCCATAATAATTGTCGATGAGATCATGCATATCTGTCCATTTAAGTTCCCTGATCATGGGTAGGAATTTTTTCTTTGCATATGAATTCATATGCACCGGGGATGCCTGAGGAATATGCATCACTCCATCGATCAATGGGAGCATTGTTCATGAATACTATACCCGGAATCTCCCAAGAAGGAAAAGCATGAGGATTGACTGAATCTATGTGAAGAATATCAGGCCAGGAGTCGTCGAGATGTCAAATCCAGGGACAGGGTTATTCAATAAAGCACCATGTCTTGGGTTTCAGGATGGAATGAATATAACTCCCGTGTGGATGGGGAAATAGATCAGATCATGAGATGTTCTAAAACCGGATCATGTTTCCACAAAATCCTAAATTTAGCGTCAAGAAACCCACACACCCATCTATCTTGCAGCAGTTTTTTCAGAGAAGGCCTGTAATTAGAAGATATTGTCCTTCTTCTCCTCATACATTTCTCTTATTACCCCAATCTGTTTTTCAATGACAGAATCATAATCATAGCTTATGGCTGAGAAATAATCAGATATGATATTCCTGCTTATGCCGAACTTAGAACTCACTGAATCAACAAGTTCAGTTTTCTCCCACGGTTCTACCTCGAATTCCCCTTTCATGGAGATATTCATTCCGCTATCCTTCCTCGCAACAGTCACGGCGTATATACTGTAAAGGTCAAACAGTTTTCCGAACATTTTTGTAACGTCAAAGAGGACACGAAAACTCGATTCATATACCGTAAGCGCGTTGTTACCAATAACAAGCGCAAAATCTTCTTCCGATAGAAGTTCATCGGGCTTGCTTCTCCTGCTACGTATCAGATTCGAGCCGGGATACATCTCATCCAGTATCTCCCGCAGGAAGAATGCAGTTGTATCTGTTTCCGCCGTAACTGCCACATTCATGCCAGGATAAGGATCAAGATCCCTTGAAATAACCAGATTTGACATGGAGTGTATTTTTCCTGTTATTGTCGGTCCATGAACAAGTTCAAGCTCGTTCATATGCCTGAAATAATCAACTATGGAGACCATGGCATAATCGGTCTTTCCAGAAAGCACCATCTTGAGGTTTTCCCTTGTCGTTCCCCTGTGGATGCTGAACCTTCCCTCAAGGTGGGCAGCAAGAGGCTCACTGTGTATCAGGTTGATGAGTTCGAAGGAATTCAAAAGTATCCCCTTATATTGTAGAATGTATCCCTCTTAGCCGGAACCTTTCCAATCTCATTTATCATTGCGCTCAGTTCCTCGACACTTGTCTGCTCCTTCCTGTTGGTGGCACCAAATATCTTTTCACTTGCTGCTGTGCCAACCAGGTCATTCCCTCCTCCTGTCAGCGCCATCTGGGCAACACCCTTGCCAATTGCAACCCAGTAAACACTTATGTTCTTTATCTGGTGACCCATCAGTATCCTTGCCAGTGCTATAACCTTCAGGTCCTTTTCACCAGAGCAGGGGCCGCTTACCTTCCCCATTTTCATGAGAGGAGTGTTCTCGGGACTGTATTTCAGGGGAATGAATGAAAGGAATCCAGGCACTTCCGATTCAAGGTCACGAAGCCTGAGCATATGATCTATGATATGGTTCCACTTCTCTACGTGTCCATAGGTCATTGTTGAGTTTCCCTTAATCCCCATGGAGTGAATAATCCTGGCATCTTCAAGCCATTTCTCCCCGCTGATCTTCTCAGGCGTTGTGATTATCTTCCTGACTTCTGCATCGAAGATTTCCGCTCCTCCACCTGTATGTGCCTCCATACCAGCCCTGTGGAACCTTTCAACAGTCTCCCTTAGTGAATTACCTGTTGTCCTCGCAATAAAATCAATTTCAGGGATGGTAAGAGCCTTAAGAGTACTTTCAGGCATATACTTCCTGACAGTTGAAAATAGCGTTTCATAATACTCAATGGGAAGATACGGATTAAAGCCTCCCACTATGTGGATCTCAGTAGGGTTGTACATCCTGGCCTTTTGAAGCTCCTTCTTGATGTCATCAACACTTAGCTCGTAACCCCTGTCAGTCTTACCCCTTATTTTAGCCGGCACATAGAACGCACAAATAGGACAGCTTGCTGCACAGTAATTACTGTAATTTATGTTATATGAAACAGCAAAAGTAACCCTGTTCCCGATCTCATAATCGGTTAGAGAATCTGCAAGCGCCATGATCTCATGTACATCAAATGTATCCAGCATCTCCATTGCTTCCTTCATTGTGAATCGGTGATCGCCTGTTGATAACGCTTTCCAGTAGTCTGTTGAATAAGAATTAATCATGTATAAGGTATCATACCTTTAATTATAATGTTTTTTGGAATTTGAAGTTTTCCTTCAGGCAATAAGTATTCAATGCAATTTCAGGGAGTTTCTGTGCGACTTTCAGGGGAATTTTTATCGGAGGTGTAAGTCAGGATCTAATAAACCCGGCATTCCCTCCACTTCTGAATGGTTCATACATCTGTTATCTCCGCAGGAGCACGCAGGGGAGTCTATTGGAATTCTCATGTCACATTCAGGGTTCAGTACCGGGGGCAGGTATCGGTGATTTTTCAGAGTGGCAGATGTGCAGGGAAAAATAACAATTGTTTATCTATTAATATAGAATCAGTAAGCTATGATGATCAACGTACAGGATCCCATGATCGACATTATGCAGAAGGCAAGAAAGGGCGATGAATTAAACCGGGATGAAATTGCTTATATGTATAATGAGGTTGATATCAAGAAACTTGGCTATGTAGCCCGTATCCTGACCGATCACATCACGGGAAGGCAGGTAAGTTTTGTGTCAAACATGATCCTCAATTACACAAATATATGCAATGTAAGATGTAATTTCTGCGCATTTTACAGAACAGGGAAGGAAGACGATTCCTATACAATGACCGCCGATCAGGTTGTTGAAAGGCTCAAGCAATTTGATTCCCTGTACGGGATAAAACAGCTTCTTATCCAGGGAGGTGTGAACCCTGACCTTCCGCTGGAATATTATACAGACATGTTCAGGAAAATAAAGGAGAATGTCCCGGGTGTGGGGATCAATGGGCTCTCAACATCAGAGATCTCCTTCATTGCGAGGAAGGAAAAGACAAGCGTAAAGGATGTCCTCATCTCACTCAGGGAAAGCGGTCTTGAAACAATCCCGGGGGCAGGAGCTGAAATATTTTCCAGTGATGTCAGGAAAGTCCTGGGAAGGCCATTAAATAGTGGGCAGCAGTGGCTTGATGTAATGGAGACAGCACACAGTCTCGGGATAAGGACAAGCGCAACAATGATGTTCGGCCATGTGGAAAATGCATACCACAGGGCTGACCATCTGCTTGCCCTATTAAAACTTCAAAAGAAGTACAACGGTTTTCTCTCATTCACTCCATGGAATTTTGAGCCCGGAAATACAAAGCTGGAAAAAGAAGGCCTTGTAACAAGAAGGGTTGGTGGAGAGGAAGTCCTGAGAAATATAGCAATCTCCAGAATCGTGCTTAACCAGCGCCTGCCCATAATCCAGTCATCCTGGCTTACGAATGGTGTTGAAATGGGACAGATGTCCATATACTTCGGGGCCAATGACTGGGGTGGAACGATCTATGATGAAAAGGTGATTCCTGCAACAGGAAAAATGGTTGGAAATCTGAGGAAGGAGACAATAATACGGGCACTGAAGGGAATAGGCATGTTCCCGGTAGAGAGAGATAACAGATACCAGATCATAAAGTCATACGTGTGAGGGATGACCAGTTACACAATAAAGATGGAACCTGGTGATTTCCAGGTATATGAGGTTTCCAATAAGATCATGGAGGACTCGGACGGGAAATATACAATCCTGAAAATAAGGCTGACCAACTGGGAAACGAATCACTTTTTGTCTGAACTGGCAAGGTATATCGGCATAAGCAGGAAGAGGATTACTTATGCAGGCACGAAGGACAAGAGGGCGGTAACAACTCAGTATTTCTGTGTAAACGCTGAAAGAATTCCGGATCGAATCAACGTCAGGGACTGCGAAATTCTGGAAAGATTCAGAAGCAGCGCTCTCATTAACCTGGGTGATCTGACGGGAAATCATTTCTCAATAAGGGTGGACACGGGAAGCAGTGCGGATGAAATCAGGGAAGGATTCGAACAGATCATTCAGAATGGAGGATTCTGGAATTATTTCGGGATTCAGAGATTCGGGAGCATACGGTACAACACGCACAGGGTAGGGGAGAAGCTGATAAAGGAGGGCTTTGAATCCGCTGTAAAGGAGTATCTTGCTGATCCAGAAATAGACCATGATCAGTACAGGATTGACCTTCTTGAAGGATGGGACTTCCAGAAAGCCCTGAAGGAATTTCCCGAGCATCTCCAGTTCGAAAGGGCGATGATGTATGAGCTTGTCTCTGGAAAATCATATAAGGATTCGTTTGACGCACTTCCCAGAAGCCTGAAAATTATGTTTGTCCATGCATACCAGTCATATATTTTCAATCAGATACTGAATGAGCGGAAGAGCAGGATAGGGAATCCATCCCAGGTGGTTTGCGGCGATATAGTTTCACCTGTGGATCAGTACTGGAATATTGATGAGAACAAATTGATTCCAGTAGATTCATTCAACATTGAGAGGATCAGAAAACTTTCAGAAGAAGGGAAAGTATCTGTACTGGCTCCACTCATAGGAACAGAAACCGTGAAACAGAAAGGAGTCCCCGGCGAAATAATGGAATCCTTGATGGAAAGAGAGGGGATTTCTTTCAATTCATTTGAAATAGAGGAAAAGCGGGAGATGAGTTCAACCGGGAGTTACCGGGGAATTCGCTTCATTCCAGTCGACATGAGAATAACTGAATCGAAGATACTTGAATTCACGCTGGGAAAGGGAATTTATGCAACAGCACTTCTCGATCAGATATTCCGGGGAATAAACGTTGAGACTTAAATAAGCCCAACTTTCTGCAGTTCTTTCTTTACTTTAATGACTGCCTGTTCTATCTCGCTTTCTTCCTTTGCCCCAGTGCAGACCACCTTCCCGGATCCAAAGAGAAGGAGTACCACCTTTGGCTCTTCTACCCTGTAAACAAGGCCTGGAAACTGTTCAGGCTCATACTCAACATTTTCAAGTCCAAGTGACATTGCTATCTGTGTCAGGTTGAGATCTGACTCCAGGTCATATACAGCAACTATGTTCTGAACAACAATGTCTGGGTCATCATAAACCTCTATTCCTGCCTTCTTGAGTTTCCCGATTATGGTTTGAATCGTAAGCCTCACATTGGCCAGGTTCTTTGCACCGGTACAGTTGACTTTTCCGCTTCTGAATATCAATACTGCAGTTTTGGGTTCGTGCAGCCTATATATAAGGCCAGGGAATTGCTCCGGTTCATACTCCGATCCCTCAAGGGCAAGTGCAATTTTGCTGAGATCAAGATGCTCAGCAAGTGATGTCGAGGCTACAATGTTTTCGATGTTGATTTTTTCTCTCTCACTCATAAAAACCTAAACTGCTATATTTAAACTATATATAAAGACTACACTTTTTGGTGAGAAATTTCATACACATAAATTATATAGCAGCTCTTTGGAATAAATTTGTGTTTTTGTCAATATAGCCAGGAAGATTTCTTCACATGTTCAGTGCTTCACGGGCTACATCAGACATCCTGTCAGGTTTCCATGGAGGCTCCCAGACCAGTTCTACATCAGCCATTTCCACTCCTGCCATATTCTCGACTATTTTCTGAACCTCAGATAGGATCCAGGGTGTGACAGGGCAGGTAGGAGCCGTCATTGTCATTTTTATGTATACCTTGTCGCCATCAATCTGGACATCGTATATGAGTCCCAGATTCACAACATCCATCCCTATTTCAGGGTCCTCCACAATCTTCAATTCCTCGAGTATTTCTTCCTTGGTTACCATCATTATCATTTTAACATTTCAAACAGGTTTATATGTCTATTGTTACCTGAATCTGATCATTTTATGCGATGGAATGTGAAATGGGTTTGGCAGTGAGATTCGCATAACTTCTGTCTCAGCTAAATATTTATTCGAGATATACATGGTTCACAGCGATGAAGTTTCAGAAAATCATCATGCTCATCACTTTCGTGGCTGCATCAACTCTCGTTATTATGTCTCATAGCAATTTCATAAAATACCGGATGAGTGGATCGAGCAGCATGATTCCAGACAGTGCTGTATATTCGGCTATCCACAACAGCACATTCAATTTATACGGAATCTCCGAAGGGCATGGGGGGCTTCAATACATAATGAACATGGGAATAAGAATGAACACTTTTTTTCCTGTTTTCAGCAGTGGATCTCTCGGGACCAGCTACTACATCCTCCTTGCGTCCTTCGCGGCATCCGTTCCGGTGGTCATCCTGTTCTTCTGGTTAATTGCGGTGATAATTGAACTTTTCCGGAAAAAGTCCTAGGGCTGTTCCTGGAAATAGTCCATCATGTCATAATCCCATGGCCTTTTTCTGGGTTCCAGTGACATCTGGAATGATTGCGATACCATGTTGCTGAGTGCATTACCATCGTTTTCTATGAATATTTCCTCCCTCATGCCGTCACCTCTTACATATTGATGATAAACCACATCGCTGATAATCTTTGAGGGACCGTACCCAACCGTCGTAACCCCATATCTGTCGAGAGCAGTACATTTGACCCTTAACAGGTGAAACGTTGACTCATAATCATATGATACATCGCATAATATTGCAAAGGCGAAATCCCGATCCCTTATAAACTCCTCCGGTCTAAGATCATCTGTATTTTCGTCATGTTCATATTTTACATCAAGACGGGCATTCTGATATGCATTGCTGAGAATTCCCACCACCAAATTCTGGCCAATATTGATGTTTGTCCTTACTGATATCTTTACGGGTTCAAGCCTCCTTCCATCCTCATCGATCTCCCCACTTTCAATCCTCCTGGAACTTATTGGAAAAAAATCCTCGGCCATCTCAAGATCCACAGGAATAATTTTCATTTCCCTTAGCCCATTCTTCCTTCTCTTCTCATTAATGATCCGCCCATTTTTCTCCGTCTCCCTTGAAACAACAATCGTGTCATAATCGGGATTATTCGTTGAATCCCCGGTGTTGTCTTTCAGTTCCCTTATCTCATAACCACATTTCTTTTCCCTGAGGAATGAATCAATCCGCTGCTTCCTTGTAGGGAAATCAGGGAAGTCGTAATGCTTTGTAATCTTTCCATATGTATCAGAGGTCAATCCTACGATCACATAATTTCCCGTATCAACTGCGGCCTGCAACAGCTTCCTGTGGCCCTTATGGAAATGGCCGAATGATCCCGCCACTATGGTTATCTTATTTCTTTCCAATGTAACTATCCACCGTCTTCCTTATTCTCTTTATTCCTTCCTCAAGTTGATCGGGAGTCCCAAATGTGAAATTGAGCCTCATACTACTTCTCTGGGTGCCATTTGTCGTGAAGGCCTGTCCACTGACATAGGCAACGCCATTCTTAAATGCACTCTCCCTCATCATCCGCGTATCAATGTCCCCCTTCAGGGTTGCCCAGACGAACATACCACCCTCCGGCTCTGACCACGTTGCCATTCCGTCCATATTCTCCTTAAGTGCAGATACAATCCTGTCACGCTTTACCCTGTATATTTTCTTGTTTTCCTCAATCTGGCTGTAGATCACTCCTCTCCTGACATATTCGAGTGCAACATATTGAGAAAATGAATTTGTGGCAAGGTCCAGAGCCTGTTTGATCAGGTTGAACTTCTCCATTACCTCATCAGGAGCAACAGTGTAACCGAGTCTCAGACCCGGTGTCATTACCTTCGAGAAAGTGCCCAGATAGATGGTGTTTTCCCCTCCCCTCATCGATCTTATGGAATTAACCGGCTTCCCATAATACCGCAGTTGTCCATATGGATTATCCTCGACAAGAGGTATGTTGTATTTTTCTGAAATCTCTATGAGTACCCTCCTTCTTTCCTCAGGCATTGTATATCCTGTAGGATTCTGGAATGTTGGAATCACATAGATAAATCTGGGGTTTCTTCCCTCTCCTATCAACTTTTTAATCTTCTCTTCCAGTTTTTCAACTATCATCCCCTGATGGTCCATTTCAATGCCTTCCATCCTCAGCATGTTTGCAGAAAAAGCTGAAACTGCACCTACATAGGTTGGTTCCTCCGTGATTACCGTGTCACCGGGATTTGCAAGAACAGTGGCCAGTTCGTATAATCCCTGCTGGGAGCCGGAGTTTATTATGATATTCTTCATTGCTGTATCAATACCTTCAGTCTTCCTCAGCATTCCTGAGATGACCTCTCTGGCCCCGTCATTTCCCAGGGTGTTACCATACTGGAGTGCGAGATCAGCAAAGTTCTCCATTACGTAATCCATTATCTCCTCGAGATCCTTTTTTGGAAAGGTTTCAGGGCTTGGCATTCCCCCACCAAGAGAAATGAGCCCGGGCGTTGATGCCATCTTGTTAAGCTCCCTGATCTCTGAGGTTTTCATCCTGTTCACGCTTTCAGAAAAGTTGAATTTCATGCCTCTACAATTACAGTTCAAAAATAAACATATCCATAGTTATATACCTTGCCGATAAACCGATCCAATTTTTTCCGGCATTTTTTTGCCGAAAGGAAAAATATTATAATTGAGTAAAAAATCGTGACCCATGATTTCCAGCCGGTTTATATGGAAGGTAAGCGTAGTGGGTACCTCTGGATCCGGCAAAAGTTCTTTAATTTCAAGAATAGTCTACGACAGTGATAACGGAAACTTTGGCAATAAGGGACTGCTAAGGAAAAAAATCTCAGTTAATTATGACGGGAAGCAGGTTGAAAGTGAGTTCATTATCCAGGAAATAGACGGGTTTGTTGAGAATGAGAAGATCATGTCTGGTTCCAGCGTTATCATTATTGTTGCGGACGTCACGAAGGAACTCAACGAAAAGGAGATACATAAATTTATAAAATTTGTATCAATTCTCGATAGAAAGCCCTTAATGGTTATATCTGCCACTAAAATTGACAGGAAATATGAGGCTGTGACATGGCAGGAGGATCTTGAGCCACTTTCAAAAGAGTACAATGTTCCTGTATACATGGTTTCTTCCAGGATCCCGGATACCGTGAAAAAGATGACTGATGATATCGTCATCAGGCTTCTGGAAAGGAAAAATGGAAAATTCTAATGCAAAGCACGTAGCCATCTGTAACAGTATGGCATTTGAAATCAATGGGGACAAGAGTGCGATTTTCATTCACAACAAGTATTCAATGGGAACCGTTGATGGAAGGAACCTCATTCTGAAGCCATATGAGGCGATATACCTTTACCTCAGAAGGAGGATAGAGCCATTCAATGGAGCACTGAAATCCGAGGTCTCCTTGATTTCAAACCTGATTGGTGAGGAGGATATACACAAACTCAAGGTATATCTGGAGCTTAAGGAAGAAGGAACAAAAATCTCCATTGATCCGGACTTTTTCAACGTCGTGAGAAAGAATGAGAAACAGTCTGTGATAAGAAGGGTGGTTCCAGTCAGGGAAAAGGAAAGCATCACCTTTGCATGGCTGCACGAGATGCTGGGAAAGAACGTTGCCTCAGTGGATGATGACGGGGATGTGACTTATTACCGGCTCAATGCGGCTGACCTGCACGGGAAAAATATAACAGAGGAAAAAACACCCCGGGATATTGTAAAAATTGGAAAGAGAGGTCTGGCGAGACAGGAAGACATCCCAGCGTGGATGGGTGACAGGGTGGGATCTGTCTCATTTCTGTCAGAACAGGAATTTTCAATCCTTACTAACCCGGAGTCTGAGGAGAACGTAAGCCTGATTTACCGGAACCTTGTACAGAATGGAATGATTGTCAAGACAGGATTCAAGTATGGTTGTACGTTCCGTGCTTATGAAGACAGCATAGAGAATCATTCCGAATACCTGATTCACGTGGCAGGAAAGAAAATGGAATGGTACGAGGTGAGCCGCGCTGTCAGGGTGGCAGGGGCTGTTAAGAAGAGCATGATATTCGCCTCCATTATGGATGGAAAGCCTGTATATGTGGAAATAAGAAGAATTAAAAATATTGGTGAGTTCAATTCCTCAAATCATATCTGAGATTCGAAGTCCTCAATTGTATACTTAAAATCCTCGTAGTTGTTTATCTGGCCCCTGTTCTTCAGTATTTCCCTTGCAAGTATCCAGTAAACAAGTGCAAGCGATCTCCTTCCCTTGTTGTTACTTGGTATTATGAGGTCTACAAAATCAGTCTTGTTGTTTGCATCGCATAATGCAATTATTGGAACTCCAACATTTTTCGCCTCCTTCATGACCTGTGTATCGGCAAGTGGATCTGTAACAACTATGGCCTTGGTTTCAGTATATGTCGGAAGCTGGTGGTTTGTGAGTGTCCCGGGTATGAACCTTCCGACAATGGCCTTCGATCCAATAACTTCAGAAAACTTCGTTACTGGCCTGAATGCATACTGTCTCTGGGCAACAACAAGTATCTGCTCGTATGGTATTCTTGCCAGCATCTTTCCAGCAGTTCTGAGCATTGAATCTGTTGCGTTTATATCCAGAAGGTAAAGACCATCATTTCTTATCTTGAATATGTATTTGACCATATCATGTGTCTTGACCTGGGTTCCGATGTGAACACCTGATTTCTGGTACTCCTCTTCCGCAATTAATAGTTCATTTCCCATTTTATTTCATCTCTCTTTTACGCTTAAGGTCTATGCTCATTCTTTTTAAATATATATTCATTTCACTTCTTACTCCCATTCTATTGTCCCCGGTGGTTTATGCGTGACATCATACACAACCCTGTTTATCCCCTCTATCTCGTTGCTTATCCTGACTGACATCTCCTCAATAATTTCCCAGTCTATCCTGGAAAATGTTGCCGTCATCGCATCCAGTGAATTCACTGCCCTTATTGCAATCGTATCACCATAGGATCTCTTGTCCCCATGGACACCAGTTGTCTTAACAGGGACATAGACGGCAAAATACTGCCACGGCCTATCCTCAGGGGCGTACTTCCCCTCCACAATCTCTTCCACAATCCTCGTTGCACGCCTTAGCCGGTCAAGTCTATCCCTTGTAACTTCACCTATAATTCTTACTGCAAGTCCTGGCCCGGGAAAGGGCTGGAGATACTGATCGAGGCCCATTTCACTGCTTAACTGTCTTACTTCATCCTTGTAGAGGTCCCTGAGGGGCTCTATAAGCTTCAGGTTCATCTTCTCTGGCAGTCCTCCTACGTTATGGTGGCTTTTTATCGCATCCCGGTTCTTTCCACCACTCTCGATCCAGTCAGGGGCAATGGTCCCCTGGAGGAGGTATTTAGCATCGCTTCCTGTGGCCAGATCCTCAAATATCCGGATGAAGGTCTCCCCTATCACCTTCCTCTTCCTTTCAGGATCTGTAACTCCTCTCAGGTTTGCAATGAACTGGTCGGATGCATCAACTATCTGGCCATTTATGTGAAAATCATCAAAAAGCTTCTGGACCCTCTCCCTTTCTCCTATTCTGAGAAGCCCGGTATCGATAAAAATTGTTTTCACGTTGTCGCCTGCAACCATGGCACTCGCCACTGCAAGCACTGAGCTGTCAGTACCACCTGAACAGGCCAGGATCCCTTTTCCATCCAAATTTTCCCTTATGTTCCTGAGAACATCATCCATCATCTGCGAAACCATGAAACCTCAGGTTTTCATGATTGCAGCGAGGAATATAAGTAATCCTATAACTACGCCTATGATTGCGGCAATAAGATAGAACAGGGCACCCAGTATGACCTCATTTACCAGACTGAGCTTGAATACATAGTCTGAGAGATAATACGTAATAAAACCGATTATCAGTGCACCCACGATCATCCCTCCCCCAACAGCCCTTGTCTTTGACTTTCCAAAATAAGCTGTCAGTATTCCAAAGATAAGAAGGGACAGGGCAATGATTCCGATTATGGTAAGAAGGAATATATCAAGATTCCATGTAGGATACCATGGTAGTACGTCACTCATTCAGATCACAACTTTATTCCTGCAAGTGTTTTCGTATCTATAACGCCATCGATCTTCCTTATCTGTTCAATCACGACCTTACCGAGTTCACTGAAATCCTGTGCATCAATCTTGACGATCAGGTCGTATTCCCCAAAGAGAGGATGTATCTCAACCACATAGTTAATCTTGGAAATCTTATTGTATACTTCCTGCTCCTTTCCGGGAACAGTACTTACAAGAACAAAAGCTATTGACATTTTATCACCTATTAACGGAATGGTAAATGATTAATAAATTTTTCAACTGGTTATGAACAGTTTTATCCTGCTTCATTAAATATCATCCGGGTTGACATTTTTCTGTTCACCGGATGCAAGATCTCTGACTGTACAGTTTTTTTCCTCGATTTCCTTGCTCCCAATCATCACTGCATGCGTGAAATTAAGATTTGATGCCGTTTTCATTGCGTTTGACAGGTTTTTCCCACCTGTGTGTGCAACGGCCTGAATCCCCCTGTCTCTAAGGGAGAATGCCATCTTTACTGCTGCCAGGTTCCCCGCATCTCCAATTCCTATTATGTAATATCTCCTTACTTTACTCTTCTGTTTCCAGAGATCGAGGTCCCTCATCAGGTTCTCAAGAACGGCATCTCCCATGCCAAAGCCAACTGCCGGAATCTCAATACCGGAGAAAAGTGAACTTAGATTGTCATATCTTCCCCCACCAAAAATAGATCTGAACTTGCCCTGGATGTCAAATCCCTCAAAGACAATTCCTGTATAGTAGGCAAGTCCCCTTACAGTTGAAGGATTGAATACAACATCCCTGAATCCATTGTCTACAAGGATCTCTCCTGTCCTCTCAAGTCTCTGGATTTTTTCCCTGAAATCTGAAAAATTGAAGAATTCGCCAATCCCTTCCTCTATTGCATTTATCTTATACTTTCTGCCCAGGAAGTCATACATCCTTTCTGCATTTTCACTACCCATTCCATTTGCAGAAAGTTTACTGACAATTTCCTCCTTATCTGATTTGTGAAACCTGTCTATTACTGCCATATCCGACAGGATATTTCGTGAACCAGATTCAGTGAGGATGTATTCCATTATCTTCCTTTCATTGATTCTAACCTCATACCTCGATTCGAGGCCCAGGGAATTGAGGATTGAACAGGCCAGTCCGATTATGTCCGCATCGGCCACAGCAGAATCATCTCCAAAAATATCTGCATTCATCTGGACATGTTCCCTTGTTCTTCCGGATTGGGGTTCCTCATATCTCCAAAGCTTGGGTATATTGTACCATCTCACCGGCCTGGGAAGGTCTTTTCTTGCAACCAGCATCCTCACAGTTGAGGGTGTTGCCTCCGGGATTAGTGTGATCTCACGATCACCCCTATCCCTGAAACTGTAAGTCTGGGATAATATTTCATCACCTGATTTCAATCTGAACATTTCCAGGAGTTCCAGGCTCGGATAGTCGATTGGCCTGAATCCAAAAACTCTTGCTCTCTCCCTCATCGTGCTGAATATATTTTCCCTTATCTCCATGTCCTCAGGATAAAAATCCCTGAAACCTTTGAGTCGATCAATCATACCTTATCCTTAAGGTGTTAGTTAAAAATACTTAATAAGGATTAAATGATTTGATTAGAATGGGAATCACCGAAGAACAAATCAAAAATCACGGACTCAAAGTGACACCACAGAGAGTCAAGATACTTGAATATATAAAAAGGGGGAGTGGGGATCACTTTTCTGCAGAGAATATACATGAATATGTAAAGAAGGAGAACCCCAACATACCAGCTGCGACTGTATACAATATACTGAAGGTTTTCACCGAGCGTGGGCTGATCAATTCATTTGAAGTCAACGGCAGGGCAATGTACGAGGGAAGGGTTGAACCGCACATAAATTTCTACTGCCAGTCCTGTGGGAAGATTTATGATTCAGAAATTCAGGGAGATCTGAAGCAGATCGAATCAGATGTTAAGGGGAAGATCCTTTCCTCAACGGTTCTGGTTCGAGGCATCTGTGAAGAATGCCTTACTGCTGAGAAAGAAAACGAAATTGTTCAAGAAATCTGATATTCTCACCTGGATCGTGCACCCTCAATATCTCAATTCCTTTCCTTTCCAGATATAAGCTTGCAGCGAGTGTCTCCGGAAGTCTGTCCTTGATTCCTGACCCCGTTTTTGCCCCGAGAAACCTCTTTCTAGAATGACCTACAAGCCTGGTGAAACCAAGGGTGAATACGTTGGTATTCCTCACAAGATAATAGTCATGCTCAAAGTTCTTTGAAAAGCCCAGTCCCGGATCGATGATGATATTTTCAGGCTTCATTCCCATATTCATAAGAATCCTTAGATTTTTGAAATAGAATTCAGCCATTTCTCCGGGAAGATCTGAATAGTTTTCCCTGGCGGTCATATTATTCACCTCACCATTTATGTGCATCAGGACATATTTCAACCCGTTTTCGAAGGCAGTACAGGCAAGGTCCCTGTCCATCAGCCCGGAAACATCATTAACCATGTCTATGAGTGAGGAAAATTTCTCAACAACCCGGATATGTCTTGTATCGAGAGATATGGGTCCATTGAATTGAGACCTCAATGCAGGGAGTATGTCCTGGAGCCTTTCGATCTCTATTTCACCGGTTATTTCCCTTGATCCCGGCCTGGTACTTTCTCCCCCAATATCTATAATATCTGCCCCGGATTCAATGATCTTTTCAGGAACGTGCCCAGAGAGGCGGGAATCAGAGAAGAATGAATCAGGCGTGGCATTTACTATTGCCATGATGGCGGACCTTCCGGCATGCCCGTCACCAAGCTGCATTACCATGCCATTCGTCATGAAACCGGCATAATCCTCAAGTCCATCTGCCCGGAGAATATCCCTGATCTCGCTGGTCGATAATTCTTCACTGACTCTCCTGTATGACCTGCCTTTGATCTGGACTGAACTCAGGTCATTACTGTCCGATTCATAATAGGACATAATCGAGAGTTTGCCACCTGAATTAAGGTGCTGTGGATAAAAAAAAGATGGTGTGGAATCCATATAACTGAATATTACGAGTATATAAATCAATAACGTTAATAGGTCAATTGTAATATGTTATATCTGCCGATCATAGAGTGTTCATATGTCAGACGATAGTAGTGAAATTAAGGGTAAACAGGTCAGAAATTATACTAAGATAGATGAGCTGTCGCAGGCTATCAGCAGAGGTTTAAGTTTACAGAACAAGAGGATGGTATACGAGGAATCCATGGCAGCCGCTGAGCATCTTATAAATTTTTTTGGATATAGTGACAGGGTTATAGACAACATGCTTGAGCCTGAGGACAGGGATGCATTTTACACAATGGAGGACATTGGCGTCCTCAGGACAGAGAGGGAAGAAACAACTCTCTTCGATGGAAGGGAATGGAGGATCCATTACTGGATTCTCAACATATCAAAAATAATGTCACTTGCCCAGATGAAGTCCAATTATATGGATATGGGCGAGGATCAGGATTTTTCCGTGTATGAAGAGATACCGGACGAATACTGGTCCCTCAACTGAGTTGGTCTTATGCATATTGCTGTTCTGGATAAGGAGAAGTGCCATCCAAAGAAATGCAATCATGAGTGTCAGGCATACTGCCCTCCGGTTCGTTCAGGGACGCCAACAATAGAATTCAACCAGGGAGAGGATATTTATCCGCTCATAACGGAAAATCTATGCATAGGCTGTGGGATTTGCGTGAATAGATGTCCCTTTGGAGCAATTAAAATTGTCACTGTACCTGACGAGCTGAATAAGGATAATGTGCACCAGTACAGTGAAAATGGATTCAGGCTGTATTCAATTCCTGTCCCCGGACGCGGGATAACAGCCATACTGGGACCGAACGGAATGGGAAAGACCACAACAATGAACATTCTGAGCGGAATCGTGGTGCCAAACTTCGGGAAATTCGACAGGGAAGGCAGCAGGGAACAGGTAATTGAGAAATATTCGAACAGCATACTTGGGGATTATTTCAGGGATGTTTATGATGGGAAAAAGATGGTCGTCCTGAAGAGCCAGTTTGTGGATCAGATACCAAAGGTGGCAAAGGGTACAATAAGGGAACTGCTTGTCAAATCTGACCTTAATGGCAATCTGGACAGTGTTGTCAGGGATCTTGCCATGGAAAATTCTCTCGAGAAAGATGTAAGGAGTGCCTCTGGCGGCGAGCTTCAGAAGCTTGCAGTTGCAGCAGCACTTCTGAAGGATGGCGATATACTCCTGATCGATGAGGTATCCTCATATCTCGATATATCGGAAAGACTGAGGGTTGCAAGAATACTCAGGGAAAATGCGGACCGCGGGAAAACCGTATTTGTTGTGGAGCACGATCTCGCAATACTTGACTGGATATCAGACCAGATACACCTGGTATATGGCTCTCCCGGGGTATACGGCGTCATCGTACAGCAGAAATCCCCAAACAAGGCCATAAACCAGTTTCTGGAAGGATATCTTAAGGAAGAAAATGTGAGGATCAGGAAGGAAAGGATAAAATTTGAGCAGAAGGGTGCAAGCAGGAGGACAGTGACTCCAGATCTCGTGCAGTGGCAGGACATCACGAAGAAGCTTGGTGATTTCACTCTTAAGGCACCCAAGGGTAACCTTGAAATCGGTTCGGTGACCGGTGTTCTTGGCAGGAATGCCCTGGGAAAATCGTCATTCACCAAAATCCTTGCGGGAGTAATGAAGGAGGATTCCGGCTTCGTTGATCCGAAAGTAAGGATTGCATACAAGCCACAGTATATTTCAACCGATTTCGACGGCACGTGCGAGGACTTACTCTTCAGGTCACTGAAGGAAAACATGAGCGATATCTTTGTGAAAAATGAGATATTCAGGCCACTTGACATTGACCCTCTGATGGAGAAAGATGTGCAGAGCCTGTCAGGCGGAGAACTTCAGAGGCTCTCAATAGCAATAACTCTTGCAACGGATGCTGACCTTTACCTGATGGATGAGCCTTCTGCAAATCTTGATAGTTCCACGAGGATGGAAGTGGGAAAGATAATTAGAAGGACAATGGAAAACCGCAAGAAGACAGCGATGATCGTGGATCACGACATATACTTCATCGACATAATTTCAGACTTCCTCATGGTATTTCTTGGTGAACCCGGCAAGGAAGGGACCGCCTACGGACCGATGACAATGCGTGAAGGGATGAACCTGTTCCTGAAGGAAGCTGGAGTCACTTTCAGGAGAGATCATAACACAGGCAGGCCAAGAATCAACAAGCCGGGAAGCAGCATGGACAGAGAGCAGATAGGCAGGGGAGAATACTACTATTCGGACTAGGTGAGCATTCTGGGTGAGGAAAAAATAACAATGGAACTCCTTCACAGGGAAGGGCTGGCCAGGATAGGGAGATTCAATACCCCGCACGGAAGGATCGACACTCCAAACATAATGCCTGTGATAAACCCGAACATCCGGACGCTTCCTATGGAAACCATGAAGAAGATGGGGATGCAGTGCCTGATAACGAACAGTTATATAATTAGGCGGACACCTGAACTGAAGGAAAAGGTTCTCAGAGACGGACTGCATTCGGTTGTTGGCTTTGATGGGCCCATAATGACCGATTCCGGGACATTCCAGAGCTACGTATATGGAGATGTGGAATTCCAGAATACCGACACCGTGAAGTTTCAGGTGGACATAGGCAGTGATATTTCCACGATCCTGGATATTTTTACAACTCCGGATCACACCTTCGAAGAAGCCTCAAATGCAGTATACGAAACAAGGAGGAGGATGGATGAGGTATCAGGGATCGCTGAATCTGCCAATATCGCCGGGCCGATACAGGGGTCAATATATCCTGATTTGAGAAGGGAGAGTGCCATACTGATGTCACGCTCTCAGGCATCCTATCTCCCAATAGGCGGAGTTGTTCCGCTACTTGAGCAGTACAGGTACAGTGAGCTTGTAGACATAATATTAACTTCCAAGATAAATTCAGATTTTGCGAGGCCTGTTCATCTTTTTGGAGGAGGGCACCCAATGTTCATGGGCATGGCAGTCCTTCTCGGGGTGGATATGTTTGATTCAGCTTCCTATGTTAAATATGCAAAGGATGACAGGCTCCTTTTTCCGGAAGGCACGAGGGACCTCAAAGAAATTGTGGAAATTCCCATATGGTCCCCACTTCATGACAGGTTTACTGCCACTGAGCTGAAATCTCTCAAGGATGAAGAGAGGAAGAAGGCTCTTGCAGAGCATAACCTGTTTGCAATATACATGGAACTGGGAGAGATCAGGGAAAGGATCAGGGAACAGACCCTGTGGCAGTATGTGGAGGGGAAGGCACGTTCCCACCCATCCCTGATGAATGCGTTTCGCAGGATAATGGACTATTCCCATGTCATTGAGAAATATACCGAACTGTACAGGAAATCCCCGTTCTTTTACTTCGACAGCCTTTCGTCCCTCTCCCCGTATGGCAGGCGTATCGAGAAGATAAGGGAATCGGGAGGCAATTATGTGAAGATTCACCCAAGATACTGCCTTCCTGCTGGTTTGGACCAGAAATTCATCAGGCGGATATATGAGCATTCAGACCGCAATTTCATGTTTCCCCTTGGAGAAATCATGGTACCTGCAGAGATGGATGAATCCTATCCGGTGCAACAGTCAATAGTCTCGGAAAGAATCCCGGGATCCTATCATGGGGATGAATTTGAGGTGGATGAGGAATCAGCTAGGTCAAGATATTTCCCGCTGGAAAAGATCCGTTTCCTGGCTGATGTACAGTTTGGCCGTGGTTCTGGGAAAGCGCTGTTCCCGGACGGTGTCATAATTGATATATCGAGGAACACCGGAAGGATAAGAACAGTGAGGAATGGTGAAGGGATAATTGCAACCATGAGGGCTCATGATGGATATCTTGCACTCACAATGACCGGGGGCGAGATCATCAGGAGACTGCATGGTGGGATAAGGAACAGGGTCAGGGTCACAGAAGAAAGCGCCACGTTCAATTCAGTCGGAAAATCCGTATTCTTCCAGTTTATCGTAGAATGCGACCCGGATATCATACCCTATAATGATGTCCTTGTTGTAGATCAGGGGGATAATCTTGTGGCAGTGGGAAGGGCTCTCGCATCAGGGAGGGAGATGTCGGAATACAGGAAAGGTACTGCTGTTGTCATAAATCATCATGTGAGGAATAACTGATTGCCCTTTTCTTCTTTGCATACTGATCATAGACTGTCCAGAACATGGCAATAACCATCAACGATCCACCCGCTATGGTGTAGTAGCTCAGTGGGACTCCAGTTATTATCACCGAAAAGAGGGCTGCAAATATGGGCTCAGATACCATTATTATCCCGGCTTTTTCCGGTTTTACGAAAACGAGGGCCCTGTTGACAAGGAAGTATGCAATAACCCCGGCAAACACCGCTGTGAAGAGGACGCTGAACAGGACGATTGGAATGGTGAGGTTTGCGTATATCCCGAATGATGGTATCAGCAATGTTGAAAACAGAAAGACGGCAAGCATCTGGAAGAACGTGAACTTCACAGTCTCAACATGGCTGTGCCTTGCAACATAGATCATCTGGAGTGCATATCCAACTGCGCATATGAGCGTCAGGATATCTCCAAACTGCACCGAGGCATTTGATAACTGGCCACCTGTAATTATGACAAGTCCTGCCACTGCAATTAGAACTGCAAGCCAGTCAGACCTTGCAACCCTCACTTTGAGGAAGACAAAGGAAATTATGGGAACAAGCACAACATAAAGCCCTGTGATAAGGCCTGATATTGCAGGCGTAGTATAGTAGAGCCCCACCGTCTGGAAATAATAACCCATGAACAGGAAGAATCCTGCAATCATGCCCTCCCGCAGTCCTGAAAGATTCAGGGGCCTGGGGATGAAGGGAATCATTATTAGCGCTGAAATCCCGAATCTCACTGAAAGAAAAATCACTGGAGACATATATTCCAGGGAGATCTTTATGAGGGGGAACGTAACGCCCCATGAGAGTGTTGATACTATTATCAGAAACGAGTACTTTATGTCATTTTCCAATACCATCCCTCACAGGAAAAAGCACATGCCTTACAATCGATGGGCTCTTCATCAGTACCCTGAAGACCACTGATGATGGATAATCTATGTCTCCAAGATCGTTTATCAGCTTCATGATTCCCGGGCTGCTCAGTTTCCTTCCCATTTCATTGAACGAAGCATCGCTGATCCTGGCAAACATTTTCTGTATTCTCAGATCCCTGGAAAGTTCCTTTCCTATCTCATCCTTCCACATCTTCTCATACCTCCTCAGGAAGGCCGGAGTGAAATCCTGGTTCTCATATGCTGAAACAAGTGTTTCTGCTGCCTTCTGGCCTGAGAGCATTCCTGTATATATTCCACCACCACTCAGTGGCTTGACTATTCCACCAGCGTCTCCCGCAAGGAGGACCCTGTTTCCGTATGTTCTTTCGAGTGTACTTATCGGTATCGGACCGCCTGTAATGGTTATTTTGGACGGATTCCCAAACTTCGAGTAAATGCTGATGAATTTTTCTCTTGACATCCCGAAACCTGCTGTGCCGATCCTTGAAAGATCATCTGCAGGGGCTGCCCAACCGAAGAATCCTTTCGAATATTTTGAGCCAAGGTATACATTCACGGAATCCTGGTCATCCATCTTAACTGCACAATCAATCTGGTATGCTGAAATCACTCTGGCGATCTTCATTCCTTGAAACAGTATCTTGCGTGTGATGCTGTTTGCTCCGTCAGCACCAATCACCGCCATAGCACTCTCCTCCCTTAAATCACCATCTTCCCTGAATGTGACCCTGACACCCTCATCACCTGATTCAACATTCCTGACAGTGCTACTCAGCCTGAGATCTGTTCCTGCACCGGTTGCGAGACCTGAGACATCCTGGTCAAATCTGTCACGTTCCAGGACATATGTTTCTTCATCCTTCCTGATGTGTATGCTATCATCATCGGGAAAGTATATGTGAGCCCCGTGAACCATGTTTACCACAGATGATGTTCTGCTCATCTCTATAACCCTTCTGGAAACAAGTCCTGTGCATTCGACTGGCTTTCCAACTGACGGATGCTCCTCCAGCTGGAGCACCCTGAATCCCTTCATGCTCAGGTTATATGCGGCAAATGAACCTGCCGGACCTGCTCCGTTTACTATAAAATCGTAAATATTACCACCTCAGAAGTAACTGTCAAGTGTACTGCTTCCATTGCCGGAACCCGACTTCTTTTTCTGTGTCCTTTTTGCTGATGTTAGATTGAGCGGAGTACCAAGGCTTTCAAGAACCCTGTTAACCGTCTCCTCAACCCTCCTCGCATAGTAGTTCCAGTCAGGTTCGAACCCGAATTTCTCGCCATCAATGTAAGGTTCCACCTCCTGTGGGGTCACTGAACTGTCTGTAACAATCCATGACACCTTCATTCCCGGTATGAACCTTTCACCTCTTTCCTGCAGTTTCCTTGCCGCCCTCACATTGGCAAGTGAGTTCGCATTTGCATATGAATCCTCATCCTTCACCGATCTAGAAATTACAAGTTTCTCTATTCCAAGTGACCTGTCGCCGTCGATGAGCCTCCTCACAATATCCTCAGAATATTTTCTCGCCCCGTCTATATCCTTCTCCATGAGGTAGTTGAAGACTGTCTGCAATGCCTCGCTCTGAAGATCAAAGGAATCAGTCCTCCTGACCTCATATCCCCTCACCAGCATCTGTCCCTTATCCTGCTCAGGGTATACGATTGTACCGACATATCTCTTCTTTGCTCCATGGGAGAAGAATGGATCCATGATCTTCTCGAATTCGATTATTACCTGTAGTCTCCTGGAAATATCCTCTGATAGGGATTTTCCAAGTGCAATTGCATCATGCACATTGGTCTTCCCTGATTCTATGAAAACACTGTCCGTATCCCCGTATATGACCCTGTATCCGTTATGCTTGAGGTCATCAATAAGTTTCAGGATTGTTTCCCTGGCGAAGGCAGTTACTGAAGCCCCAAGCTCGGGATTTGTGAATCTGTAGAAAGCAGACGCCAGCACACCGTAAAATGTATTCATCAATATCTTGAGTGCATTCTGGACTCCGTCAAGGTATGTCTTCTGATCTCCCGAGGCATTTCTCATTGCTTTCTTGACCTCGTCCCTCCTGTCCATGAGGTTTTTTAGCAATTCGGGGATGATCCCCTTCTTGATGGAAGGGTCAAGGAATCTCGCACCGGTAGGTGAAACAATTGTGCCATGTGGGCTCAGCGTGGAGAAGCAGATATTATACTTCATGATCATCGAGGGGTACATGCTCTTGAAGTCAAGGACAACAACCATATCATAGAGTCCTGCTCCAATTGATTCAACATGCCCACCCTCAATGGCCCTGTCCTTCAGGTTTGACGATGCTGTCATTGGAACTGCAATACCCCTCCTGTCCGCCAGTCTTATAAGAAGTGAATCAACGTAATTGCTCGTACCTCCATTCGTGGTATCCTCCAGTGGCAGTTTTGTTACTGTTGACATGAACATATTCCTTTCAACAACCCTCATCTTTTCCATGATCTGCCTTGTCAGGTCAGCATCCTTGATGCAGTAATTTATAACATCATCTGGCCTCTTTTCATATTCCTCAACAATTCTCAGCCTGTCAACATCATCCTTGCCTTCCCCCAGCAGCTCCTGGGCAACGTAATTCAGGGTTTCATGCTTGGGGTGAAGGTATTTCTTCACATTCCACCAGACATCACTGATAATCCGGCCCCTGGTTCTCCAGAACTGCCCGTTGATCCTCCTTCCCCTGCTCCTGTCCCTGCCTATATCAAGCGTCATGTTGTATCTTGTCATCCTGTATTCGATTACAGGAAGATCATACCCGTCAATATTGTAGCCGATGAGGATATCCGGGTCAGAACTGTATACAAGAGCATTGAAGCCCCGCAGTACTTCCTCCTCAGTTCCGGTGAGGCATCCCTTTTCGACACCTCCATTCCTGCTGTTTGAAATGGAATATCCTATTATGATGATCCTGCCATATTCCTCCCCATTTTCCGGAGGAAAGGCATTTTCAATATCAAAGCTCAGGATTCGTACAGGGGGATTGAAGTCCTCAGTATTCCTGATCCCGTCCCACGTGGTCTCCATTACAATATCTGTTGAATACTGTGGCCTGTCTATTTCCCTGCCATCAACCTGTATGCAGGAACCCAGATCGTGATCGTAAATGAATCTGTGATGGAAGGGAATATCTGCAGCAGCAATTCGCGAGACAAACAGCTTCCTTATCTCGGGAACCTTGTACGGGTGTGTTATGTATATCCGCTTTACACTCCTCTCCTGCCCGTCATACCATAATTTCTTGTCTTCTACCCTCTTGAATTCCTGGTTATTCTTTATGCCCCTGATCTCTGCCTCAGATGGTTCAATCACATCGAAATAAGGGTCAAAGCCACCACATAAAACCGTCACGGATCTCCCATCATCAAGCCTGCCAAACAGTTCAATCCGGATATCGTCAAGACGGTATGAGGCTGCAATTATCCTCATCTTTATTTGCATTGCCTTTACATGTTATTCAGGATTAAAATACATTCCATTGTTTTTCGGATATTAGAATTACAGGAGTTCCCACGCGACATTAAAGAATGTAGCCAATAAGTTATCCGAAAAAGTTTATTGCTTTCATATCGATATGGCATCAGTTCAGGGGAGCTGAAAGGCTGAGAGGATCCGTTGGATCGACCCTTTGAACCTGATCCGGGTAATGCCGGCGGAGGGATGAAATGGTATATTGTGTACAAAAAACAGGAAAGAATCTGCCAGTCATAGTGTTTATTTTTAAAAATGGTCGGTACAATGGCTGTCAATAAGGGTAGTCTTGCGGTTTCCACATCGCTCTCATTTGGATTCTGGGGGATCATTGCAACACTGGGTCCACTTGTTGCATCAGGTTCCATAATAGGCAACCTGAGTCACAATTATAAGGTCTTCTTCCTGCTTGTCGGGCCGGTTACTGTGCCTGCTGGCAATGTGATCATGGGGTTCCTTGCGGACAAGTTCGGAAGAAGGACGGTGTTTACCTTTACAATGATCCTGTATACAGTGGGTATAATTGTGATAAGCATGAGCTACAGCGTACTGTACCTTGCAATTGGCCTGATAATGGCAGAATTTGGTGTGGGAGGCGAGGAACCCTCATCGCTTTCCCTCATCTCCGAGGAGATAAGTGCACGGAAGAGGCCAGTGTGGCTTACACTGATAACAAATTTCAATAATATAGGTAGTGCATTAACAGCAGGTCTATTTTTCATAGTCACAGACAATGCCGAGGATAGAATAATTCTGCTGGTTTCCTCCCTTGTGGTTATCACGTTCATTCTTGTTGCAAGAATCTGGCTGCAGGAATCTCAGATATGGATGAAGGCGGACAGGATCAGCTCCCGGGAAAAAATGGATCCGGTAGAATCAAGCCACCCTGATCCATTCCTGGGAGGTCAACCAGACAGTGATTGGCCTGAGGCAGGTGAAAATGAGTTCTTCAATGAAACGTCCGGGGAACGGAAGATACATCCGCCGTTCATATCTTCCTATATATTCCTTGGAATAATCGGTGTTTCCCAGTACCTCACATTCGGGCTTATGGCGTATGTGATTGCTCCAATTGAGTTCCCGAGCAGTTCCGAGGACGACCTCATAATCCTGGTTGCACTTATAGGTGCATCGGTTGCGGGCTTTTTTGCAGCGCCACTGGTATCAGGGAAGAGGAAGGATTACACATTATACTCATTCATGCTCGGTACCATAACCATGGTGATTATAATCGTACTGCTTCCCTATCTCCAGGATATGCTCATATTCCTCCCCCTCCTGTTCGCCAACATGTTCATGAGTGAGTTTGCATGGGCATCAAGATCTGTGCTTGAGCCGGAGCTTTTCAGCACAAGATACAGGTCAAGTTCCATAGGACTCGTGAGACTGTGGCCAATGGTTGCCTATCCGATATTCACATACCTGACATCATCAATGAACCTGACTGATTTCCTGCTGGTGAACGCTGGCCTCTGGGGAGCAGGGCTTGCAGTATCGATATTCTGGTACTTCTATGGTGTTGAAACATACAACACGTCCATAGATTATTGATTCTCCCTCAGGGCCATGAGGCAATTAATAACCAGATATCATATTTCTATCCCCTTCAATTAGATATACTTTATACTTCAATAGAATTATTATAATACACATCATGTGATTACACAGGTGAGAAAGTATGGCACCAATGGTTGATATTGTGGACAGATATGAAAGGTACAGGAGAAACGTTTTGAATTTGCAGGCTTCCGAAAACTTCATCTGCTCCCATGTCAGGATGGCACTTGGGTCAGATCTCGCAGCCCGTTATTCCCATATAATGCCGGATGGCCATAATGCATACGGCGGTACCGATAAAATCGAGGAAATATATACAGAATCTGAGGTCTCCGTGAAGGCCCTGTTCAAGTCAAAATTTGCCGAAATCAGGCCAACCGGTGGTCATATTGCTGCCGAGATATGCATTCTCTCCTCAGTCAAAAAGGGAGGGACACTGATGGCTATACCCGAAGAATATGGGGGGTATACCGGGTACATGCAGCCCTATCTCCCCGATTTGTACTCAATGAAGTATGAGCCGATACCATATAATGGGGAAACACAGGAAATTATCTACGACGAATTTGAGGCAAAGGCTAAGGAGGTGAAGCCACAGGCCATTGTTTTGGGCCAGTCTTTCCTCGTGAAACATTATGATTTAAAGAGGATCAGGGAAATTGCGGATTCGTGCGGAGCGAAGGTGCTGTACGATGGATCTCACCCGATGGGTCTCATTGCCGGCAAGAAATTCCAGCCTGATGCAATGGCTTTATCAGACGTTCTCTATGGTTCCACCCACAAGACCTTCTTCGGTCCACAGGGAGGAATCATTCTGACCAATGATGGGGATTTCTTCACTCACATCCAGGAAAACACTGTCTGGAAGACATTTGATAACTACCATCCAAACCATATAGCTGCCCTGGGAATAGCGGCGCAGGATCTGATACAGTTCGGAGAAACATATGCATCATGGGTTGTATCTAACTCTGCAAACCTGGCGAGGGCACTTCAGGATTCAGGCATAAGTGTAAAATATGCTCCCTGGTATACAGAATCCCATCAGGTCATACTGTCCAGTGACAACAGGGAGAAATATGGGGACTTCAGGGAAATCAGCAAAAAGCTTGGAAACAACAATATAATTGTTGATACTGAAGGGAGAATCGGGACATCCGAAATTACACGACTTGGCCTGACAGATATGATGAAACTTGGACAGGTAATGTCTGACGCAATAAAGGGAAAGGACGTCAGGAAGGATGTTACTGAGATACTGAGAAATACCGGTGTAAAATACTGTAGGTGAAAAATATGAAATCTGTAGAAGAGATTATGACTTCAAGCCCGCTGGCAATCGATGAGGAAGAGACAGTGTCATTTGCGATGAACAGGATGAGGGAGAAATCAATAGCCCAGCTGCCAATACAATCAAGGGGCAAATATTCAGGGATGATAAGTTACAGGGAACTTTTGAGAAGGAAGAGCCTTCACCTGAACTCAAAGGTAAGGAACTTTGCCATGAATCCTCCAGTGCTGAACAGGAAAAATACTATCAAGGACGCAATTGACCTCCTGAAGGATACCTCGCTTGGGGCAGTACCCGTACTTGAAAAGGATAAGCTTGTTGGGCTTGTTTCAAGAACCGACATAATCAAGAATATTTCAGATTTTGATGAGGTTGAGCAGTTCCAGGCTCAGGACATAATGAACGAACCGTTCAGTGTTGATCTGGAAAGTGGGGTGGAGGAAGCCCTTGAAAAAATAAGGGAACACGACACGGACATATCACCTGTTGTGGACAAGGATCAGAAAATCCAGGGCATAGTCAGGCTTGAGGATGTTGCAAATTATGACATAGTGAGCAAGGAGCAGATGGGAAGCGGAGATTTCAGCCAGAAGGAACGGATGGACATCTCTGTAAAATCCCTCATGGATGCACCCATCTTCTCTTATGAGGATGATAATCTTACAACATCATGCGATTTAATGGTAAGGAACCATCTCCATTCCCTACCTGTATGCAACAAGGGAATGAGACTGACTGGTGTCATCACCATAGATGATATCATCAGCATCATATCGTCCGGGGAGGAAACTGAGGGCCTACTGATCAACATTTCAGGATTATCGTCGGGAGATACTGATCTGTACGAGACAATATATTCCATGGCAGATAAGTTTGTCCCGAGATTTTCAAGGATACTGAATCTCAAGGGGGCATCCCTCAACATACATGTCATAAAGTACCACAGTGATGAGGGCAGGATCAAGTACTCTATCAGGACAAGGCTTCTGGCCAGGAAAACAAACCTTACTGAAAGCAGCTCAGGATGGAATGCAGGCAGGGTAATGTCTGATATTTTTGAGACTTACGAGAGAAGGGTCAAGAAGGAATCAGGAAAAGAGTAATTTCACCAAATAACTGCACAATCCGGGTGATTTTCATCCACCATTTTCCAGTATCTTTTTCAGGTGAGGATATTTTTTTATGATTTCTTCGATGGATGGCCTCATATCGTTTAGATTGCAATAGGCCTCTCCAGGTAAGGTCGATCTGAGTTTTGACTCATGAAGAACCATCATCTCCCTGTTTATCTCGAAGCCGCAGTATCTCCTGAACAGGCGTTTTGCGCAAATTGCAGTCGTCCCGTTTCCCATGAAGGGGTCAAGCACTATGTCCCCCGGTCTTGACGAGAAATTGATCATCCTCTCGACCAGATCACAGGGAAGCTTGGTGCCATTCTTCTCCTTCCCCCTGTCATATTCCCTCCGGATTTCCCACACATCCTGTGGATAGAACTCATACCTGTTGAAGAAGTATCTCCCTGGATCCTTTACTGCAAAAAGGATATGGTAGTGGGATGTTACAAACCTTCTCTTCGTATAAACACCAAACTGATATTTCCAGATTATGTGGTTCATTAGTGTGAGACCTGATCGGGACAGGGAATTCAGGATGTCTCCAAGGTTATTCCACCCTGAAAGAATGTAGGCGGACCCTGAGGGCTTCAGTATCCGGTAAATGGATCCTATCCACTTCTCGCTGAAATCTCCATAGGATCCACGTGCCTCCACGTAGCCATTCCTCACAAGGTCACCCCTTCTGTTGTAGTTGCTTTTCTTTCCATTGAATCCGATCCCAAACGGGGGATCAGCTATGATGAGATCAACTGAATTTTCAGGTATCCTGGACATGCCGGATACGCAGTCCTCATAATTTATTGTGTCTGTTTGCTGCCCTAAGACACCTTCCGATTTACGGTACATCTCAGATGCTTCCGTATGAGTATAGGAAAATGGGACCCTGAAATTGATCTGGGCAAGTCCACTTATGTACTTTTTTCTATTATTGGCAGTCATTACATGCTCTCATCATGACCGGTATATTAAAAATGTTGAGGTTTTGGACAGGTCAATATCCAGCACCTGCAGGATGTTGATGTGTTAAACTGTCCTCATTGCTTATTGAGTTCCCTGTATATGTTAAGGTACTCAAGGCCCTTCTTCACGCCTTTGTCCCAGTCATCCCTCGAGTGCTTGCTTATGAACTCTGTAACCTCCTTCTCATCAGAAAGACCAACATAAGGTATCATCATCTCAAGGAACCTGGAAGTGTAGCCTGTGCCTGCGAAAAACCTGTCAATGGCAGTGATGAGTTTCTCCATGTTTTCAGCAATATATGCACGGTTCCTGACATTGATTGATGCGCTACTGATGAACCTGAAAGAATCCTGCTTCTTTATCTTCCCCTCCTCAATAAGTTTCCAGACTCTTTCCAGTTTATCGTTTCCGTTGAGATATCCAGTTGCTGAAATTATCTTCACCTTGTCCTCATCGGCCTTCAACGTGTTCAGTTTGTTAAGCATTCCATCAAGGTCATTTTCAGCAATCGCATATGCATAGGCAGCTGCCTGCCTGGAGTCAGGGCTGATTTTTTCTATGTTCTTGAATTTTGATGAAAACTCCCTGGCAAACGCAGGATCTATTAGAACAAGGACAGACTGCATTCTGCCTCTTATGACTGAATCATTTATTGGCTCTCCTTCCTTCTTTTCTCCAAGCTTTTTCAGGTGGCTCCTGATATATTCCCTTCCGACGGCATCAATCTTTTCAGGCTTTGCAAGGATATTGTGAAGGTTGAGAATTATTCCTGTAATCTCATCTCTCAGTATGTAATCGTCGTCATCCTTGAACAGGTTTATTGCTGCTATGAGCCGATCAAGACCTGTCCTTCCGGAAAGATAGAATGCTGATGCGTCTGAAACAAGGCCAAGTTTGGCGAACTTGTCCATCCGCCCTGAGATTTCTGTAACCTTCCTGAAGGATTCCTCATCATATGATATCCTGTAAAAGCCAGTCCTCTCATAATTTATATAGAGTAATTTATCCTTCTTGATCTCAGTCTCTTTCTTGTCCATCAAGATGGGCTCAACCCTGTCCTCATAAACCACGGTGAGAGGTATTGGCCACAGGCTTGAATCCGGGCTTCCATCCATGAAGAATCTTTCCTGGCTCAGGAGCAGGGAATCCTTCCTTGTTGTAACAGTGATAAGTGGATAGCCGGGCATGGTCACCCAGGCATTCATTATGCGCGAAACCGGCATGCTGGAAACCTTCTCTATTGAATTCCACAAATTTTCTCCTATGGCATTGGAGAAACTATTATCCTTCAGGTAGTTCCTAACCCCGTTCCTGAAATGTTCGCCGCCCACATAGGCCTCTATCATTCTCAGGATGCTGCCGCCCTTTGAATAGGATATCTCGTCAAATATCTGGGATATCTCATCCGGATTTTTCACATCAACATGAATCGGATGCGTGTTTCTCAGGGAATCTCCCGTCATTCCTCGTTCTGTTTCATCAGTCACGAATTCTGACATTATTTCCCATTCAGGATGCTTATGCTCAAGGGCCTTGTAACTCATGAAAGTTGCAAAACTCTCATTCAGCCAGAGATCATCCCACCACTTCATTGTAACAAGATCTCCAAACCACTGATGCGCAAGCTCGTGGGATATAACCTCGTCAACCCTCTTCAGTATGGCTGAGCTCGTGCTCTCTCCAACCATCAGTTCGATCTCCCTGAATGTTATTGCTCCCCAGTTTTCCATGGCTCCAAAGGCAAATTCCGGGACTGCGATGAGGTGGAGTTTTGGAAGCTGGTACTTGATTCCGAAATAGTCTTCATAGAAGTCAAGTGTCTTGTCAGCCATATCTACCGGCACCTCAGACATCTTGAATTTTCCTTTGGCACCTGCAAGATAAATCGGCTTCCCGTCATGCGTAACATGAATAGTATCATACCTGGCAGCCCCAAGATAGAGCAGATACGTGGACATTCTTGGTGTTTCCATGAAGTCCACTACCTTTCTTTCCTTTTCATCCTTCACGGATTCTGCAGGCATGTTGGAAATTGCATCATAATCCGATGGAATATCCATAGAAAGCTTGAATACAGCCTTGTATGCAGGGTGATCAACACACGGGAATGCATACCTTGCCCCAGTTGATTCGAACTGTGTGGATATGAAATAAAATCCATCCTCCCTGGAATAATATATCCCATTCATCCCGTCAGAGATCTTGCCACTGAATTCAAGTTCCAGTGTAAATTCTCCATTAAATTCACCTTCAACATTGAGTAATTCCTCCTTCCTGTCAATCTTGAAATCCACCGTTTTCCCGTTGACTCTGACCCATGGAATTTCCATGTCCACTGAATTCAGCCATATACTTCCACCGGCAGTTCCCTTAATCGTTTCCTTCCCGGAGAAGGTAAGGTCCTTGACATTTACTGTATATCTGATATCGTATCTCTCAATCTCTTTCATATTAACTGTAATTTGATTAATTATAAAAGATTACGGTAAAGTGATATGATGTTTAAGCTGATCGATGTTCAGTGCAGCAGCATTGATGAAGAAAAAGCCTCCATTGGCGCCCTCATCATCCGGGAAGGTGGAACGGTCGTCTTTCCAACGGAGACTGTCTATGGAATTGGTGCCGACGCGGAAAGTGATGAGGCTTGCAGGAAGATATACCGCATCAAGGGAAGACAGCAGGATAACCCCCTGATCGTGCATGTTTCGGACATCAAGCAGGCTGGAAATTATGCATACACATCTCAGGTGGAAAAATTTCACGAACTGTCAGGGTTGTGGCCGGGGCCACTCACGGTTGTGATGCCGCGAAACGACCGCGTTAGCCAGGTGGCAAGTGCGGGTCTCGATACTGTGGGGATCAGGATACCGGATTGCGCATTCACCAGGGACTTCATAAGGTTGAGCAGGAAAGGTGTTGCAGCACCAAGTGCCAACATGTCCGGGAGGCCAAGTGCAACCAGGGCTGAGCATATCATGGATGAACTTTCAGGCGTGGACCTCATATACAGGGCTGAGAAAAGCCGGATAGGTATAGAATCTACTGTCATCCTCCCACAGGGTACAAAATGCACGATTCTGAGGCCTGGGGCATATACACGGGAGGATCTGCTCAACATTTTTGATATTGTCGAATATGCAGGACCAGCGGATAAGGTGAGATCGCCGGGAATGAAGTACCGGCACTACTCTCCCGGAAAGCAGCTTTTTAGGGCAGAGAAGGAGCAACTGCTTGCCTACCTCGACATCCATCATGATGTTCTTCCGATAGTCACTGCCGAGACTGCAGCAGATATAAAGGGAGACAGGTTAATTCTAGGCAGCATCAATGATCCATACGCAATATCATCATCCCTTTATGATTCATTCAGGACTCTCGATTCTTCTAAATATGAGCGGGGAATAATAGAATGCATGCCAGAGAAGGGATTCTTCACTTCCATTATGAACCGAATCAGGAAGGCTTCAGTCGAACTGTAGAATTACAGTGCCTGCATCCCGCTACTTGAATCAATCCGGGTAGTGCATTTTTTCATGACAGTATCTGTAGGCTCCACATCGCATCGGAGTAAAACCACAGATTCTTTATAAAAGATATGTCCATATACAGGCATGCCGAAAGTAGCTGTAATTATGGGCAGTCAGTCTGATTATGAGGTTATGAAGGCTGCCTGCGAGACCCTGAGGAATTTCCAGGTTGACTGTGAGCAGAAAGTTGTATCCGCACACAGGACTCCAAGGATGATGTTTGAATACGCTGAAAAGGCGAGTTCGAGGGGAGTTGAAATAATAATAGCAGGTGCCGGAGGGGCAGCACATCTCCCAGGGATGGTTGCATCAATAACCACGCTTCCAGTGATCGGGGTTCCAGTGGAAACCAGGGCACTTAAGGGAATAGATTCTCTTCTTTCCATAGTGCAGATGCCTGCAGGAATACCTGTTGCAACGGTGGCAATAAACAACTCCAAGAATGCGGCACTTCTTGCAGTGAGGATACTGTCGCTTAAATATCCCGAACTTGCATTCAAGATGAGGAACTTCATGGAAAAGGAAAAGGAAAATGTCGAGAACTCAAAACTTCCTCAGTAAGGTTGGAATAGGGGGGGCAGGCCAGCTTGGCACAATGATGATACTGGAGAGCCGCGGTCTCCCAATTTTCTTCAATGTGTATTCCGAGAGCATGGGAGATCCAGCAACAGAAATTGCGTCACAGAATTTCATAGGCAATGACTATGAGAAATTTGTAGACAACTCAGATTTTGTAACATTTGAGTTTGAGCATATAAACAGGAGGATGATTGAATATGCATCCAGTCAGGGCAAACTCAGGCCAGGAATCAAATCAATAGAACTGAAGATGCAGCGGCATCTTGAAAAGGAGTTTCTAAGGGATAATTCATTTCCCGTTGGAGATTTCATTGTTGCCTCTGGATCGGAGGATGCCCTTGTAAAATCCACCCGGTTTGGAAGATTTGTAATAAAAAGGTCCTCAGGAGGATATGACGGGAAGGGGCAGTTCTATTACAACAACATGATTGATTTTCCTGAAAATGAAAAAGGTTATTTCGTGGTTGAGAAGTTTGTGGACTATACATCGGAAGCGTCAATCATCTGTGGCAGGGATTCACAGGGAAATGAGATCTTTTACGAGCCATCATACAACCTTAACATGCAGGGCATACTGGTGAGGAATTATACAGGCATCAAGGATGGAGAAACGGTACTGAGGATGAGGGAGATAGCATCCAGACTCATGAAAAGTCTTGATTATACAGGGATCATGGGAATAGAATTCTTCATCACTGAGGATGGGCCCATAATCAATGAATATGCGCCAAGAGTTCACAATACAGGACATCATACACTTATGGGGTCATCCGTTTCGCAGTTTGAAAATCACATAAGGGCAGTGAGTGACATACCAATGGATGATCCGGTGACCTACGTACCATCAGGAATAGTGAATATTATAGGGACATCCCTCTCAATGGAATCCCTAAGAAGAATAGGAGAAATTCCCGGAACTCGCATATTCATGTACAGGAAGGGCGAAACCAGGAGGAAAAGGAAGATGGGACATGTATGCGTAACTGCCAGCACTCAGGCTAAGCTCGTCGAAAAGGAGAAAACCATCGAATCCATCATTTATCCGGGCGGGATTCAAAATTATCTATGAATTAGGAAGGAATATTAAGCGGTCAGGGCATGCCTATTCATGGGAATGGAGCCGCCAGGAAAGCCGGGAATCGAACCGAGATGGACATCTAGTGCAAAGGATGGGGTTGGATCAGCAATCTCTGCCTCCAGTCGGGTGTGGTATACAGTATCTCATGGGATAATCAATGAAATTTTCTATCCGAGAATAGATATCGCCAATACAAGAGATCATGAATATCTCATAGTTGGAGACAAATTCTTTTCAGAGGAGAAAAGGGAGACAGATTCTGAAACCGACTGTATTGAGGACGGCATTCCCGCATTCATCATTGTCAACAGGCACAGAGGGGGAAAATATGAATTGAGGAAGACGGTGTTCTCAGATCCTGAAAGGGATGTCCTGATTGAGCATGTAAAGTTCAATGATCTCTCTGGAGAGAACCTGAAAATATACTCACTCACTGCACCACACATCAAGAATTCCGGTTATGGGAATAGCGGCTGGATAATGGATTACAAGGGAAGCAGGTTCATGATTGCAACAAGGGATGGAGCATTCATGGCCCTCTTCTCGCCATCGGCACAGAGTGCAATGAGCATTGGATACTCGGGTTATTCAGACGGATGGCAGCTCCTGAGTAAGGAATTTCAGCTGGACACCTCCTATGATCACGCGAATGATGGAAATATAGCCATGACTGCCGAGATAAATGAATCCTCGGAATTCACTTTCTTCATTGGATTCGGAGATACTCCGGAAGAGGCTGCCCTCAAGACACTCCTGAGCTACTCCGAGGGCTGGGAAAACAAGCTCCGTCTCTTCACCGAGAGGTGGAAATCATTCTATTCCACGCTTGAGGGAGAAATTCCCAATACATCCAAATACAGGCTATCCAGGAGAAGCATGAGCGTGATAAAGAGTCATCAGGCCGGCTTCCAGTTCAAGGGCGGAATCATTGCGAGTCTATCAATTCCATGGGGCTATTCCAAGGGAGACAACGATATCGGAGGTTACCATCTCATATGGCCAAGGGACATGGTTGAAGCATCAGAGGCGTTGCTCGCAAGTGGAGACTTCCAGGATTCTATGGAGGCACTTTCATACCTGAGATCAACCCAGGAACCCGACGGTCACTGGCCACAGAACATGTGGCTTGACGGCAAGCCATACTGGAAGGGAATACAGATGGATGAGGCCGCATTTCCAGTAATACTTGCATACATGCTGTGGAGAAGGGATCTGGTTAACCTGCCGGATTACATCCACATGATCAGGAAGGCGGCAAATTATATATGCCTGTCAGGTCCTGCCACAGATCAGGATAGATGGGAAGAGGATGGTGGGTATTCCCCTTTTACAATAGGCGTGGAGATCTCTGCACTGATATGTGCCGCGGAGATGGAAGATTCAATGGGTGGAAGAAGGTCAAAGTTCTACCGTGAAGTTGCTGATTCATACAACTCAAACATAGAGAGATGGACATATGTGAAGGGGTCGGAATTCGCAAAGCAGGCAGGTGTTGAGGGGCATTACATTAGAATTGCGCCTTCGGACGTGCAGGATTACAGGGAGAGAGGGATAATACCCATAAAGAACAGGAGTGGAGGCAAGGACCTATTCTCAAGCTCTGACATCATCAGCACCGGGTCTCTTGCACTGGTGAGGTTCGGCATTAGGGCGTGGGATGATCCCAGGATAATCAATACTGTGAAAGTTATCGATATGCTTCTCAAAACTGAAACCAAGAACGGCCCTGTATGGCATAGATACAATCACGATGGGTACGGGGAGCATGATGACGGAAGGCCGTTTGACGGCACTGGAAGGGGAAGAGGATGGCCACTGCTCGTGGGTGAGAGGGGCATGTATGAAATGGCCGCAGGCAACATGGAAGAGGCTGAAAAACTGCTTCACGTGATGGAAAAAGAGACCGGCAAAAATGGGATGATACCCGAGCAGGTATGGGATTCAGATGACATACCATCCAGAGGACTTTACAACGGGAAACCATCAGGGTCAGCCATGCCGCTTGTATGGGCACACGCTGAATACCTTAAACTGGCAAAGTCCATTGAACAGGGTGAGATATTTGACAGGATTGAAACGGTTAGCGAAAGATACGCCAAAAATGGAACACAGAACTCCATCTCAATCTGGAGCTTCAAGAACAGGTTCAGGTGGATAGAGAGTGGGAGGACAGTACGCTTCATTTCGGGAAGCCAGTTTTCCGTGCACTATTCATGGGATAAATGGCATACAGTCAGCGATAAATCTTCGGCAATGGCGGATCATGGGGTATTTTATGCAGATCTGAAAACTCCCCAGAATGATAGCACAGAACTCCTGTTCACTTTCTACTGGCCTGAATCGAAAAAGTGGGAAGGAGTGGACTTCTCAATCACTGTGAAGTAGCTTCCTTGTTGATTTGTGTTTTTACGCTATCAAGGGATTTTATCTTAAATCCCATCCTGGCCACTGCAACAAGACCGAGAAGAACTATTGCTGCAGATATCATGAAATCATAGCCAAATCCAACAAACGAAACTAGGAATCCTGATATCAGGGCTCCAAGAATCTGGCCGACTCCAAGTATGGAGTTATAGTAGCCAACTGCCCTTCCTCTCAATCTTGAAGATGCCATTCTTGTGACTGTGGTTATCTGGGTGATGCTTATGAAGCTCCACAGGAATCCCATGAAACCGTAGAGAAGTATTACAATCACCATCATCTGGAATGAATAGAATGCAAAGAAAGGAATGATCGCGGTGGCAGAAAAAAGTACAACTCTCAATGAGAGTGGAAGGTACATGGCCCTTTCAAGGCTCCTCTTCCTGATATAGCCCGAGGACATCCTGAAAGAGATAACAGAAAAAGCGCTGTTGAGGAGATACATCATATATACTTCCGGCTCGCTTGCATTGAATCTCTCTATGAGAAGAACAGGATACGGCGTGAAGAAGAGCTGGAATCCGAGCATAAGCATGATACATACCAAAAGATAGAGTTTCAGATCACTGGATATCTTTTCTGGGCTCTTCTTTCCAAAAAGCCTGATAATATGAATAACATAGGATGGTGCATACCTGCTTCGTTCAAACATCCTGAGGGAAAATATTTCCGGTATGGAATTCCTTCTTACCGTCACGGTGGATTCCCTCAGCAGAAAGAATGCAAGTACGAATGAGACCAGGTAAAATAGTGACGAGATCAGGTATATATTTTTTAGTACTGAGATCGAATCCGGGTTCTGTATTACAATGACAAGCCCGAATGCAAGTCCGAGCACCGTGCCAATAGTGGAAATTGCGCTGAAACTTCCCACAACCCTTGCCCACTGGCTTTCGTTCTCATTCTCTATGACAAGAAGGGTGGAGACCGGTACAGATGCCATTGCGAAGAACTGGTACATCACAAGGACGCCTATGTATTCGTAAATGGTATAAATGAACGCAATCAGGAACAGAGATACAAAGCTGCCCAGGAATCCAATCAGCACGAATATTTTCCTCCTCTTCACATTATCTGAGATATTCCCCCAGAGGATCAGAGCAATTACAGAAGATAATGATGATAGGGACGAGGCTATCCCGACAAAAATGACAGAGCGATCAAAATAGATCGAGATGAAGAGTGGTATCATGGGATTTAAAAGTCCCGCAGAAAGGTTGGAAGATATGTATGAAGAATACCAGAGTCGCCATCTCCTGCTGTAACTCAGCGGGACTGAATTGTCATTGTCCATCTCAGATCATTTTTTCTGGATTCATCAGGGATAATTAAAATATTCTACTTTCCTGAAAGCCTTCTTCCTGTAATATATGATATCATTTCGAGAAAATTCCTTGCAGATGGTGATATGCCAGTGAAATTCACGAACCCGTGTACCATTCCAAGGCACCTGAATGATGTTACACTTACGCCTTCCTTGATCATCCTGTCTGCAAGGCTTTCACCCATATCCCTCAGAGGATCATATTCACCGGTTACAATAATGGTCTCCTCTATACCCCTGAAATCATCAGCAGCGAAAAGTGAGAAGTATGGTGAAACCATGTCTTCCGGCGTCCTCAGGTACATTGATGCAATCCATAAGAGCATCTCCCTGTCCAGCCTGTATCCTTTCGTATACTCTCTCATGGAGAATGAGGACTGGTCAACACCCACGAATGGGTATACCATGACCTGTATTTTTGGCATTGGCTTCCCGCGATCCCTTAGCATCAGGCTTGCTGCCCCACAAAGGTTTCCTCCTGAACTATCACCCATGATTGCAATCTTGTTCCTGTCTATCCCCATCTCTTCACTTCTTTCATAAACCCAGAGGAATGAATTGAAAGCATCCTCAACCGCTGAAGGGAACCTGTTTTCTGGTGCCAGCCGATATCCAACTGAAAGAACCCTGAATGAAGATGAGTTTGCAATTATCCGGCACACATTGTCGTGAGAGTCAATCGAGTCGAAAACAAACCCTCCCCCATGAAAAAAGATTATAATTCCGTCACCAGGGGTATCAGGCTCATAAAGACGTGCATCAAGCGTAATATCGGAATATCTTATCTTCAGGTCACTGACACTGTTTATCCTCTCTGTATATGGTTCCCTGTAAGATTCATCCAGATTCTTTCTCAGGGCGACAACCATATCTTCAGTAAACTTCCATGGTTCCATCATTTTGGATAATTCAATAGCCTTCTGCAGACCCGGATCGATTGCCATAAAAACGTGAGATTGAGAATTTACTTAAACATTGGCTACATATTTCGTATGAACTATATTGTAATTCCATGCTATCTGCACAAAACAATGACTGTGCGCAATCCGGTTGAATTAAATCACCACCATGCATTCAATAATATATTTAACCACCACATAATATACCTCCAGCAATGGAATATATTAGACTGATGAAGTACCCGGGCTCCAAGAAAGCCCTTCTGAGTGATATACAGGCATCATATTTGAAATCAGGGAGGAGGACTTTTGTGGATGTCTTTGGAGGTTCAGGCTCTGTGTCCCTGAATATAGAAAGCAGGTATACGGTTTATAATGACCTTAATCCAGATCTCATTAATGTGTTCACGAATATTCAAAAAAGGCCTGAAAATATATATTTCCTCCTGAAGGAGGGGGTAAAAAAGAGACGTTCACTCCTGGAGGAAGAGGGGAGCTGGAAAAAAAGGACAATTGATCCAGAGGTTGAAGATTTTATTAAGATAAAGGGCAGGGAAAGAGGGATTCCAGAAAAAGATGTGGAATCTGTAATCTTCCTTACCGGAATGAACCTGACATTCGGAGGAATGGGGAATACCTATGCAACAAAGAAGGAAAAGGCGGCTATGTCCTATATTTCAAAGACACTTGATCAGTTTGACATGATCAAGAACCGGGTTTCAAGATGGAAAATAGAGAATATGGATTTCCGTGATCTTGTGAAGAAGTATGACGACAGGAATGTTTTCTTCTACTTTGATCCACCCTATTCCGGCACTGACTGGTATGAGATAAATTTCGATGCCGGTGATTTCAGGGAACTCTCCAGGCTTATTTCAGGGCTCGAAGGAAAATACCTGATGACAATCGACCCGGATGCAGAGGGTATAATGGAGATTTTCGGGATCCCGGTGCACATCAAGGAATACAGGAATGAGAATGGCCCTTCTGACGGGATTGCAAATCCTCCTCCAAGGAAGAGGGCGTTTTATACAAATTTATGAGGGGACCTATTTCCTCGCTATTATACGACATGAATTTTCAAGACCTGGGATACAAATGATTGTCACGGAAGATGCAGTTTTATTGCTCAAACATGGTTGATTTACTGGGATTGATGGCATCCGGACTGTTATCAGGAAGACATGGAACACAATTACCGAGGAAGAATACTCAATACATGACCTGAATCAGTTTTTGCCAGTAATGATTGTTCAGTATGTGTACAGGCATGTATACCAATGCATCATTTAATGCGGAATTTCAATGGAACTGTGAAGAGGTACCTAATCTGTGCAAAAGATCATGGGCGATTGGGAGGCAATCTGGATCATCTATGCAGATGTCATGAAAAAAGTTCTTTTGGCCACGTTGGCATGACGGTGTCAGCGTGAGAGTAGGAGAGGCAGTCGTTTAATCTCTTGGCCTTCGAGGCCGCATTACAGATTAACTGCTCTTCGTCTCGACATAATACCCTGAAAGAAGGGTGAATAGAAGGCTGTCGAAATATCTCCGACTTTAGACTCTCACCAACCACTTGGAGGTGGTCAGAATACTGATTGGAATGGATGTACATAAACGTACCGTATACATTACGGAAATGAATGAAGATGGAAGCATAGGTGAGCAGTATGAGATTGGTAATAATATAAATGAATTAGAACAGTTCAGATCAAGGTATATTGATCTCAATGTAAACGCCGATCAAGATTTGTGCAAAATCGCCGGTTTGAAATTGATCCACTTCATATGTAGTTTTCATTCCCTTTTCACTCCTTCCTCATTGTTTGTAATGAATTCTTCTTCCTGTCCTTGAGCCTGTAAGATTCACCCTTTATGTTTATGACAGTGCAGTGATGCAATATGCGATCAAGGACAGCAGCTGCCATTACTGAATCTCCAAGAACTTCTCCCCATTCTGAAAAAGATTTATTGCTTGTGTATATGGTTGATCTCTTCTCATATCTTGATGATACGAACTGGAAAAAGAGATTGGATTCTTCCCTTGTCAATGGAAGGTATCCAATCTCATCCACTATCATGAGCTTGAATCTTGAATATGTCTTTATGCGATATTCAAGTCTCTTCAGATCATAATCTCTCTTCAATGTCTGCACAAGCTTCACTGCAGATATGTAATATGCAGGTATATCTGACATGATTGATCTCATTCCAAGTGCAATGGAAAGATGAGTCTTTCCAACACCTGGTGGTCCCAGGAATACAACATTCTCATTGTTGTGTATATACCTCATTGTCATGAGTTCATCAATTACAGATCTGTCAATGGATGGCTGGAATGAGAAATCAAAATCATCCATTGTTTTATGAAAAGGAAATCCTGACCATTTAAGCATGTTCTCTGTCTTCCTTGATATCTTATGTTTCAATTCCTCTGAGAGAAGATGATCGAGTATCTCCATGAATGGTCTGTCATGGGATGTTTCAAGATAGCTGTCTATTGTATTCTCAATTGTTGTGAGTCCAAGCCTTGATAAATATTCATGAACCTTTTCGTATGAATCCATCATATCACCTCTTCATATCTCTTCAGATCACGTGTTTCAACATGCTGTTCATATATTGCTAAATTCTCTTCCCTAACTGCTTTAAGAAGACCTTCAAAATGTTCCTTCTTCCTTGATATCCTTCCAGTTCCTGTAATGATCTCATGAGATGCAGCAACAATGGAATCAATCTCTATTTTGATAATGGATGATTCCTCTATGATCCTGCACTCTCTACCTGCATATTTCCATGGAACAGAATACCTGTTTCCCCTGTATGATACATAACAGTCTCTGGATACCTTTCTCATCTCTTCTTTTCTTGTCATGTATCCTTCTATGAAAAAAGTTCTATGGTAATCATGTAATTGCATCCGATTTATTTATCTTTCCTTTAGTGCTGTTTCTCTTTTGCCTCTCCTTCTGAATATTTCTGAGTTCATCCATGCGATCCTCT
>JAMCUL010000018.1 GCA_023381355.1 Thermoplasmatota archaeon | reverse complement strand
TTGGTAAACAGTCGGGGTCCCCTTGCCACTGCGACCTGTTCCCTCTCGGAACAGGCACTCCTTCTACCGAAGATACGGAGCTATTTGGCCGAGTTCCCTCGCGTCCATTATTCCCAAACGCCTTGGATTTCTCATCCAGGGGCACCTGTGTCGGTTCTTGGTACGATCTTGAACTTGACCTGCATAAATCTTTCACAGGATCCAGGAATGGAAGGACTTCCCATACAGGAATCAGTAACCCTTCACCAACTTTACGTCATTACGACTCTCCATCAGCTTATAGTTACATACACACAGGCTAGTGTGCTCCCCCTATCCCGAACCAATATATGCAGCAAAACATTCAAGGTAACGGAATATTAACCGTTTTCCCATTCGGTCATCTCCAGTTAGGGATAACCTTAGGATCGACTAACCCTCGGCTGACGAACATTGCCAAGGAACCCTTAGCCCTTTCGGCGGAATTGATTCTCACAATTCTTGTCTGCTACTTTTGCCAAGATCCGCGATACCATTCGGTCCATTCCTCCTCTCGAAGAAACTTCTGCCCAAATGGCACGCCCCCCTACCAGATCACCTTTCGGTGCTCGAAGGTCTCGGTAACTGACTTTAGCCCCTTCCATCTTCGAGGCATATAGCCTCGGTGAGTGAGCTGTTACGCACTCTTTAAAGGATGGCTGCTTCTAAGCCTACCTCCACACTGTCTTAGGCCATAAACCTCTTTGATTTGCACTTAGTCAGTTTTAGGGACCTTAACCCTCGTCTAGGATGTTCCCTTCACGGGTACAGAGCTTATCCCTGCACCCTAGCACCCAGCTTCTACGATTTTAACAAGTTCGGAGTTTGATAAGTCGGCGCAGATTTTCATCTGCTAACCAACTATTCGGTCGCTCTACCTCGCTAAACATCTCTGCTGAGGTCTACCTGCGGGTAGTATCGGGGGGAACCCGCTATTACCGGCCTAGATTAGCCTTTAACCCCTACACCCAAGTCATCTGAACGATTTGCACATCAGAACCAGTTGGGTCCTCCACCAAGTTTTCACTTAGCTTCAACCTACTCAGGCGTAGATCGACCGGATTCGGGTCTTCCTCGCATGACTAAACGCATTTATTACGTGACACCTCCATTGCTGTGCGTGTACTTGCTTTCGCTACGGCTACCTCTCATAAGAGTTAACCTTGCCATACGACAAAACTCCCTGGCCCGTTCTTCAACACGGATAATAGAACACCGCTCTCCTTCTGTTGAAGGATCATCGCTTTAGTGCCCTATAAGTTTATCACTGCCTGGTTTCAGGTACTTTTCACCACCCTTCCGGGTTGCTTTTCAGTTTTCCCTCACGGTACTTGTTTGCTATCGGATTTGAGAAGTATTTAAGGTTGGATGTTGATGCCACCCATCTTCCCGCGCGAATAACGACGCACGGTACTCTGGAACTTTCTCCTCGTAACTTTCACTCTTACTCTTACAGGGCTATCACCTTCTTTGGCTGATCTTTCCAGATCATTCTGATTCAAGTGTTAAGTATTGGAAGAAGCCCAAACACCACATTTCTCTTTCCTTATCGAAAAGAGATTCGGTTTGCCTTATACCGCTTTCGATCGCCTTTACTAACGGTATCTCGATTGATTTCTTTTCCTTCAGGTACTAAGATGTTTCAATTCCCTGAGTTCCCTCTCCTTACGGAGTGTCTTACGACAGGAAGTCCCATTCGGAGATTCTCGGATCAAGGGCTCCTTGCGCCTCCCCGAGACATTTCGCAGCTTGGCACGTCCTTCATCGGCTCCCAAACCGAACCATCCCCCAGACAGTTTCACAGACTGCACAATCCATTTTGCTCTCTACTAATATTGATCGGTCTCATTGGTTATTTCTAACCTCATACCCTTCCCTTATGATATGTTGTTCATAAGGTGCATTTAAACGTGCGTATCACACGTATTGATTGCTGTGATATTAAGGTTTTGGTAAGTATACATTTTACATAGAGATACTCTCATTTATCGATGAATGCATGTTGGAATTATTGGAAATTATTTATAACTCAGGAGCGTCTAAATTTTGGAGACTAATACATCCCTGCCCAAATACGCAAAGTTCTATTTAGAATATAATTGGAAAACATACTAAAAGTATCCTTGTCAGAGTGTAATTTTAGAAATTAATTTCAACGAGTTGTCCGCATGCGACTTATGTTATTCATCGCGGTAAAATACAAACACAATTAAATAATGGAACTCATGCCATCTTTCAGGCTGAGTTATTCAAAATCTTGTTACTCTCTATAAATGTTAAAATCCAGTTCATTTACTGCCTTGGATTGCAACTCTTTAAGTCTTGGCTCTACATCATCAAGTTTTTCTTCCTCAACGGGTATATACTTCATTCTTCCTTTCGACATGTGATATGATCCAGGGCATAAGAATCCTTCCTTTACAAGAATTGAATCTGCTTTTAATGTCAGGATTCCTGCCATTGCCCTTTCTTTTCCCTGATATGGCGATCCGTATCCTGGATTCTCATAAAGCTTCTTTTCTCCAGTCTCCGTATCAATTTCGACAATGGTATTCCCATATTCCAATGGCATCAAAACATTCTCTTCGTCAACTACTGCGATTACCTTCATGCTCCTTCAATTGTGTTTTGTTTTATTAACTTTATTAATATTGATTTGATACAAAGTGGTTATGAATTCTCTTTATATTTTGAATAATAATATTCGAATCAACAACAATGAAGCTTTAAAATATGCTTCCCAAAATGACAGAAAGACTTATCCCATTTTTCTTGACGACTCAAAAATATCTGGCGAAGGCAGTGCTTCAAGATGGTGGTCGCATCAGGCGCTGAAAGTGTTCTCAAGGAAAAGTGAAGGATACCGTGTAAAAACTTTGAAAACATCAGGAGAATATATAGCAAGACTCAAGGATATAATAATTCAGAACAATATTCACGAAGTCCTTATTCACCGAATCCCAAGGATGAATCATGAACATCTGATAGACCTCATGAGAGAGAACCTTGGAAGTTACGTAACAGTTAGGTCGTTTGATTCTAACAATTTACTTTCTTATGAAGAAATGAAGAGTATTGATGTTAACTTTTTCAATTTCAATTCTTTCTATGAAAAAATCAGGAAACTGAAATTTAAGAGAATGGAGTCAAATGACGATATACCAGAATTTGGAGATTTGAATTTTGAATCTGATTCATTTCACGAGAAATGGAGTGAAAAACTTGAAAAGGTGTGGAAACCAGACATGGATGCAGATGAAATATTTCAAAAATTTCATAAAAGTTATCATAATTTGAAACTTGAGGGAAACAGAATATCCCCATATGTAAGTCATGGTCAGATTAGTGTGAGGGACATCTGGAATTATACTGATGAATGTAAAGGGAATGAAGAGAGAATCAAAAGAAACATTGCATGGAGAGAGTTCTTCTATCTTTCATATTTGAGGAGACCCTTCATGAATCACATTGAGGTTAATGAAAAATTCCGAAATTTCGCATGGTCTGATAGCAGCCAGGATTTCTTAAAGTGGAGATCAGGAAGAACCGGTTTTCCACTAATAGATTCTGCAATGACCCAACTATGGATGGAGGGGTGGATTAGTAATGAGCTGAGGATGGTAGTTGCAGACTTTCTCACAAAATGTTTCCTGGTAAGGTGGGATTATGGGGCAAACTGGTTTATGGATACTCTCGTTGATGCTGACGAATCCGTGAACTATCCTTCGTGGCAGTATGTAGGTGGAACGGGTGGGTTTTCGTGGCCTTTCTTCAGGATATTTAATCCGTTAAAGAAGAGCCGTGAGATTGATCCAGACGGGAAATACGTCAAAAAATGGAATCCTTTGCCTGAAATAAGTGATTCGCCAGATTTAAATAGCGAGGATAAAATGATGACTTCCTACAGAGAAATGCGGAAAAGGGCGCTTGAAACTTATAGAAAATTCAATAATAGCCCTCAATCTTGACGCCATATTTTGGTATCTCAATTCCAGAGCCATTTTCCACATGGCCAATTTCCCTGATCTGCATCCTGGTCCTCAGGGTTGTTATGAAATCACTCTTGCTTTCCTCGTTGATTATTACCATGAACCCTGTACCCATGTTGAAGGTTTCATACATCTGGTTCCATGTAAGGTTGCCAAGTTCCTTTAACTGCTTGAACACGTTCTGTGGTTCAACAGGATCCTCAAATACATATTTCATGTCTTTGAGCCTTACTATGTTCTTGAATCCACCACCGGTGATATTGGCCATTCCCTTGATATCCACTATATTGACAATGTCAAGTATATCTCTTACATAAATCCGGGTTGGTTCCAGTACAACTTCTGACGTTTTTTTGTTCTCTCCCGGGAATTTTTCATCCATTCCTATACCATTTGACTTCAATATCTTTCTCACGGTTGTGAAACCATTAGAATGAAGACCGCTGCTTTGAAGTGAGTATATTATGTCCCCATCGCTGATCCTTTCACCAGTTATTATTGAATTCTTCTGAACTATTCCTATTACACTGCCGGCTACATCAATGGGATTGACAATGTCCGGGACAAGCGCTGATTCGCCTCCAATAATTGAAATATTTGCCATCTGTGCCCCAACATTCAATCCAACACCCAGCTCCTTTGCTACTAATGGATCGGTATTTCTTAACGAAAGATAATCAAGCATTGCAATTGGTTCTGCACCTACGGTTATTGTATCATTCACATTCATTGCCACGCAGTCTATTCCTATCCCTTCCCACTTGTTGGCATCAGCTGCGAGCAGGACTTTGGTTCCGACGCCATCTGTGTTGAAAGCAATCGCAATATTTCCCAGATCTATAAGAGATGTAAACCCACCCATTGGGCCTATGGTTTTGAAATCGTCCCGCCTGTATTTTAGCTGTCTTACGAGGAGACTGACAAAATCTCCTATTCCTTTTCTGTCTAACATTTTCTCATCGGGATCGCTCATATAAATATGGTATTACTTCATAAGTTAAAACTTTATCAAAAATAAATATAATTTTGAAATGAAATCTGAAACCATTAAAAAACTGTAAAAATATTCTTGAAATTACTGCATTCAATTCGTTAATTTATAGGTTTTATGCATGATAATTAGATTCCGGGATGGATTAAATTTACAATGCTGAAAACTATATAGTATGAAAAAAAATCTTTGGGAAAACAGGCTGAAAGACTATCTCAACCTTAGAATTTTCAATAAATACATACAAATGATTAAATAACAATCTAATAATATGGTTTCAGGTGATTGAATGGTTAAGCTTGAAGATCTGGACTACAAACCAAAGCCTATAGACGAGAATTTTGCTGAGGACACAACAAATTACCCGGTCACGGGAAAACACCATGACCACGAGGTAAGAGCCGAGGGCATTCAAAGAATGGATGCTGACGGAAAGCCATATCCGACAAAAAATGGAATTCACGGTACAAAGGTTGCAGTTGACTGGGAAACTTGCATAGCGGATGGCGCATGCATGGATGTCTGCCCGGTTAGTTTATACGAATGGGAACTCAACCCCGGACAGATGGGAACCGGAAATAACAAGGATATTTCTGGGGATAAGGAACTATACGACAAGTACAGAACTGATAAATGTGATCCGGTTAGAGAGAACGAGTGCATTTTCTGTATGGCCTGCGAGAGTGTTTGCCCGACAAGAGCAATAAAAATAACACCATAAACATAAAATATTTTTTATAGCCCCGTGGTGTAGTGGCCAAGCATACCGGACTTTGGATCCGATGACGGCAGTTCAAATCTGCCCGGGGCTGTGGACTTTGATATGATAAGGGTCGTTGGTAGAATCAGTTTCTCCAGGCAGCTGGAGAAAAGTGAGAAGGTTCGTGATGTGATGGAGGAGCTTAGGCTTTCTGATGAAAGGTTCGTATCCCTCTTGAATGGAACTCCCGTAACAGGAGACGAAGTAGTATCTCCGGCTGATGACCTGGCCTTTATCGAAATTTTTTCAGGGGGGTAAAACAGGACTGGAGAATTTCATGAATTCTTCATAGGTCTTTTCATCCTTGATTCTGTTCCAGCTATCAATTATTTTCATTGATGATTTTATCTGATTAATATTGTGCCCAAAGTTGAGCTTATCGAGGTTGTTACGCAATATCTTTGTAAACTTTACTTCCTCCCGATAGATATCAAAATACACTCTCTCATTGTTAATGTATGGGCCCCTCCGCTTCATTTTGCTGTCCCGGTATTTGTTTATAAATGATACGGAGTTTGGATTTTCAGCAGGAGGTCCCTCCCTCTTTTCAAATTTTGCAAGTATTCCCTCTTCAAGTTCGATCAATATGTCCATATAATCTGAGGACAAGGTGACATAACTGTTAAGATAATGGAAGCCTTTTGAAGTGCATAAATTTATCACGCTTTTTCTTGCAAGATCCAACTGCGGAAACAGTATATCCTCAATTATATCTGGTCTTTCAAATCTCAGAATGGCGATGTAACTTTCACGGGCTTTTTTAATTTCAATATCCACATACTCGTCATATGTGAAATAGAATTGATCCGGGTTATTAAGGTAGAATTTGGATGCCACCTTCAATACTGAAAGATTTGTTTCATTCACTGCTGCAGCTGCATTCCTCTGTTCATCAACAGGATCTATTATGACAACAGGAGAATTGAATCTTCCTGTCATTTCTCTGCTTCCTATTATTAACCTTCCTCTTAGGCTTGAAACGTGCTCAATAAAATTTTCAAATGTTTTGAATTCCCTGATTATTAGTTCACAGACATATCCTGAAAACCCGGAGGTTTTAAGTTCTGAGCCATAAATTCCCTGTCGCTTCATGAAAAGTTTGAGAAGAACAGATTCCTTTCTCATTTTCTCATCCATGACTTTTCTCATGTATACAGTGTGAAGTGGGGTCCGGTCTACAGATGATATTATTGTTGAGTTCATTTCAACCTTGTAGCAGGGGACAATGTCAATCTTGACTCCCTGTAACTTTCCAGATACGTAGGGATGCTCTGCATATTTTGCAACCCCATCAGGAAGCACATCAAAACCTATATTCACCCCAATTTTTTCCATTTCTTCCTTGGAATATGCTTTCGAGAATCTTATAAAAATGTCAAGATCACTGTTCCTGAGCTCAGTTCCTCTGGACTGGGAACCAACGAGAATTGAATCACCGTCAATTCCATCTTCCTTTAATTTTCTATTGACCTCCCTGATTATTTCCTCCGAAAGTTGTTCCTTGAACCTCTTCTCATTCTGGTCAGGAAGATATCTCTTAAGAATATAGTCAAAGTCTATTTTTGAACTGTCATTTCCCATAAATTCACTTTACTGGAACCTGCACTACTGACTCTGGGATATTATATGCATTATAGCATCTGCGGGCTCTCCTTCGCTTGCTTTCAGGGATTCTATAGCCTTTTCTCTTGTACATCCAGTCTGCTCCATTACCAGTCTTATATCTGATTCTGGAAATTCCTCCTTTTTTTCCTCTTCTGCTTTCGGAGATGCAGACTGTACCTCCTTGATATTTCCCGTTATCTGAAATGATTTCTGACCCTGGGCCTCTATTGAAATAACCTGTGGATTTTCAATAATATATTTCTTGGGCCCAGCCTCCATGACTATCCTCTTAACGTCAGTCATCTCTGTTGATTTTATTCCCATTTGCTGCATCATTCTTCTCATTTCTCTTGAATTCATCTTTCCCGGTAGCATAACCTATTAATACAAATTGGAATAAATCATTTATTGTATCAATATGAAACCGAAAAAATCGTTGAGTCTTGTTGATGCAGAGAGCATATCGATTGGATATTTTGCATCATGAGTGAGCTATTTTGTCTGCGTAAAAATTTAAGATGTTGAGTTGGATTCATTGAAAAATTTGGTAAATCTCGCAAATGTTAAATAAAGCGAGAGTATTTGGAGGCTATTCTCATGTTAGGCCGTGATAGCTCAGTAGGGAGAGCGCCAGACTGAAGATCTGGAGGTCGCTGGTTCAATCCCGGCTCACGGCATAATGGCTTCCGTTTAAGTGCTGGTTTGATTTATCGCCCTTGAGGTGTGTCTTGACTTTTTTGAACAATATGTTTACGATTGAGTGTTATGATTTATGGAATCTGTTTCCGTGGCAACTTTTAACCAGAAAGTTGTGGTACCTTAATACTTTGAATTTGCCAGGATCAGTCCCATGACTTGATTAGTATCTCCATGGAGGATCACGTCTGTTTCAGTAAGTACTGTGTCTGCAAATATAACTATAGGACGCGGAATTCCCTATGATTTCATATTATCTATCCTATATGTACACGTCTTCAAAAATGCTTAAACTTTTGAGAATCTTTCAATAGAAGGGAATTGAGGAAAATGTACAGTGAATCTATCCTGAACATTATTGGCACCGTGTTTTGGTGTATTACTGAATCCAATCAGTGAGGGATGATAGTGTCATAAAATATTGGGTCGGAAAACATTGATCTTGCGTTTCTCGGTTTCAGGAAGAACAGTACGAAGAAAAAATATATAGGATTGAATGAAAATATCTGATCAAACATTAGGGTGCGAAACGCAAGACCGTCTGCTGATATTGGTTGATGGCTACCTGAAATGTATGCAAAATGATAGGGGATATGCAAAATTGAATATAGAAAAAAGCAAAATGAAAGGGATCGATCGGCCATATAATCTGCATGGGATGATTCTAGGAAATTTGGGGGCTTCATAATTATGATGATACGATGGATCTTTGCGGAGGATACTGCACATATAACGGTGAGATAGGATGAGCGTAAATGGGGAGAAGAAGTTCAAGATAGATGCACTGGATATCAAGATTATAGAAATTATGGAAGAGGATTGCTCAAAGTCTTACGATGAAATCTCAAAGGAGACCGGCAAAAGCTTGTGGACAGTAAGAGATCGAATTATACTTCTAAAGCAAAGGGGGGTAATAAAAGGATGCAAGGCACAAGTCGATTTTCCAAGTATTGGTATGCATTGCAGGGCATTTCTATCGTTTAATGTACCGGCAGAGATGATTGATAAGATAGTGAAATTTGCAAGAACTCAAAGCCGAATCAAGAGAACAATTATAACAACGGGACAGAGAAGATTTGTAATGGAGATCCTGGGAGAAGATTGTTCTGAAATAAGGGAGTATGCAAGAAAGGAGCTGCCTCAATTTGGAATTTATGACATAGATCTGCAGGTTGTCCTGGACGAAATTCAATGAATTTGGAATTCATCAACGTGTTTCTATCGCGGTTTTATAGGTTGTTAAGTTAATAATTTTTGGTAATCTATTACTTTTTCCCAAATTTTTGTGAGAACAGACTATATTGAAGACAATCATTGCAAAATATGACTGATAACTTGAAGAAAATAGACAGCTTTGCAAAAGACGCAATAGGAGAAACACCAGAGCTGGTGGAGATACTGGGAATATTGAATCCTGAATTATCAGATGAGCAATTCAGGGAAAACATGGCGTTATATCTTGGGAGGAAGTCCATTCCAAAAAAGATGCTTGCACTTGTGGCTCTTGGAGTGGCCATTGCAAACGGGCAGAAGGACTCATCAAAGGTTCATTTCGAACTAGCAAGGAATCTTGGAGCTACTGATAATGAAATTCTTGATGTCATTAAAATCGGAAAGATGGCCCTTATGTCCTCCACTCTCTCTGCGCTGAAATCTACTGCTTCCATATTCGCATTACATTCAGGCTCAGATGCTCAGAGTTCAGAGGTTGAAAACATACTCAAGAATATAGCGAAAACAAATGGATTTGAAAATCCACCGGAAAATCTTGAAATTCTTTCAAAAATCTCCTTTGACCTCCTGAACGAGCATATAAGGGAAAAGACATTTCTGCTCTCACCTTTTGAGATAGAGAAGAAATATGTATTTCTGATTGCTTATGGCATCAGCATTTCTATAAGAGATTCGGATTGCGCCAGTGTGTATCTGAATGCGTATTTCAACTCTGGCGGAAAAATTGATGAAGTGGTTGATACAATAGCAGTTTCACGTTTTATAACCGGGAATAAGGCACTCACATCCTCCATTGACATACTGAAGATGATGGTAAGCCCGAGAGGAAGAAAATAAGGTGAAAGGTGTGGCAAATAGTAATCTATCCCTAATAGGTTCAGAATGGTTTGGAATACCCATCGCAACACTTGCACTGGCCGAAGTGTATATCCTTATGTTCGGTCAGACAGGTTATAGTCCGTATAATATAGTTGGTGAGATATTCACTTTTCTCGGAATTTCAATTTTCCTGGTGGTTCTTGTCCTGTGGATAGCAAGAGCAATTACATACAGGGATGGGACGTTTTCGCACTGGAACAGCCTGACAAGACTGAGCTTCATTGCAATAATACCCATAGTTGGCTTTGTTTCTAATGCACAGTTGATCTATTTCTTTGGCATCTCCTCAACCGGAGCTGAACTTTCACTTCTGAATTATGTTGTTGACTATGCCATTGCCTTACTGCTTGGTGTTCTCCTTGGATTCAGGTTATACACCAAAAAAATTGAGCCGCGAGAAATGAACTATGCTATAGTGATTCCTCCCCTTGCAATTGGCACGAGCATATTCCTGGGGCCTGATCTTATCCAGTATTATGGTGGAAGCGTGGCCCGTTCGATCTATTTCCTGACAATATTTGGACTGGGCATCTTCTTTATGCTCTATATCTTCATAGGTTCCCTTGCACTTGCAGGACATGTTGCAAATAAGAACCACCAGACCCTCCCGACAACAATGCTCCCAGTGGGAATTGCAAGTCTTACAGTGATAAATATTCTTGCGCTGGTATCCCTGAATGGCCTTCATATCTTTTACATCTCGTCTTCAACTGCCGGTATACTCTCCCTGTTCCTCTGGGGATTTGAAGTCTGGAACTTCCTGGTTGTTGGAATCATAATACTGAGCCATCCTTCCAAGGGTAGCATGAGCGTTTGGGCCTATGGTTTCCCGCTCGGCCTTTTCTCAATCTCTACCCTGAAGATAATGGCCTTAACCGGTGAGAGTGATCTTCTATGGTTGTTTGGCTTTATTGCACTGGCGTTGAACATCATATGGATATATGCGTGGTATAACACCGTGAATTTCCTGACAAACAAGGATATGATGATTGACAGGATGTGGCAGGAAAAAGTCGGGGAGTGAGTACATCTATCATTTTTTCCAAATCACCAATTTTTTTTACACCGGTGTTTCAAGATTTTCCGAATCTGAGTTTCCACTGGAACGACAACCAGATAACCTCTTATTCTGAAATTAGTCATCTGTCGATTTATCATATTATAAATTTTTATTTCGTTTAAATAGCCTCGTCATTTTGTATCTCTTACTTATAAAAATAAATTATAAATGATAAACTTCATGATTCGGATATCTGATACCAATAATAAAATGAGTGCAGAAACGCTGTCTATACTGAGCCGCCATTCTACCACAACAATTTGATCCAAAACCACACAAATGACGAAACTTACTACGACAAACCTTATATCATATATATTGATGAAAAAATATGGAAACAGTATGTGAAGAGTTTGGAAGGCATGTATGTCCTTCATGCGGAGCGGAACATGAGAGCGAGGTTGAATCAATACAGTGCGGTTGTGGCTACGACTGAAAAGATTACTCTTCAAAAATTTTTGTAATCATGATCTTGACTTTTTGAACCTGAACGATTGAGCAACGTGGCATTTTGTGTGATTCCTGGAATTTCCAGATTTGAACATTGATATTTTTGGGTTATGTACATACATTAATTTAGAATATTATGTTGAGATTGATATTCACAAAAATAAATAACCAATGATACTGTCCTGTTATAATGAAAAGAAGCGAAATAAGAGGAGCCATAGAGAAAATAAATGACAGCGATTTTCCTGAAATGCCAAAATTCTCTGTTGATTTCATGGACCGATCAGTTTCCCCCGACAGGAATTTTTATCGCTATTCCTGTGGAAAATGGGATGACATCAACGAGATTCCTGAGGATAAAGTTGAATGGGGATCCTCTACCGAGCTCATTGAATACAACAGATATGTACTAGGAAAGATTCTTGAGAAATGCGCTTTAAGTGATGAATTCCAGGAAAATAGTGAGGAGAGAAAACTTGGCGATTTCTATCTTTCCGCAATGAATACCGATCTACTTGAGAAATTAAGATTCAAACCTATTGAACCGTTTCTTGACATAATCAATAATATCACGGACAGTGATGACTTAATAACTTCCGTATCAAAAATGCACAGGATGGGGATAGAACCAATGTTCTCCTACGAATCTTATGGAGACATGAAGAAGAGTGACATCTACGCTTTTTACATTGTTCAGGGAGGAATATCACTGCCAAGCACGGAATACTATCTTCTGGAATCCTTTGAAAATCTGAGGACCCAATTCAAGGAGCATGTACGGAAAATTTTCATGATGGCAGGTGAGGATGGAGATTCATCTAAAAATATGGCAGACACAGTTTTTTCCATAGAGATGGCCCTTGCGAAGTCAAGCATGTCTCCAGTGGAGTTGAGGGATCCAGAGAAGTCCTACAACAAATTCAAGATATCTGATCTGGGCATGGAATTCCAGGGAATGGACCTTGAGAAATATATAAGGGAAAGTGGAGTTAAGGATGTTGATTATATAATAATTGGACAGCCTGACTTCTTCCACAATCTTGAAAAAATGATTGCGGACATTGAAATTGATAAATGGAAGGTCTACTTTAAATGGCATGTTCTCATGAATGCTGCCCCGTTCCTTCACAGTGAAGTGTCCGATGAGAACTTTGATTTCTTCCATAGAAAGGTTTATGGACAGCAGGCACAGGAACCCCGATGGAAGAGAACTGTAAGGTTAATAGATGGAGAGATGGGAGAAGCCCTGGGGAAGATTTATGTCAGGGATCATTTCGACCACAGGTACAGGGAAAAGATGGACGAGATGATTGAAGATATAAAAGAGGTATTCAGGGACAGACTCAAGAATATAGAGTGGATGGGCGACGAAACGAAACAGAAGGCAATAGAAAAGTTCTCAAAGTTCAGGGCCAAGATCGGGTTTCCATCAAAATTCATAGACTATTCAAATCTCAAGATCTCCCCGGACGATTACCTTGGAAACGTGATCAGGGCAAACATTTTTGAGAGCAACAGGATGATAGACAGGATTGGGAAGGATGTTGACAGGGAACTATGGGAAATGACACCGCCAACAGTTAATGCCTATTTTTCCCCAACAGACAACGAGATAGTTTTTCCAGCTGGTATACTGCAGCCCCCCTTCTTTGATCCTGAACTTGATGATGCAGTCAACTATGGCGCTACCGGAGGCACAATAGCACATGAAATCACGCATGGGTTTGATGATGAGGGAAGAAAGTTTGATGCTGAGGGCAACCTCACCGAATGGTGGACAGAAAAAGATGGGGAAGAGTTCATGAAACGTGCAAGAGAGGTATCCAAACTTTACAGTTCACAGGAGGTTCTGCCGGGGCTCTTTGTCAATGGGGATCTAACTCTGGGGGAGAACATAGCAGATCTGGGAGGCGTCAGCATAGCTTTTGAGGCACTTCAGAGAAGACTTTCAAGGCAGCCGGAACTGAGAGTGAACATTGATGGCTTGACTCCGGAACAGAGATTCTTCATAGGATGGGCACAAAGCTGGAGGGAAAAGGACAGGGAAGAATTTCTAAGATGGCTTGTTTCAAGCAATCCACACTCTCCATCACGAATCAGGGCATCTGTACCGGTCATTGCCCATGAAGATTTTGAGAAAACCTTCGGGATAACGGATTCAGGTAAGAACGCCAGCCACAAGGTTAAGATCTGGTGATTTACCTCTAAAATTTTTCCTCTTAAGGCAATGATGGAATTTATTTATCCTGACGGCGCATACAGGAACATGGATAGTGATGAGCTTCTGGATTTCATTGTCGATTCAAAGAGGAAGGGATATGCATCGGGTAAATCGTCTCCGAATAAAACAATGAAGGGCTCGCATGAAATTTTCATTCAGAAGAATGATCTTGCATACCGGGATGTTTGGTTTGGCAGCCTTACTTTTACAGGAATTGAGACTGTATTGCAGAATGACAAGCCTGTCTGGGGAATGGCCTATTCTGGTGGTATCCTTGATGAGGATGGAAACAGGGAAAAAATTTTTTCCTTCCTGAAAAAAGCCCTGTATCTTGTTGATAGGGAGGCGCCATACAGGGGTCCAAAATCATATACAGATGGAATAATGACATACCATAACGAATTTTCCGGAGAATTTGATTATTTCATGGGATATGAGAGCATTGAGGATGATAGTGGAATCACCTATGAACTCCACTATTCAGGAGGGAGCATAATTGAGTGATCCTTTCATATTTATACTTACTTGCATACTGACAAAATACAACTATTTTTGACTGATATTAAGACTATGGGGGATGCTATTTATGAAAAACTCCTACAGAGTCTAAGGATCTATGAAGAGATGAACAGGGATTTGAGCCTTGAAATTGAAAATCTCACCTCTATTGTAAAGGAAAACAGGGAGGTACTTCAAAAGGAGAGGCAGGATTGTGATGCAAGTCTCAGGATAATCATGCATCTTGAAGAGATGATGGATTAATGAAGATAGAAAAAGTACTGAGACTCTGTCCGCTAACCAGGGAAGAGGTGAACAGGCTATCTGAAAACATTGAGCAATATTCGGATGTTCTTGATGAACTGGAAAATGAATATGAAAAGTATATGGAAAATTTGAAGGAAAAAACCTATCTCCAGGGGCAGATAGCGAGCATAAACTACAATTCGTATGAGGAATTCATGAAAGTGCATGCAAACGCGATAAGGATTTCATCCATTTTTTCTGAACTCGAAATTTCCGGTTTTCCAGGGAAGGAACATATGGATGAAGAAACCAGAATGATCCTTGAAAAATACCTGATTCTGAAGCAGTACAGGAATGGATAATCCCGGATGAAAAAATGTCATATACGATGAGGAGGCAGATATAAAACCTGTATCCACGGTTCTTTTCCTTATCTATACGCCAAGATTCGTGAGGGCATCTTTCACGTATGAAATTTGCATGAAATACTTCCAGACCATCCCATTGAAATAATCCTGGGTCAGCAATATCTCGATTCCAACATCTATTCCAATGTACACAGGAGAGAACCAGTTATCTCCAAGGTTGAAGGCATCAACGAAACCATAGATGGAATATGTCTCGTTCTTCATGTCCCACATTTTCAGTATGGCAAGTTTTGATTCATTTGGGGTAAATGGAATTGCCCCTATCATTGCATATGGTGCGACCGTTCCATCTGTACCTCCACTGTATGCTCCATATGCTTTGTATCCATCAGGACCATTGCTTGCAGATATCCCCCAGTAGCCCTGATCGAATGTTTCATATTTTGTGCATCCCTGGGAAAAAGAAATATCGTACTCTATTGCTCTTCTTGAATTGTTCCACATATTCCCTATGTAGTTAAAATCAAGATTTTTGAAATTGATGTAAGCCTGCGCATACAGGTATGTAAACATGCTTTCATCAGATGATGCCCAGTGCCTCAGACCCCCCTGACCGTTCTCCCTCCATGTTGAAATCCAGTATTCCCAGTCAGAAAGAGGAAGGGCATGTGATGGCGAACCAGCAGCCAGTATATACATGAGGAGTGCTTCGCTGTAATCAGTCCAGTAATAGTGCGAAAAGCCGGAATCCGGATAATAGCACATGTTCAGTAATGAGGTATTGTTGGTCATCCATTGCCAGTTTATTCTATCATAGAGCTGATCGGCTAGCCTCTGTACGGGAGTGCCATTGAAGAACTGCCCGGCGAACAATGCACCGGATATGAATAGTGTCGTATCTATGGATGAGAAACCACTCCCGTATGCACTCGTGCCATTGTACATATTGATGAAATGATAGTAAAAACCATGGTTTTCAGTTGTATTGTTAAAATAGTTCAACGTTACAAGTATGCGTTCATAGACTTCCGATCTTGTAAACCAGCCATTTTCATAGCCTATGATGAGAGAGGTCATACCGAATCCCACAGCAGAAATTGATGATGGAGAACTTGATTCAGAATGATCCCTGATAAGCCCATTCTGCGGATTCACACAATCCCAGAAGTAACGGGTCGCATTTTCCTCATTGTAGGTAAGAATCTGATCTGCTCTTTCTGACAGGCCGTTGGGCAGGGGCTTACTCTGATAACTCTCAACTTCTGGAGAATAGGTGGCTGAAGCCAGGATGGCGATAACGCCTATCATAAGAAACGTGACAGCAATATATGAGTCTCTCCTCATCTCTAAATTCTATCAATGATTGTCTTAAATATCTTCTTCATGGCCATTTACTATTGAAAGTGGTAAATTCTCCAATAAAAAACCTAATTGACGTCAGAGGGCAACATTTTCTATAATTCTCAAGTTATGAAAAAGTAATATTAAGGGCCCCGGCGTAATTGTGCGAAGGCATAGTAACTGATACTGGAACCTGATAAATTCCATTTCCATTTACACTTACTGTTGAGACGAGCCTCGCATTGAAACCGTTATCAGTCGAAACTGAATTTATTATGAAATGCGCCCCGTTGGAGATTGATACAGAGATATATAATGTGACCGTTGACGAGCCTGAATAAGTAAATTTCCCATAGGCGATCGAGAAAGATGGTTCATTGATCTTATTGAAACTGACATTTACCTGCTCTATGTTCACTGTGGTTCCAAAGATTCCATTGAAGGAAAAAATCAGGAGGAATGTTACAAAAACTACAACAACGACACCAAGAAATGTCTTTTTCCCGGCACCTTCCCTGATCCAGGGCCTGTCAATTTCAAGTGGAATCATCTCCATGAATATAACTAATTTCCATATAAAGATATGACAACATGCGTATCGTGGACTTTTTCCATAGATGTAATTTTAAAGTATTCCCAGTAATAGTTATATCCATTTTGTTATGCTATTCCCGCAACTTATACTAATGTTTTCTGATCATGATCACTACACAATTATTTTCAATCGCATTAAATAGTCGTTTAAAGGAAAAATATGAAGGTCAGGGAAATGTCACAGATCCGCGCATTGCCATTAAATTCTATTAAAGGAGAAACAAGAAAGATGATGGAGGTAGCCTCGGAATTGCATGGACTGGGATTTATGCCAGGAACTGGGGGTAACATAAGTAGGCTGATTTCCCCGGATCCGTTCCTTCTCCAAATTAGCGCCAGCGGAATTGACAAGGGGAAGATGAGTGAGGCCAGCTTTATAACAGTGGACGAGGATGGACAGCCCCTGTCAGGTAAGCTGAAACCATCTGCTGAAACACTTCTTCATATAGCGATATTGAGATCGACTGACGCAGGATCTGTTATACATACGCATTCAGTCAATGGAACAGTGTTATCTGAAATATACAGGGAGAAAGGTTACATCTCAATAACTGGATATGAGATGCTGAAGGCTCTAAGCGGAAACAAGACTCATGAATGTACTGAGGTTATTCCGGTTATCAACAATTCTCAGGATATGCCATTCCTCCATGAAATAGTGATGAGAGAATTGCATGATAAGACGGATACTCACGCGATCCTTCTGGAAGGTCATGGCCTGTATACATGGGGTGCTGATGTATTTGAGGCTAAGAGACACACAGAGGCCATTGAATTCCTTCTTGAAGTGATTTACAGGAAGATGCTGATAAGCGGGAAGAACGAAAAAATGATGGAGTGAAAACAATGGTAAATGTTAATATAACCGACTCTGGCAAAATAATCAGGGATCATGATGAAGTTTGTGGGTTTCTAGGAAAAAGAAATATCAGGTATGAGAGGTGGGACATCTCAAAAATTTCTTCCTCGGAACGAACCCAGGAAGCCATTCTTGCCACATTCAATGAAGAAATAGAAAATATCAGCAATAAAGGTGGATACACAACGGCAGATGTGATTAATATAGATCCAAAAACTCCCAATCTGGAATCTATGCTTGAAAAATTTAAGAGGGAGCACAGGCACAGCGAAGACGAGGTCAGGTTTATCATAGATGGGAGCGGTATATTTTTTATACATACTGAACAGAACGAGGTTTTTTCAGTTGAGGTGGAACCAGGTGATCTTCTCAGTGTCCCTGCAGGAACGAAGCACTGGTTTGATCTATGCCAGGATAGACGTATCATAGCCATAAGGTTATTTCAGGATAGATCAGGATGGGTCCCCCTTTACACGGGCAGCGGCATCGATGGAAAATATGAACCTGTATGCTTTGGTCTTAGTTATATAGGGAACCGCGGAGATTCCCCTTAAGAGGTGTGGAATCCATTGGTAATAAGGGCAATATTACTTGATATTGAAGGGACTTCTGTGCCGTTTGATTTTGTGCACAGGGACATGTTTGACCACGCCAGAAAACACATGAAGGACTTCCTCACCAGAAATTGCGATTCCAGACAATTAAAAAAGATCTGCCATGAAATCCTGCAAGAATTTAACAAGATTCATGAAAGAAAACTGTGTATTGAACTGGAATGCGATAGCCAAACAGTAGAAGACTTTTCAAACTTAATAAAGGAGATGATTGATGAAGACAGCAAGTTCAGGGCACTGAAGGAACTGGAAGGCTATCTATGGAAGGAAGCATTTGAAAATGGTTCCCTGCAAGGCATTTTGTTTCCCGATGTAAGGAAGAACCTGACGACATGGAAAGAGAAGGGGTTGAAAATATTCATATATTCTTCAGGCAGTGTTATGTCACAGAAGATGATATTCAGCCATACCGAAGAGGGAGATGTATCCACATACCTTGATGGGTATTTCGATACTGAAGTAGGCGGGAAGAAGGACCCGCAGAGTTATTTAAAAATCGCATCCCTTATTCAAGAAGCACAGGAGAACATTTTATTCCTCTCAGATTCTGAAGAAGAAATCAGGGCTGCCAACTCTGCAGGATTGAGAATATACCTTGTGAACAGGGACATGCTGGAAGAAGGACAGAGGGATGGATTCAAAATAATCAGCAACTTTGATGCAATTGATCTTGATTAAGAATTGTGTGTGATATTATGGCAAATTTACAAATTTTGGAAAAACATACAAACTGAGATGCTAACAGATTTTGAGATGATACAAAGAATTCGATAAATCGCCAATCAATTTAGATTGTATTCAAGGTATTATTGCTTACAAAAAGAACAGGCACCATTACTGGAGAACCATGCCGATTCGTAATACCGACCTCACCTCACAACAAATCAATGGATCTGGATGCACCAATAAACACGAGGAGACTGAGATTACCTGAAGAGGTGAGAATCTCAAATATATGGAATTTCTTAACTATTTCGCCTGAATCACTGTTCTTGATTATGTTAACCTATTCATATAACAAGGCTATCACTGTATCCTGCGATGATATATTGTTTGTAAGCAGCGATCCAGGGAGATTCCTCATCTCCTCAGAGCGATACATCCTTTAATCCTTAACTCATCAATTTTTAAAGAACATGCTCAGATCGTTACCGGGTTTTTCTACAAGCTCCCTAGACTTTTTTGGGACTTCTCTCATGATCTCGGACACTTTCATTTTGTACATCTTGATTCTTGAAAGTATGAGGAGAACATTCCTAACACTGTGTTTTCCATCTATTATGTTGAGAATCTGAAAACGAAGATATAGTGAAAGAAGGTTCAGGAAAATGTAGGTTAATAGCGTATGATCATTTCTCAGGTATGATCGATCTGCCACGAGATCATTTTTGAACACAATGAATGCTGTTTGTATAACCAGTATATCCTCTCAGGATCCTCATTGGGATCTGAAAGAAGGTATAGCTTTCCAAAATTAAGGGTCTCAGATCGGAATGGATTAACGTATGTCCATGATGGGAAAGAATGCCATATTCACAAACATCATGGATATAGATTCTGCGGGAATAATTGATCTTTATAAGGAAAGAAACATGGTGAAACCCTGCTTACGCACAATAAACAGCATGGGTATTGCATTTCCAATATATCACAGAACTTAGGATAAATATGATAACTGTCATACAAAAGACTAAATATTGAAAACTGTTGATGATAATAATATGACAGGTAAGATAACGAGGATACTGGTTTTAACAATTCTATTTATGTTCGTCTCTTTCTTTCTCTCTTTTCAGGAGCACAGCCAAACTCATCCACACCAATGGAACAGAGTGATATAGTGAACTGCTTACCTGCGACCATGACATGGGAACTGACAGGGTCTACATGTATATCAGATATTTCAGGTATTACAACACTGAACATGGATGTGAAGTCATATAGTTCCTCTGTACCCTGCAGAGGCACATCCCTCTGCTTTATGGTGAAACAGAATGGAGGATCATGGAGGATTGTAGGATACACGAAAGTATCAGGCACAGGCACATACTCATATACCTGCATGAATATTTATGGAAAAGTGCAGATGGAGGCAAGATATGTATCAATGTGCGCATTATGCTGTGGAGAGATGAATAGTGGAATTTCAAGCACAGGGAATTTAGTAACACATCACTTCTACCGTGAATACTTTTCCACCTTTGGATTGTCAAGCGCAACAATAAATAATCATTTTCAGAATTACGTCGGATACAATGGAAACAATTGCATTTATATGGCAAATCTCAATGGCTTAGATAATGGAAAGGCCATAGATACAAACACATGCGATCTATTTGGCAAATATATTGATTTAAAGCCTAAATCTGCAATATACAATTTATCAATTTGTAATAACGATTATTATAAGGGGTTTTTAGTGGGTGATGAAAGTTACAATGAATATGATTCGGGTTCTAATCTTGTAGTCAGATTAAATTTAACTGACATAGGTGCCGCTATAGGTACATGTGAACCTTGCAATGGTGGTTATTGCGGTGTACCTCATACTAATGAATTAATTACAAGTATAAAGGCGAATAACCAGCCTGAAGCAGAGGTATTATTATTGCCAAAGAATGCTGAGTATCAAATAGGCATAAACGTCACACGTGCCAACAAGAAGATGACTATGGAGGAAGATGATTTAGAACAGTTAATGCTGGGCGGTCTCTCCTTTATTCCGGTCGTTGGTATTATTCCATCTGCAGCGTCTTTTGCACTAACCGCTCAAAACCTTGTAAACTGCATAACAAGTAAAAGTCTCCAGCAGTCAAATTGTGACGACCAACCTGCAACTGTTTCATACATCACATGCGGGGGAAATTTAGTTCAAAATTGTCAGGAAAGATCTTGCTCATTTAGAAATTTTTACTCCACTGGATTAGTCGGAGATGTTTGTATAAATAATCAGTATGTAAATGAGCCATTTAGCCTATGCATATCATATTCATCGCTGTTTTCATATTCATATTCGTCGGAATTTGGAGAATTTTATGAAAAAGGAGCACCAATCAATGATACATTAAATTTTACACCAGCAACACTGATTTACAATAACAGCATTCCCTCAGCACTTTCAGATTATACTCTATACCTAATAAATAAAAACACAGGCACTGCATATAAATTATTTGAAAGGAACACACTGTTCGGATTCTTCGTGAATCCCTCTCAAAATTATGACCTGTATAAATATCTAAATGGGCAATTGTCTTTGGTAACAGAGATAAACTCAAAGAATCTTATTTATACCGGGAAGTGAGTATAATGTGCATCTATGAGGATAGAGTATGAATGACAAGATAATGAAAAACAGAAAAATTATAACAGCAATGTTAGTCGTAATCATAATGGCATCTCTAATATTGCCATATGAAGTGATCACCAGAGAGAACGAAAAAATAACATCATTCGACTGTTCAACCAAACTTATAAATTACATGGGAAAAAAATACCCAGGTTTAGTCACTCCAGCTGAGTATACGAATGTATATAACGGCACTCTTCATTCTTTCTGCAAGGTTGGTTCAAAAGAAGAATATCTAAACACAACATTAAATTTCACTTGTGTATGTTTTACTGGATGTAACCCGCAAATTAATCTATTTTTCTTTGATGCTCATTTCAATATAAACTATTCTTACAAAGCTCCAGTATACCTTAGACTTTCCTGCTATAATCAGGATTGGGTTTCAAACACAACAGTGTTCAAAATACCCTGTGATAATAACTCAGGGATTGTCAGTTTACATTCAATAGACTCTACATTTGCTTGTATTGGTAAGGTGTGTGCTGTTGGCAGTTATAACAAAGGCATGAATCTAACGTTTAGTACTCATTCTTATTCTAATTATTCGGAATTTCTTGAAAATGCAAATTATGAACTTCAAATCTATCTATCACAAAATATTTACACAACCTACTTCATTTCTATGAAGGCAGTCAATGCAGATAGCAATAATCGTGAAGTCTTCTATCATAATGCGTGATTTTAAGCCTATTAACTGAGAAGTCTATTTAGAACCTTAACTCATCAATTTTTAAAGAACATGCTCAGATCGTTACCGGGTTTTTCTACAAGCTCCCTAGACTTTTTTGGGACTTCTCTCATGATCTCGGACTCTTTCATTTTGTACATATTGATTCTGGAAAGTATGAGGAGAACATTCCTAACACTGTATTTTTCATCTATTATGTTGAGAATCTGAAAACGAAGATACAGTGAAAGAAGGTTCAGGAAAATGTAGGTGAAAGGTAGTTAGCTCCCCTAATTGGAGACAGTATTGTTGTAAACGCTCATTCGAAATTACCCATTTTCGGCCATTTAATGGTTCCACTTTAATCTGTACTTTATCTAGTGTTTTTGTATCCTTGCATTAGCTGTACCAATTGTCTCATGCACCAACTGGAAATGATTATGATGAGCCAGTTCACCGTTTAAGCAATTTGGAGTGCATAAGTGAAATGATCTCCTACGAATAACCATAATTACAAACAATAAAGGGTTACTGAGAGCATTTAAACAAGCAACTGCAACCTATCTTTCCTCATAATTAACACTACATTATTTCTTCCATAACCCTTTTTGCAGGATTTGCAAACAGAAAGATCCTTACAGTATGTAGTGATATTATCATTATATGACATTCATCAGGAGGCTTCCAAAGGGAAATAGCGTCTACCTTTACCGTGTTACAAACCACAGGGAGAAGGGGACGAATAAAGTGAAACAGGTTTCCCAGTACATTGGCAGGGAGATAATCGTTGATGGAAAGACAGTGATCCAGGAACCGAAGAAGAGAATCATGGTGAGGAGGATCGTTGAATCTGCACCTTACATATTATACAGGTATGCAGAGGATTTTGGAATAATGGATGAATTCATGCCTGCAATCACCGGACTCACAAACATGAGGGATGCAGCAAGGAGGATCGTTGCAATTGCTGCAATGGACATGTTCGGTTCCACAGGGTCCATTGAGATCCGTACGGGCCTGAGAGACGGTACGGTGAAGGGAACCGTGATCTGATCAGTTTCATAGGTTCGGAGAATCTCCATATGGTTGCATTACTTCAGAGATCGATCTCAAAACGTATTGTGAATGCATACGGTTCCTCAGGCATAGTATACGATCTCAGTGCAATACGCCACTATGGAAGGGAGAATGATCCTGCAGAATTCGGCCATTATTATCATTCAAACGGCGAGAACAGGGAGATAAACTTCGTCATGGCTGTAACAAGGGATTCAGGTATACCGGTACACCACAGGATCATGCCCGGCAATATAGTGTCTGTTTCAACAGTCCACAATCTTGCAATGGAACTGAAGGATTATGGCATGAATTCAGTGACGATCGTCATGGACAGGGGATTCTATTCTGAATCAAATGTGAAAGAACTGGAAAAGCACAGAATGGTAGTATCGATCCCGGGAACCCTGTCTGTATACGCAGATCTTGTGAAGAAATCATCCGGTATAGAGAATTCAGGGAATTACATGCAGTATGTTGATGAAACCGTATTCCACAGGTCATTCATGAATAAGATGCGCTACATCGTATACTACAGTGCAAAGAGGAGGGCAGAGAGGATGGAATCCTTTTACACAAGACTGTCTGAAACAGAGAAAAGGCTCAAACACATGATGAATGTGAAATTCGGGAACAGGAGTGACATGATCCGGTCGGTTACGGAATCTGCCAGAGGCATGGGAAGGTACATATCAATCAAATTCTCAGGATCGTCATTCACATATACACTGAAGCACAGGACAGTACAGTCGCACACATCAGGCATGGGATTCTTCGTGCTTCTTACAAACACCATGATCAGTGAGGAGGATATCCTGAAGATATACAGGAAGAAGGATGTGGTTGAAAAGGCATTCATGCATTCAAAATATGTAATGGAACCACTGTATGCACATACAGAGGAGGGAACACGGGCGAGGGTGTTCCTCTCCATCCTGGGGTATGCAATCATCGCAATGATCGCCAGCAGATGCGGGTTGACATACAGCAAGATCGTGGAAGCAATGAGAGGCATAAAAAAGGTTGTTTACACCAGCGGTTCCCACAGTACCATTGAACTCACAAAGGATCAGAAAGCACTCCTTGAAAAACTTTCAATTGAATTGTAGTGTTAAAATAGGGCAAAGATAGGCTGCAAGTGGAACCTCTAATTGGACGATTTTAGATACTTTTCGATGAGCGTTTACAATCGGCAATAATTGAAATAATGAGCGGGATGAAAAATGAGTGAGATTCTGGTGAATTGTACCCTTAGAAAAAGCCTAAATTTATGGTTTTGTGGCGAAAATGGACTCAGAATTAAAAAGAGAAAAAATTAGGAAGATTTTGGACTCTATTTCTTTCTATTCTATCAGGAAATAATTATTTTTGTAATTTATATTTATGATGTCGTGGTACTTTCCTGTACCTTTCAGGTTAGCAAGATAAAACACATAGTAGCCTGTGGGAACGGATATATTGGAATTCTGAGCACGGGCATTTATCATTGGAATTTCATTCCATTTTACTGTCAGGTTTGGGTGTTGGTTGGTTAACAAAATTGGGGAAGAGTAACAAACTTCCATATGGGAAACGTTTGGCATTATGCATTCGTCTATAAAAGACTGATTTACAAAAGTTAAGTTTGCAGGTAATCCAGTAAACACTATCACCAGGCCCAATATTAAATTGGATTCTGAACAAACCGAGGTGATGGTAAAATTATGAGTGTATCCAGTTGCATCAACATAAAAATCTACACTGCCATTTTGCGTAAAGTTAAGACCACCTGTACCCGCATTCAACGTAATATAATTATAGTTTGGATTTTCCGGAATAACAAGACTCAGGGAATAGGCAAAGACGATGAAAATTATAACCAGAATCCCTATTATACGCTTAGTCATAATAAACCACCAGATGATCATTTCCATCCTTACTCATATAGAGATTATAATTGATGGTCCATTTTCCTATGAATGATTGCTTAAGAATGGGTCCACAGATTGCATTACACGGCGTATAGTAATTGAATACCATTTTTCCTGATGTGTTACCTGTTGGATTTATGATGCAAATCGTACCATCAGTCCTGTTTGCCAGCGCAATTATCTTAACATTTGATGTACCTGAAGGAAGGTTGAAATACAGACTTCCTTCTCCAGTCAGGTTCACGGCATCATAGAGTAAAGTATAGTTTGTTAAATTCACTGACAATCCTGGCGGAGGTTGCCCAACCTTTTGATTACCCTGAATTTCTGTAATTTCGTAAACGTGATACCCATAGAAAGCACTGAACAAAACTATAGCCAGAAATATGGCCAGCCACATTTTACTCTTCCTTATTTTTACCACCCCTCGAAACTATAATGGACAACAATGAAGTTATCTTCTCCTGAAAACTAACATAGTTTTTTCTGAAAAATATTACAATGTAGCCCAATAACAGAGAAATTAAACCGGATAATAATATTACATAAAGCAGACTTTGATAGGTTAAATGAACGCTCGTAAACCTTACATTCATGCCGAGTAACCCATTTACCACTGGTGAAGTATAGGAGGTATTTAAAGAGAATATAAACGTATTAAACATCGATATTTTTCTTGTAGAAAACAAAATGCTTCCCAAGTCCAGGGTTGCGATTGAGGCGAGGAAGAAAAGAGAAAGGATAGTGAATACAGACAGCATTTTATTACCTACAAGGCTTGAAACAAATATGGATATTCCAAAGAAGGGCAACAGGATTACCATTGAGGCAAGCGCCACATATATGGGTTCAATAAGAAATTTTGATGTTACGGCATAGCCATCATAAAACAATGCACCCTCGGTAACATATGAAAAAATTAAAAGAGACAGAATGAGATAGAACAACGAAGAGAGTATCTTTCCAACATAATATCCAGGTGAATTGAATTTGAATGTTCTCAGGATTTCAAGATTTCTACTTTCAATATCATCCGACATATTTAAGGCCGGGAGAAGCATGATTATCCATCCAAAATTTATACTTAAGAGAGGATCCATACCTAGACTCATTATGTTTGACCCAAGTGAATATTTAAGAGCCCAAAATGAAGTTGATACGACTGGAACATTCCCCTCGTAGAGTATGAAGGACAATAATATTATGCATGCAAGAATAATAGCAGGTGCGTACAGTGACCTAAATAAATATACTACATCCTTTGTAAATTGGGCGATAACTGTTCTCAAAAAATCAGATGCCAGTCTTTTAAGTTTCCTGTAAAAAGATGTCTTCAAGACTGACTACCTCCTGTTTTATTATGTTTACCCCATTCTTTGCCAAAGTCTGAATGACCGAAATAGTTTCTTCCTTTCCCACTACCTTGATTTTTAAATATTCTCCATCTTTTCCTATTTTGCATTTAAATCTTTCTATGATACCTTCAATTATTTTCAGATCTCCTGATACCGTTAATACAGTTGTCTCTCTCTGCCATTCATCAATTTGACTCAAATGTCCATTTTTCAAAATAAATACCCTGTCGGCAATTTTCTCCACATAAGACATATCATGACTGCTCATCAAGATTGCAGAGCCCCTGGCCTTCTCTTCCGCAATCACAGAGATCATATCATTACATACTCCTGGGTCAAGCCCTTCAAAGGGTTCATCGAGAAGCAAGAGGTCAGGTTTCAAATTTAAGGCCCTGATAAGATCCAATTTTCTTTTCATACCCTTTGAAAATTTTTTTACTATCTTTCTCTTTTCTGCCAAAGAGAATCTGTCTATCAATTGTTCATAATCTTTTCCATATCCAGATATTAAGCCATAATATTCCATTGTTTGATATATATTGAGTGATGGAAAATTTATACTCGTCTCCGGCATATATCCCAATCTTCCGGCTATTTTTATTTCACCCCTATCCCTCGCCAAAAGACCCGCAAGAATCTTAATAAGAGTACTTTTTCCCTGACCATTTGCTCCCATAATACAGATGCACTCACCCTGCTCAATATGAAAGGAAATATCTTTCAGGATTGACTTTCTGGATATTAATCCATATGATTTTGAAATCCTGCTTACCTCAATTACATTTCCCATACTACAAGCACCTCCTTACGGATGCTTTCTGCCAGTTTACAGCATTAAGGAAAAAGTTGTCTGCTAATGAATAAAGAATTTGATAGGTTCCCTGGGTATGATGTCTATTTGCAGATTCCAGAATAGAACTATTCTCATAATAGGATGTTGAAATGTATACATATGGATAATTGACATTGATGAACGATCTTAACTGATCCGTGGTCATTGCAAAGTTATTTCCAGCCATAATTACTTTAAAAAATGCGTAATAACCGGTTGGCAATTTTTTGGAAGAATAATTCCCTGGTGAATCAAAATTCCAGGTTATATTGCGTTCCGGATGCTTGTAGGAGAAGGATAGACAGAAATCCGCTACTGTTAAATAAAAGGGCATATGGGAATAATTTAGATTCTGGTTTTCGCAGGGATAATTCGAGGTATGTTTACTATATGAATTTGAGATATTTTCTTCCATTTGTTTTGTTGTTGAACCAATAAAGACGAAACAGAATAAAAATTCATTTATCGTAAACTTTCCCCCATCTGGGCAATTTATTAGAACGGATATTGTGGCATTGGTTCTTCCGGAATAATTTTCCCTGCTAAAATCAATGCTTGCACTTGCTTTAGCGTTTTCAATAAAAATCGGAAGAGCTGGTTTTTGGGACAAGACGTATTCATAGGTACCAGCGGCCAATAATATAAGCGCGATAACAACGGTAACAAATTTGAATGAAGTTTTCATGGATTTAATTACTCCCGTCGAATGGAAAATACTGATAATTTACCTCAAGAGTTGAATAAGCTAATCCCCAAAACTCGCGAAAATTATAAGTTGTATTGGCTATGGATTCGAGGTAAATGAACGGACTACCCCCCTTCTTGTAAAATGTGGACGCGATTGTGATAAAATGTGTATATGTTAGTCCTTTCACGCAGTCATCTTTTTTCCATTGAATATTCTGTGAATGAACTCCAATTACATAGATTTTACTACTGTAATAATCGGTTGTCTTTGAAAATCCTATCTCACCGCTAACTGACACACCGCAAATTTTTCCACCTACTGACAAACCATATGAGCACGTTTGAGAACCAATCTGAACTCCATGTGAATACTTGTTTGGAGAAAAGGTCGGACCATCCACATTTGGTATTAGATTCCCCTGATCTATGGAATAAGAAGTTTCGGGAACAACGTTACAGACCTTAATCCAGTGACCAAATAGTAATTTCCAGTGGCAAATCCTCACCCATGTCGTGTGAGTAAATTCAGTTCCAGGGTTAAACATTGATTGAAATATAGTGCTACCCGAGCGAATTGCAGTTTTTCCTGCTTCGATATTCGCCCCGTTCATAGCATCGACCATTGTATACATGCAGTATACAATATATCTTGCACTTTCATTATAATAAGCGGAAACTTTTGTGATAATCTCAGTATGCTTATCTGGTGATACTTTTTTAAATGTTTGTGTCCCAATGTATTGCAATCCATTTAAGTAAGGGTTTGATCCTACCTGTGACTCATTGAGAGACATTAATGAGTCTTTTTTTCCATGTACAGTATCCTGGACCAGAATAATCGAGGTAGATGCCACAATTACAAGATCTATTAACTTCTTTCCAGAATTTTCTAATAGTCTTGAAGACATTAAATTATCATGTTTTATTAATATATAAAATTTACCTTCAACATGTCTTATATATTTACAACAAGTTTTTTCATATTTCAACAACCAACGATTTTCATTATCTCCCTTGGATTTTTACTCAGTCTTATCTTTGATACAAGCCTTAGTATAGCGGCTGTTCATAATTGTGCATTTTCGTCGGAATAAAAGTGACACTTATCGCCGGTTTATTCTCCTTTATCTTAATGAATTCACACTTCTGAAGGCATAGGCAGTGATGTTCCCCTTATGATCCTTTTTAGCTTCTCCGGATGAGACTTCATCTCCAGAAGTTTTGCGTCTGCTGTGCTGTAAAGATCATCATAGCTCCTCGGACAGAAGTTCGGCAACTCCTGATACTTCAGTGCATTCCATACGAATTCATCGGGATTCAGTTCCGGAGAGTATGGAGGAATTCGTCTTGTT
>JAMCUL010000017.1:16050-26814 GCA_023381355.1 Thermoplasmatota archaeon | reverse complement strand
AGAGATCAAAAAGGTCCTTTGCAGACCCGATTTTAATCACTTGTTGGTAAATACGTTCGCGCAAAATAACCTCATTTAGCATGCTCACAGCCTCTTTCTTAACTCTCCAGATACAATAGATGCATCCGATAATAATATTTGTGATTCCATTGTATAATATCTGCCAATCTTCTTCTTGATCAATGTGATAAGACCAAGGTTCTGCAAGTAGTTGACGCTCTGGAAGAACGTTGACTTGCTCACTCCCCTGAGCAGCAAATGACTGGATGCTGAAACTTCGGAATACGCCCTGTTGGTATCCTGATTCTTGACCAGTGCTGCCAGTATCAGCAGGTCCCGGTCTCCAAGGTTCTTGAGCGTTTCGCCTTCAACTTCCACGTAAGCTTGCTTCAGTGCTGTTTTGATCGAGTCTTCGTCCCATTTATTGCTTCTGCCAAGAATTTCCAGGGCCTTTATTCCGATCCTTGCGTCGCTCCTGTAGTCCCTTACAAGCAGTGCAGACAAGAGGCCCAGAGACTCTTTGCCATATTCATTCAGGCCTTCCTTTGCCCTCATCCTCAATATCTCACGAATCTCCTCCGTGCTGTATTCATGAAATACGATATGATCAGGCTGCAGTGAGCTCTTTACGCTCTCATCGTTCATGTTCTTGTACCAGTATACCTTCTGCGTCAGCAGGATGAGGTTGGCTTTGGTGTGCCTCGTTATATGATACAGGATGTCGTAATCCTGCAGAAAGTCAACCTCGTCCAATACTACGAGAGACCTGCTGGAAAGCATCTCATCGCATCTGTTCTTCACCTCCTCCACCTCGTGTCCCTTGCCGAAAAGGCGGGCTATGTTCCGATAGATTTTCGTAGAAGTCGGATTCTCCCTCACGTTCACATAAAAGTATGGGACGGATTTTGTGTCCCTGAGTGCCTTCGCCATGATGAGGGCACTGAGCGTCTTCCCTGATCCCTTGGATCCATAGATGATGATGTGCCTTGGAAGTCCCAGATTGACATAATCAGCCAGATCGTCTGTCACTCTTTCCAGCTCCGACCTTATGAGTATCTCTCCTGGCGTGTAGCTTATGTTGAAGACCTGTGCATTCTTCATGTTGCTTGTTTCCACAGCCCTTGCACTGAGCTTTGCAGCCATATACGATTTGGGATTCTTTGTGTCCATCTCCCGCACCAGCATTAATTCTTCAATGGGAAGGTTATTATTACTATCGAACGAGTCGAACAGATGTGTGTGGGAAAATGGTGATTTTGTGCACCGGAATGAGTGTGTTAAAAAACGCGTGAACCCTTGTGGTGATCGGATACTATTCAAAAATTAAGAAAAATTCCATTTTTCTGGTATGTAATGTTCATTGTATCAGTTATATATAATATATATAAGAAAGAGCCTGACGCGTTCGGAGATACACACACTCATTCAACCGGCAACCTGTTTTCCCTCAGAATCCTGAGCACCGGAGTGATTGAGCATCCCAGAGACTTCGCTATGGCTCTGGCAGACAGGCCTCTGTCCTTCAATTCGATAACTTTCCTCCTGTCTATGAAGTTTCCATTCCTTGTTTTCAGTGGTGGTCTTCCGAACCTGACTCCTCTGTTCATTGCCTGTTCCCTTCCTGCCTTTGTTCGGGAATTGATCATGTTCCTCTCAAATTCAGCGAATGCGCCCAGAATCTGCAGCAGGAGCCTTCCATTTGGGGTTGTGGTATCTATGCCCGGATCGTTGACGCTGATGAATCCTATGCCCTTCTGGTCCAGATATTCAAGCATTCTCAGCAGATCGGACAGGGAGCGGGCAAACCTGTCTATCTTTGCAACAATAACCACCTTCGGCTTGGCATCAAGGGATTTCAGCATCCTTTCGAAGTCGGGTCTCTGGGTATTCTTCCCGGACTTTGCCCGGTCCTCGAAGAATTCGAGTTCGTAGCCTCTGGATTTGGCGTACTGCGCGATCACATCCTTCTGCCTCTCGTTTGAGCCCTGCCTGACCTCCGCCTGTGTGCTGGCCCGAACATAGGCGAAAGCGAGTGTCATTTAAGTCGTAGAATTCAGGGACGCATATGTTATTAAAGTCCAGTGTTTAGTGGCGTTACTAAAATTACAAGTTTAGTTACACATGTGATTGTTAACTTTTTGGTACCTCTGGATTAACAGCTTTAGGAGCATGTAAGGAGTGTACTCCGTAGTATCCCACCATAAGCAGATTAATAAATGATTCTGGGCCCAAGTATGTTGGTGTTAACTTGAGAAACTCAGGACCAAGCCATATAAAGATCATAAGAAAAAAAAGAGTGGCCAATCCATTTGACATTACTATGCTATCAGCGATTTTCCCTCGTGGAACTAATGTGGCGAATCTGTAGAAATAGATAAATGAGCCGAAGAACATAATGAAATAACCAATCCATTCATAAGCTTCCATTTTTACATCTCAAGAATTGTTGAAATTATTCACGGCCTGCTTCTCCGCAGATCCGCCTATAGCCCCACCAGTTATTGCTCCAAGTAAACCAAGGACAGGATCAACAACGAAAAGTAGAGCGCCGAGTAAGGCTCCAGCTATCGCCGTCCCGCCAATTTCAGCTTGTACTTCTCTATTCGAGTATGCAGACATAGAACCTTTGGGACATTTGAGTGAGAATGAGTACGGTATTTCTGAGCGTGTTTTTGGCTGATTCTGAAAGTTTATGTATATTTTCTCTCCAGAATGGACTTTACAATATACAAAGTATCTCATATTTACCATTCTATTCTAATGTCTTAGTTAACTCTTTCTTCGTTAACCGTTTCCTGATTTCGGTTTCCACGCTTTCCAAGTCCTTGCCCTTTTCCTGTCCTATCCTATCGAGGTCAGTGCGCCATTTCCTTATGAGTTCATCAGTTCCGAAGTACTTTGAGTACCTTCTGTAGGTCTTATACTGCTTTTCCGTTACCTTGAAGCCTACAGTCTTTGTGTATCTCTCCGATCCCTCGTTCACATCGTCAGGGCGCGAATTCTGTGATATAAGGCTTTCCAGGCCTCTTTTCTTGATATCTGCCATCATTTCACCTTCAAGATTTTTTCAATTTCATTTGCAAGTGCAATATAGGATTTGGAAGCAGGAGCACTTTTCCGGTATCTCACAACTGGAGAACCTGCCATGGTGGAATCCGTTATTGTCACGTTTCTGGGTATGACCGTTTTAAGCAGGCTCTTTGAGTAGTGTTTCCTGACATCCTCAAGAACCTCTTTGGAGGACCTTGTCCTGGAATTGAACATCGTTATGACCATTCCAAGCAGTTTCAGGTTCCTTGAGAGCCTTGAATTCACGAGTTCTACGACTCTCATGAGTTGCGTCAAACCCTCCAATGCAAAGAACTCGGCCTGCACAGGTATGAGCACGTAGTCGGATGCAACAAGCGAGTTGAGCGTGAATATGCCGAGGCTGGGGGGCGTATCGATAAGGACAAAATCATATTTCTTGGATATCCCTTTGAGCTCGTTATCGAGAATGTATTCCCTGCCAATCTTGCCGTTGAGCTCCACTTCCGCGCCTGCGAGGTCTATCGTGCTCGGCACTATGTCTAAATGGCCCTTTGTGATTATGGCATCTTCGAGCCTGCCGATGAGCATAACATCGTATATCGTGGACTTGAGCGAGGATTTGTCTATGCCGAAGTGTGTTGTAAGGTTGCCCTGAGGGTCTATGTCTATGAGCAATACCTTGTACCCTTCAGCCAATACTGAGCCTAGGTTCGCAACGGTGGTTGTCTTGCCACAGCCTCCCTTCTGGTTCGCCACTGATATTATCATCACTCATGCTTGGAAGAGAAGAGTTAAAAGTTTATGGTTAACCTGCGTGAAATAACGGTTAGCGGTTAACTCTTTATTAGTGAAAGACTATTATTTTCTAGCTTCCAATTAGGATTATGGCGGTTGTGATATCTCCTATTGAAGCTTCTATTGGGGGAGCACTAATCGTATTCTTCATTCTATCCTTAACTCACCCTTTTTTACATAATATGTCCAGATCAATATTCAATTCTGCCACCAGATCTTTTGCTTTTTTCGGTATTTCACTCATGATCTCCCCTTTCTCCATTCCGTACATCTTGATCCTTGACAGTATGAGGAGTATATCCCTCACACTGTATTTCCCATCTATCATGTTGAGTATCTGGAAGTGAAGGTACAGTGACAGCAGATTGAGAAACATGTAGGTGAATAGCATATGATCATCCCTCAGGTATGATCGATCCGCCTCAAGATCATTCTTATAAACATTAAGGACGAAAACACCATTTATTAACTGTATCATAGGGATTGATTTATCCGGTGTAGATATGATATCATCCATGATAGTTTTTTTATCTTAAAGTTTAACTGATTTTATTCCACGTATTTTTTTCCAACGCTTTCTGGTTACTGACTCAACAAAAAATAGATGATCGAAACCAGAATGTAAAAAATAATGAATAAAATAATACCTTATCTAAATACGCTGGAAATATGGGGATGAAGAAAATAATGACGAAAAAATGTAACTAAGAAAATTGGAGTTAATTTTTCAAATACGACAATGAAAGAAGAAATACCCAAAATAACAATAAAGTCAATGGGGTAAGAAATGTATAATAGAGATGACTCCTATACATTTGGTCTACTCTTCTCATTATCTTTGCTGACTTTCATTTTGTCTCTTCAATTTTTCATATTTCCTCTTAAAAAACAATACCTCATACGTGAAGGCAAATATCAGGAACCATATTCCAATATAAAATATCACAAATGCCTGAACAAAATTATTTCCCTGAGCCAGAAAATAGGAGGGAAACAAAGATATAATCGCACCAGGTACCACTTCCAGGATTACCCTTCTTTTCTTTTCTGCATCCATGAAAATATTAATGCAAACATATATTTAACAGTTAGTGTTTTACCGGTAAATAGAGGCCTGCGCTTAAATAATAGCACATACCCTTTAAAATTATTCAGGTATTCAAAGCTAATAAATTAGACGAAATAAATCGGAAAGAAGAGAATTTTTATATTGCAAAAATAAATAAGTTTAAGTAATTATGCTTGTATATAAAACTGAATTTGCGAGGGTATGATTAATAATGAACCTTTTATGGTATATCATTGGTTCATGTGTTTTTTTTGTATTTTTTGATGTGTTGTTTTTAGCAGGTGCAATTTCCATCCCCATAATAAAAAATATAATAACAAGGAATAAAAATGATGAGAATAAAAACATACAGGATAATGATTTTCTCCTTGAAAGAACTATTTCCGGTTTAATGCTGATCTTAATGGTTATTGCTATTTATTTTATATTAATCAGTTTTGATTTCCCGGTCATACAGGTTAGTGGGAATTTCACCAAAGCATTCTCTGGTCCCTACTTTCACATTTTAATTTACCTCATCGCCTTTTTTGTATATTCCTTGTTTTCCCTGATAATTTTGCCTCTCGATCAGAGGCTGGCCGTAGGTAAAACGTTTATCTTTGCAGTGGGTCTTGCCCTGACATCTTACCTCGAATTTAACAATCCAACAGCTAATTCTCCCTATATCTGGACCTATACATTTGTATCCGCTGCTGCCCTCACATCTATCCTGATCCGGAGTTCAAAAATTTTAAAAAATCGCAATACCAAATACAGGATAACCAGGGTCTTTGGAACAAGTATGCTGCCTGCCATCATGCCAGGAACATTATTAATTGTACAGAGAGACTATCCTGTAAAGAACATTAAGGAGGGTGACATAATTGAATACATTAGTTCCATGGGCTATTCCCTCAGGAGGGTAGTTCACAGGGTTGTTAAAGTTAATCCTTATTCCTTAATAGTTAAGGGCGATAATAATGAAAGCCCTGATCCTGAAATATCTACAGGAAGAATCACAGGTGTGGTCATAGGGGAGATAGATAAAGTTACAAAGGAAATTCATCTTTTCAAAGACGATGTAAGTTCAGACACCTTCGATAGGATGATGAATAATAAAGGTGAGTTGAGCTATGGGGGAAATCCATTTATTTCACGACTTTCGATCTTTACAGTGATTTCAATTTTGATTACAATTATTCTAGTGCTTGCATGAGTAAATAACCGATATTGTCGAATATGTTCTCAATCTTCGTTACGGTATCCTTTATGCTCTGCATAGTTCTCTTCAGAGTCACAACATCGGGAATGCTGCTGTATATTTCAAATACAGGGGGGGTATTCTCCGGTTGCGTTCCAGTACCATGCCCATGTTTAATTGTTCCGGATCGGGATGATCCTTTTCATGGCCGTATTCCAATACCTCCGCTGATCCGATGATGGCAATGACGTGATATCATACAGCAGGGAATTCCCCGAGCTGATCCTTGATGCGAGATCGGACGAGAACTGCCCTTACAGATCGGATGAGCCTATCCTGTCAAGAAGTTCTCATATACGCTGGGATTCAAGATTAATGTTCATTGATCTTGACATTGATGTTCCATCAAACCATGTCTCCGGTGAACTGGCAGGCAGAGGCCTCACCACCTTTGATACTACCATTGCGATTATCTGCATTGATTCATTCTCAGTGAGATTTTTCTTGTGAATCTTTTCAATGCCAAATGCGTTGACTATATCCAATATGGGTATGAAGGGCCAATGGATGAGGCTTTCTCCCGAATGTATGGCTTCTTAACTTTTCTGTCTCGCTGTTCTCTTTTTTCCACAACGTACCCATAGTGGCAGCTTATGTTCCTTATCCAAGGGTTGTAGTATAGCACTCTCTCATAGACGTATATCTTTCCATTGGCAGACTTTTCATTCCGCTGATTCTTAGATGTAAGGGTGGTATTTCTCACCATTACAAATTAACGTTTCTCTTGTTCGTGAATCTGGGATAAGGCCGCAAATCAGAGTTCAATGGTGGTAAAAATTCGGGGATTCAGGATCTATCGCAATAGAGAATAAACTCCACTAATCTGGTGTTTCATGGAGATTGACAGATGAGAATGTGTTCTTCCTATTACACAAAAAACATGGAGTTAAGGTTCTATTTGTTATTTTTAAAAGCCTAGTTAAAGCGGGAATAGCATTTATTATAATACTTATAATTCTGTTTATACTTCATTTGTGATTTTCCGCTTTTTGGGGATCCTCAAGGAGTGCTTTAAAAGAGTCAATCGTAGTAACGAATACGTTCTCGCCCAGTTCACTATATTTTTCTATCAGTTCCTTGTTTGGTACAATGATAATAACTCTAAGATTTGTATTCTTTATTCTGTCCTTTAGATCCTCCATGCTGTGCTTCAGGCCTGTTTCTATCTCCACCATAAAGAAGTCTGTCTCAATATCAAAAGAACCTCTTTCGCCTGTTGTGGAGACCCTGTTTATGGATACGCCATGCTCCGTTAATAAATCGACCACCCGAGACTGCATTCCTGTGTGAAGATTCGAAAGATTAGGGCTCTTAGAGTAATACATCACTATGGGCTTTCCGTCTTTGATGTACTTTACCCTGCCTATCTCGTTGTTGTTTTTAAGCTCTTCAAGCACGCTCTTTACCTTGAGCTTTGCCTGATCCTTCTCTATTCCGTATTTGGCGGATATCTCCTTTCCCATCTCTGTTGCATAGGACATCCTCTCCTTAAGAATGCCCAGGACCTCCTCCCTGTAGTCTATTTCCTTCCCTCTCCCTCCGGCTTCCTCTTCCATCCTCTCTTCCTTCACCGTTGCAATAATTCTCTTTGATTCCTTATGCTCGCTCCCGTCAGGTATGTATGTAAGCACCGGAGCGAACTGCTGGCTCTCAGGGAATTCGATATCCGTGAACTGCCTTGGCTGTAATATTGACACCGCGAACCTTGCGAGCTGGTTATAAGAAAGCATCTGCAGGTCGGCATCTCCTAAGCGGAATGTGAATTTCGTTCCGAAGTTTGCCCTCATTTCAGGTAGGATATCGATAAGGTTCTGCGTTATTATCCAGAGCATTCCCTTGTCCCTTATCTCACGGCTCATTACATCAAGAATAGTATGATAGGATTTCGTAAGCCTGTGAGCCTCGTCTATGCATATCAAAACATCCTTTCTTTTGCGTTCCTCCATCTCCCTGTAGATCTGCCTTAGCATAAGCTCGGCATAGAAGTTCTGGGACTGCTTCGTCGGTAATGTTGAGAAATCAAACACAATGCTTTCACTGCCTATTTCCACGCTTCCCATGTCATCGATTATGAGCGATTTCACATTCTGCTCTATTGCGTTGAGCGTTTCGATCTGGTTCTTCGAGGCTGATTTTCTTTTTTCGGATATCATTTTCATGAATGTCTTCCAGTCGTTGCTCTGGGAGGCTATTTCCTGCAGAAAAGCTGGTGTCTGCTGTAGCTGTATTCCTGTGCTTGTCTTCTCACTGAAAAATGCGGTCATGTAAGCCTCTGAGAAGGCATTTATGTCCCTGAACGGATTCGGTAAGCACTGCTTTGCATCTATTACTGGTATTCCAAGATGGACTTCATGGTCATCGGGCTTGAACGAGAATATGATCCTCTGCTTCTCGCTGAACTTCGATAGTAAATGTATCGTGAGATAGCTCTTTCCCTGCCCTGATACACCTGTTATGGACACATTCCTGTTTCCCTTGTGCTCTATGTAATCCCTTAAATCAATGGCTCTTGCTGAGCATTCCTCCCTCCTGAACTTTCCCTTTTCCATATCGGGAACAATGGCATAGGCCAACGCTGAATGCCCTGCGAACCTCTTTAGCCTTGAAAATGGGTTATAGAAAAGCCTCTCCTGATTTCTTATTGGTAGTTCTATTATCGGCTTTGAGAGGATCTTCCTTGCGTTTACAAAGTCAGAGAAGCCAGTTTCCTTCATAATCCTGCTCTTTTGTTTTCCAGATATTTAATCGTATTTGGCTACCTTTTAATTATGTATCGCCTGTGCGGGTTTACAACAATCGTATAGTGCTCCACGCTGACCGTGTGTGTCTCCAAGAAATAGAGTATTGCGATGGTGCATAGAACTGCAACTAGGATCAGTGAATATTCTAAGCCAAGCATTGTGTATATGAGGTAAGCAGGGAAGAAAAAGATAACTCCGAATACTAGTATGTAAATCAGCAGTGTGAATGCGAATATTATGATTATGACAGCACCGATGACTGCATAAGCGATGCCTGCAATGCCAATAATCTCGTAAAAAATGTTGCCTGAGGTCGCCATGGATATGAGATGCTGAAATAGTCCGGGCCATAGCAAACTCGTTATGAAAAAAGCAGGGGCTGATACCAAAAATGTCAGGATTAATGTATCTTCGTCCATGCTTTACCTCTGGGCCCTGAATCTTCTGTTCGGTGTTATCGTTGCCGATATTGTTGCCTCCTCACGCCTAAATATGAGACCGAGCTTTGTTATCGTCCGATCTATCCGGAAAACAGGATTCAATTCATATTCAACATAGCTTATGTCCGGATTGCGTTCCATGAATCTCATCACCGAATCTATCTGCCTGCGGTCCTCAAGCTCGTACTGGTTAACCGTTTTCTCGATAACGGTTTCCTGGAGCCTTTCGAGCGTGCCCTTCTTCTGAGGGTCTGCCATCACATACCTTATTACCTGAGGCTCTTCCTCTCCTCTCAAAACAATCCTTTCAGTTCTTTCCATCTTCTCCATCTCCGTTGAAAAAGGCAAGCCATGTCTGTACCTTTGCGAGGAATTCTTCTGCCGTTAAGTAATCCGGCTCTGAAATCAGTATTTTTGTTAACGGGTGCTCTGGGAATTTGCTGGCGAATGTTGATTTTACCTTTGTTATGTCAACGTCTGCCTTTTCCACAATATAATATTGCGTGATGGGTAATACGTCGATTTAGCGGGGATTACGACGGTTATTGGAAGCATCCATAAGCCTCAGAAAATCCTCCATGGTTGCAGGATCAACCATATCAATCTCGTCATTGTAGGAATAACAGCATTCACAATTGAACGATATAATCAGATGGGTAAATATCACATCTATGTGCATATCATCGCTAATAGGGTATCTGGCGGTCTTTTTCTTAGTGGAATTGATTGATATACTTGATTCCCTCTGGCACTTCGGGCATAAAACGTTGCCTCCGGTCTGAGCGAATCTGACTATGAAATAGAAATAATCATTCTCAATAAGATTCCAGAAAAGCATGGGGTCTCTGCCAATCATGTAGGTATAGATCTCCTCAGGCTTGGTTCTGATCTCTATCCTTCTTTTATCAGTTTCATCTTCGAGCCTCTCTATGAAATTCATGTTTGCAAGCATATCGATTCTTTTGTCTATCCATTCGTGCTTGAGCTGGTTTGAGGAGTGAATCTTTTCCTTTGGAATGTTTGATAATGCCATGTACAGATCGCTAGTGAACGTGTGCTGGAATTTGCGCTCCCTGTCCTGTATTGCCCTTAGAACCGCTTCCGCTCGCCTGTCAGGAGGGTAAAAATAATCAATAGGGGTGTCAAAGATCATGAAATTTGAACAACTTAATCGTTTATGTTAAAATATCAGCCTATCTTTATTTCGATTTTCTATTGTTGAAAATGTCGCTTGCCCTTTTCTGCAACTTGCCACTTTTTGCTGCCAGCAGAGTTCCGATGAACAATATTATCGCTGAAAGGAAGAATATTCCTAGACCATAAAAGAAGAATGAAAGGTAAATTGAAGCAGAGTAGTGCAGGTAATGAAACAAAGCTCCCAGTGCGATTATTATCATGGAACCTATGAACATAAAGGTTCCAACAGTCATTGTTTTGTTTATAGGATGA
>JAMCUL010000017.1:0-15968 GCA_023381355.1 Thermoplasmatota archaeon | reverse complement strand
GAGTAGGGTCGAAAATCCTATACCAAAAGGAATGAAGAAACCTAGGAAGGAACCCCATAGGCTATAGATCAATATTTTTGGATACTTGAGAGCAAGTAATATGTCAATGACCATTATTGCAATGCCAATGCTTAAATAGATTAATCTATATCTCATTTACCTATCACCTGAAATTATAGGAAGGAATATTTATTTAAGCCTTCATAAAGAACATCCAATCGCCTTCTCGCATATGTAGTCTGCACCAAGGTCGCATGCAACATGAACACCAATATCTATTACTGTTTGTAGAACAACATCGCAAATTGATGCGACAACCCCAAAACAAACGACATAAACAATAGGATCCTCTATGAATTCTAAGCATACGATGCCAGATGCCTCTTCACAAGCTAAGTCCTCTGATACACCCTCTGCAAGAAGTGTACAAAGCACGGTTCCAAGAGCATGACAAATAAGACATTCAATGGCGTTTGGATCTGATTTTACATTTGAAAGAGCAATATCCTTGTTAGTTACGTTTACTTTCCCATTAGAGCCCAATCCAGTTCCGTCAACGTGAACAAGTTTCTTGCCATTTATTGTGTCAATGTATTTGGTTTTAAACTTGTTTGTAATATTTTTACCATTATATTGTATAATATAAGTTATGTCTGCAATGGAGGAGGTATTGCCCTCAATTATTTGTTTCCAATTTAGGATCGTCCCTGGGCCCTCTTTGTAATGAACAATTGTCACACCTTCCGTTATTTTTAGTTTCCCCTCTGTATATTCCTCCTTATGTGGCACACTTATTCTTGTTATTTTTCTACCATTTGCATCAAAACAATTACTGCAGGTCATAAATTATGAATGAAAATATTATATATAAATTTTTCCAGTATGTGAGAAAACTTGACAAATTCAATGTTTCAATTAGTTTATGGAACTTACTAAGCAAAGATAATATCGTAGTTAATATTACCTTGATGCATATTTTGATTACATTTTGAAAGAATATCTAAAAAGGCATTTTCATTATAGCCTTTCCGTTGGGCAGATTATAATTCTATTATAGAATCCGGAATACAAAGCTATTTTACCTTCTTTTCATCTTCAATATTTATGCCATTTGAGGAGATGGATAAGGCTATAAAATGAGCACTATTTCCAACTACATAAGCCATGTCAAAAAGATAGAGATAATTGGTCTCGTCCTTTGCTAAATAAGCCATAATATTGATTATCAGAACAACAAAAGATACAATGGTCACAAGGATGATGTGATATCTGTACGGATTCATGTGTCTTCTCCCAATCCTCTAGTCGCTGTGTTGTTCCAAACAAAATACGCATTGAGGAGAAAATACGCTCCAGCAATAACAGATAACGATGCAATTACTGTTCCAAAAGATTTAATGTTATAGGAAATGGATAACGATAATAGACCCGCAATACCTGAAATAAGAAATACAGTTCCAAAGCTCAAAAGAAATACTGCTCTAATTCTTTGCTTTTCTGTATGCACTTAAGCCACCTTGTATAGTTAATCTAACAATTGCTGCAATTACAAACAAAACGCCTATTCCTACTGACCCTCCCCAGAGTAGAGATTCAACACCAGAATAATACGTTATTATCCCGAAAATGAATAGGGTTACTCCGATAGCAAGACTCATAATTCCAGTTCTAAAGAACCACGGATATTCCTTTCCAAGAATAAACAAAATGGAGACCCCTATGGCTACCATGGCAAATACCAGAGGAAATAATATAGGTATTGCGGATGTAAAGTTTCCATCATATTTTATGTGCTGTGATAGGAATACTGACAGATATAAGAAAATCCAAGCTATGCTATATGAAAGTATGGATTCATAAAACTTTCTCTTGCTGGTTATAATCATAAAGTCACTTTACTTGCAGCAGTCAATCACTTTTATTGCATCTTCAGTGCATTCTCCTGCTTTATATACACAATAGGCGCAAGCAAGAACATCAAGACTAAAACAGACAAGACATGCAGGGAGTGTTAGGAAGTCAAAGCAAGCTGCCAAGCAATCGGGTAAAACCAAACATTCAGCACATATTTCTTCAATATCTGGAACACTAAGCACACAATCGGTCAAACTTAATGCATTTTCGAGACAACATGTAAAATTAAAATCCATAAGGGTAACTTTGAACGATAGTTCTAGATTATTTATGATATCTAATCGATTTCGATTATTTGCATATATGTCAGGAAAAGCTTCAAGAAGAGACACCATTTTTCCATAAATTCTGTTTCGTTTCGTCGACGCATCTTTTTTCAAATTACTTATGATGGAACTCAAGTCTTTTATTATGGACAGAAAGCTTCCTTTATAACGAATGACTATGGGAAGGGAAAAAAGGTCAACATTTTCTGGATTCTTGGGAGAAACATTAACCGATAAAAATAAAACGCCTTTATTGCTTTCGAGAGGGATTATATTTCCTTCCAAATATGTCGTGTCTTCATCATCTGTTATCTCAAAATATAATGAATATGCTTTTCCTGACTGAACTACCTGCTTTTCTGTGATGTCATAATTCATTTCCCGGAATGCCATGTGGTAACCCTGTGTCTTATCTGAGAAAATCAGAGACATATTTTTCAAGCCACTGTTGGCGATAACGTTGGGGGTTGGAATCTTTGGTGACACTTTTATCGGTGTTTTGTAGTTATTAATCTTTGTTTTCAAAACGTTTCCATCTTTGCTTACTATCACAGCTCCGCTCATTATTAATTCATTTTTACGGCTACCCATAATAATTAGATCAAAATTATATATATATATATATACTTTACTATGATATTTTAACAATTAAAACGGCATTTTCATTATAGCCTTTCCGTTGGGCAAAACTGCCTGAAACTCGTAGCCTTGACTGAGGAATTTTTCTATTTCATCTACAGGCACGAGCCTCTGCTTTGAGCCGTTGCCTGACATTGCGCCAGCAACCTTGTCGCGAAGAAGTTTCTGGAATGCATCGTTGTCCATCTCAGCAAGGTTCATCATATCGATTTCATCCTGTTTGTAGCCCACTGCGAGAAGCAGTTGCTGTTGTAGGTATATTTTTGCATCGATCTCCGATGGCTCTGTTATCCTTGTTTCGAGGTACTTTAAGCATTTCTTGTACGATTCGCGCATCTCCTCGATCATGTCCGGAGGCAGTCTCTTGTTCGTGCTGTATCTGGCTTCGATATCGCCCTTGTGCCCCATTATGAACTGCCTCCAAGGATGCGATATTAAGCCCTTGCTCTCTGCTATGTCAAGTGCCATTGAGAAATACGCCCTTAATACGCTGCCCCGTATATTGCATCTCTGACATCCCTTGTAACGAGCGTTGTCCTTAGGAATGCATTCTTCTTTATTCCTCGGACATCGAACTGCAACAGCGGCGAATCATAGGTCAGTTCCTCTCCCTGTTTCCTCCTCTCTTCGAGGTATTCCTTTATGTATGTTGCTCCCTCCTCACCTATGAATGAGAAATACTGATGCCTTGCCTTGCTAAGCTTGCTCTTCACCATTACAGTAACAGGGATCTTGTCGAACTGTATCTCGTCTGATAGTTTTAACTCCTTTAAATCTCCCAATCGCAATCCATCAGTGCCCTCGTAATCTCCAAGCGATTCCGGTCTTAGCCCTGAAAATGCCATTAATGCTATGATAACCCTTCCTCGCGATGTCGCTTTTCTCAATATTCTTGCAAGCTCTTCCTTGCTGGGCACTCTCTCATTTGCTATCGTCGGCGTTTCGTTCTCTCCGGATATGTTAACGGCTAACTGTAAACGGATACCGTTAAACTTCAGCCATGACAGAATAACCTTCTTGAACCTTGCAATGTATGAGCCCGCTTTTCCTTTACTCTCCATTTCCCTTACAAAATCAGAAAATTCATAGCGGAAATCCTTCTCGTTTTTCCTTGCCTTTTCGAGAATCTGCTTGGGCGTTGTTCCTGTCATTTCGCAATAATGACCGAGGTTTCTCAATGCCACCGTTGCAGTCAAAACTGACTTTGCCCTTAAATTTTCAAACCATCTCCGCACATCCTCATCAAGAAGAAGATCCTGATACTTGGGCTGAATGGTCATGATAGCATAACGAGTAACGGCATAAGAAGTATTCGATTAATAGTTTAAATGGACCGGTCGGGATTTGAACCCGAGGCCTCCTGCTTGCAAAGCAGGCGATCTACCGCTGATCTACCGGCCCTTTCTTATCTGCATGTAAAAGTTTTATTTAATCCTTAACAAAAATGCTCAATTTACCTGACCCATTAAGAACAAAGAAATTCCTAAACATATAGAACGGGCAATTAACTGATATCTGACATCACGATCTTAAATTTGTCACGGGCATGCAGTACATTTTGATTGACTTGGCTTCCCGGACTCAAATATAAAACTGCTCAAATCTTTCATTGAAGAATGGACACAGAAGTAATACCTAAAAGATATGAGGACTCGCAGAAAAAATAAATATGCTGATGTTGGATTGAGTTCCTGTAATGAAAATTATCAAGATAGGCGGGAGCCTCATAACTGACAAGAGCCAGTACAGAAAATTTGACGAAGAAAATGCAAGGGCAATTATCAGGGAGATTTCTGGAGATCAATTCATTCTGGTTCATGGGGGAGGCTCATTCGGTCATATTGCAAGCAAGAAGTATGGGCTTCCAGGAAAGATGTCAAAGGAAACGGTTTTCGGAAGCTCTGTTGTGAAGAATGACATGGCACTTCTCAACAATTACCTAATATCCATAATGGAGGAAGAAGGGATACCTGCAATAGGATTTTCACCATTTAATCTCTGGAATGGAGAACATTTTGATTATGCTCCTGTGGCAAGAATGTATGAATTGGGGGCAGTTCCGGTCATCTACGGGGATGCATTCGTTGATCGTGATTACGTAAGGATTGAATCCGGTGACGACATTATGGTCGACATTGCGCGTATTTTCAAGCCCCAATCTGCAATATTCCTTTCTGATGTCGATGGTGTTTTCGATGACGATCCCAAAAAGAATCCGGGTGCAAGGATGATAGGGAAATTCAATGGCGAAGAGATCATGTTTCAGGGCGTGGATAACGATGTAACGGGTGGGATGATGAAGAAATTCAACTCAATGATAGAATGCAGGCAGATTGGAGTAAAAACCTATTTAATTAATGGTAAATATCCTCAGAGGATGAGGGATATAGGAAAAGGAGAATTCCTCGGGACGGAATTTGTATGATTGCAAACAGGAAGGAGGAACACATAAGAATTGCAGAAAAGAATGAGGTAAATGCATCTCACAACTACTGGGATGACATTGTCATGGTACACCGCTCAATCCCTGAGGTGGATTACAATTCCATCGAGACAAATATGGATTTTCTCGGTACTGTAATAGATTATCCGATACTTATATCATCAATGACAGGCGGCACGGAACTTGCAAGAAAGATAAACAGAAACCTTGCAAGAGCAGCGGAGAAATTTAACATACCTATGGGACTTGGAAGCATGAGGGCTGCAGTTGAACACAGGGAACTTGGAGATACATATTCCGTCATAAACGATTTCAAGATTCCCGTGAAACTTGCAAACATAGGGGCCCCCCAGCTCATTGAGCAGGACAAGAAACCACTCACAGAGAAGGATCTGGACTACCTGATTGATCTAATAGGAGCAAAATTCCTCATTATACACTTTAATTTTCTCCAGGAGATGATCCAGCCTGAGGGAGACAGGAATGCGAAAGGTGTTCTTAAAAGAGTAAGTGAAATTGCTGAAAGTTATCCCGTCATAGCAAAGGAAACCGGAGCAGGCTTCTCGAGAGATGATATAAACGATCTGATTGATTCTGGAGTGAAGGCGATCGATGTTGGTGGCCTTGGTGGGACAAGTTTTGCTGCAATCGAGTATTACAGGGCCGAAAAAACAGGAGATATGGAGAAAACCAGGGCAGGAACAACATTCTGGAACTGGGGAGTCCCATCTCCTGTGAGTATAATCCTTGCATCTGGAAGGATACCTGTAATAGGAAGCGGTGGCCTGAGGAACGGGCTTGACCTGTTCAAGGCAATTTCCCTTGGGGCAATGGCTGGAGGTTTTGCACGAACTCTGCTTGAAGGCGCAGACGATTCCTATGAAACGGTTGAAATGAATATAAGGACAATAATAAGAGAATTCAAGATAGGAATGATGCTTACAGGCACAAGGACAATGGGTGAAGCCAGGACGAGGAGCAGGATAATAAAGGGTGAACTAAAGGACTGGACTGATGGTTATGTCGGATGATTATGAGATACCTGTAGAGGAAGAGACAAATGTGAAGTGCCCTGTATGCGGCTCCAACCTTTTCTTCATACAGATGCTTACAGATATAGCATACGAGAGGAGGATTCTTGTGCAGTCCTACTTCTGCAAGAAATGCCTCTTCAAGAAGAATGATGTTGTGCAGCTGGACAGGAATAAGCCCGTAAGGATAAGTTATTCCGTGCGCAGCAGGGACGACATACGAACCACTCTATACAGGTCTCCTGACGCAAGGGTAGTAATACCTGAGATAGGTGCGGAGATTGATCCGGGCGACATCTCAAGCGGGGAGATAACAACCGTTGAAGGCATTCTCACGCAGATCTCAGAGAAGATGGATATTGTACTCAGGGATTTTGAGGGTACCGATATAGAGAGAAAGGAGGCAGAAGAGACCCTGAGAAGGATAAGGGAGATGAAGATCCTTCCCTTCACGCTTGTTCTGGAGGATGAATCCGGGATGAGCAGGATCCAGAGCAGCAGGGCAGTCATAGAGAATATAGAGGAAGACCTGAAATAGACCAATCAATGCATCAATAGATCATTTTCATCCCGGATCAACCAAATAATATTATTTATTCATCCACAATCAGGTTTGATGATAAAGAACAGGAAAATTCTGATTACAGGCGGAGCCGGCTTCATTGGTTCCAACATGGCTGAATCACTCTACAGGAATAATGATGTTACACTTCTGGACAATCTTTCGGGAGGGAATCTTGAAAACATATCATCATTCAGTGATAAGGTGAAATTCATAAATGGCGATATCAGGAATAAGGACACATTTGAAAAAATAAGGGAGGATTTTGATCTTGTCATCCATCTTGCAGCGAATTCTGATGTGAGGGCCGGCAGCACTGATACAAAATCAGACATGGAGATAAATGTTCTCGGCACCCATAATCTTCTTGAGTTCATGCGGAAAAGGGATGTGAAACATCTCATGTTCTCATCAACCTCCACTGTATACGGCGAGGCGGATGTCATTCCAACACCTGAAAATTATGGGCCATGCCTCACAATATCCCTTTACGGTGCATCCAAGCTGGCCAATGAAGGGTTCATATGGTCATATTATCATTACTACGGAATCAGGCCAACAATATACAGGTTTGCGAACATAGTGGGTAGGAACTCAACCCACGGCGTGATTCACGATTTCATAATCAAACTGAAGAAAGACCCGCGCGAACTTGAGATTCTTGGAGACGGAAGGCAGGAGAAATCATACATGCATATAGATGACTGTGTCGGTGCAATGCTCCACATATACGAGAAGGATACAAAAGGGGATGTTGTCAACCTCGGAAACGATGAGAGGACAAGCGTTACAAGGATCGCGGAGATTGTCAGGGATGCCATGAAGCTGAATGATGTAAGGTTCCATTATACTGGGGGAATAGACGGAAGAGGATGGGCTGGAGATATAAAGATTGCTCAGCTGTCAATTGAGAAGATGAAGCAGTACGGCTGGAAGAACAGGTATAACAGCGAGGAGTCAGTGGTGAAGGCAACTGATGAAATTGTCCGGCAGATGAAATAATCACGCAAAACAAATAATCACTATTTCCTGGGAATGAATCAGGCAATTAATTCCTCACATGTAAGGTAAACCTCTATTATACGTTAAATTGATTGTAAATTTAGTGATATAAGATGAAATCAATGGAAAACTGGTTTTATGTAGGACTCATTTCCGTAATAATAGTATTCGGAATGGGGATGTATTTTACGGGAGCAGTGTCTCATGAATCTCCTTCAACTTCCACTGCAACAGGCGAGAACACCTATAACCTCACGCTTGTAATAACAAATCAGAATTATATGGCAAGCCAGAACCATATGCAGCCAGCTTACTATGTACTGCAGAATGGAAAGTTACTCTCATCTGCCCAGATATACATACCCGCTAATAGCCTGATAAAGATTACAATAATAAACTATGATTACGGGCCTGGAACAGTGCCTTCACAGTATTCCAAGGTAATGGGGACCCTCAATGGGACGGAGTATGTGGTGAATGATACAAACGTGAACATGTCTGCAAGCCAGACAGGACAGTACCTGAAGACTGTTCCATCAGCACAGCTCGCACATACATTCACAGTACCCAAGCTCGGTTTGAACATCCTGGTTCCATCTGACTCAATAGTGTCAGCAGAGTTCCAGACATCAGGTCCCGGAACATACGGCTGGCAGTGTCAGGTTGACTGTGGTACCGGATCCAGTGGATGGGGCGGTGCAATGTCAACACCCGGATGGATGATGGGACAGGTCATCATCCAGTAAACAATATTTTTTATTTTAGTTGTATTTTCCCTTATGGAAAATATATTTGACAATATTTTTACATGGATCATGGGAAACAAGCCCCGTTCAAGATTTGATTTTACTGCCAGTGGAATGGGCCCCGAAATTTTCCTGAAATCAGGAATTGATTTCTCCAATGATGAATTCCAGAAGGAAGCTGTTCATGCAGAGGAAACATTCTATGAATCCATAGCAGAGGCATATGGAGTTGACAGCAGTGAAGTGATGAGTACAAATGGAGGATCTGAGGCTATCCAGATCGCATCCCTATACCTTTCCAGGGAATCAAGGAGGATCGTTATACCCATTCCTGAATATGAGCCAATGTATCTTGTGCCTGAGAGATATGGCTTCAGGAATTTCCACTTCCTCAGGGATGAGATTTACGAGTTGAAGAAAGACGAATCGCTGAGCTTCACTGATCCGAACAATCCAACTGGAGACATGCTGTCGGGAAGGGATTTCTTCAGGGGTGCCCTGGAAAGCAACCCTGTATTCTGTGATGAAACCTTCTCTGAATTCCGGTTTCCCGCAAGACCTTATACAAATTTCACAAGGTACCCGGAAGCAGTGACATCATTCACGTTCACAAAATTTTACGGAGCCGGATTCCTGCGCGTTGGATACATGTTCGCATCCAGGGAGAAGATAAGGAAACTCAAGCAATATAGGCTTCTTTCATCAGGATCACCAAACATCGTGTCACTGTACCTAGGCACGAAGATAATCAGGAAGAGGGGATTCTTTGTCAATGAAGTGAGGAAGATCATTGAGCAGAACAGGAGTATAGTGAGATCAAAGCTTTCATCATTTGGACTGAAATTCTCTGATCCGGCAAATTCAACAACCACATTCGTCAGTGGAGATTTCGATGCTGTGTGGTGTAAGGACCTCATGGAGAAGCATGGGGTGCTTGTGACCCCGGGAAAATATTTCGGGATGAAGAGTGGATTCAGGATATGTTTCACGTCGACACCTGAGAATATTTCAGAAGGGCTTGATCTTCTTGGAGAATTTGCAGGTGTCGCCTGATGTACAGATGGTACAGGATGGTATTCACTGACCTGTATCCCACAACGGACATCTGGAAGTACAGGTCGATGGCTGAACTCCTGGTGCCATGGAAGAATGAGACAAACCGGTTCAGGATTGTGAGCAGTCCAGATGTTACGGACTTCTATATCGGCAGCTCAGGAATGGAATCCATGTCCATGATGAAGTCCTTCTTCAAGCGCCTTTACGACATAAGACTTGAGCCTGTCCCGGATGATCCGGGTGAGCCTTATCCCCTCAGGAAATTCATATTTGTTCCCAGAAGATCCATGCGGCCACTGTACTCAACATCCCTCATTCAGAATCTCTCAACCATCCACGCAATTTCCGGGAGGGAACTGGTTACAGATCTTGCCATGTACAGGTCGGGAAGGGAGAAGGTGCTGGTTTCAATGAGGATAGGAACTTTCTCGGAGCTTCACACTCTCCGTGGAGAGAACGCCTATATTGACAGGGTGCTCAGGAAGTTCTCGCGGGAATCAAGAATACGAGTCAGGGAGGTTCGCAGGACAGGCTCATTTCACAGGGCAGCCGGATTTGAGCCTTCAAGGCTCATCAACATAGTCAGGGTTCCAGAAGATGAGGATGAGCCCTGATCATTCGTTGCCAGTGCTTTCCTCAGTATATTTCCTGTTTGTCCCGAATGGGCTGAACGCCTTTCCGTTTCCATGGAAAAATTTCGAGAAGAACTCAACGTAGATAAGCCTCACTCCCTGGATTCCTCCCTCAACTATTGCAAGTAGAAGTGCGAATAACTGCCCGAATATGAGGACTATGACTCCAAGAACAATCATGAATGGATTTGACAGTGTGCTGAAGAAGAATGAGTTGATCAGTGAGGTCAGTATGACTGAAGCGAGAAGTATTCCCATAATCCTGGTATATGAAAGTACATGACTGATTATTGATGGTAGTTCTATGAGGCCCTGTGCCTTCTCTGCCACTGCTATCAGCAAGATTCCCGCTGCCATTGCGGCAACATCCAGATCAGCGTATATGTTGGTGGAGAGGTTCAGGTTGAGGCCGTATATGAGTGCAAGGCCGAATATCACAATTCCCCAGACAAAGAGGAGCCAGCCGAACTTTCCCCAGACATGAATCCTCTCGCCGTAATAATGTTCGTTGATCATTCCAAGAATCAGTCCGAAAGATACCATGAACACCCCAAAATAGCCACTCATGAGCAGTATCTTTGACGTGTAGATAATCGGGTTGTAGTAGGTTACGTGGAATGGACCTATCTGTGTGGGGAGGATCGAATAACCGAAGAATCCGTTGAACACAATGCCCGATATTATTGCTGCAATTCCCCCAGGAATCAGGGCTTTTGCAAGAACCTGCAGCTGGTACGGAGTGAATACTGAACCAACAAAGTTTGTCAGCTTCCTCGGAAGCCTGACCTTCTTCCCGGTACTGTTGAGTCTCTTCACGAGCCATATCGAGATTAGCAGGATGACTATGCCAAAACCGAAGTCGCCAACCATTATTCCGAAGAATATGGGAAATGCTATTGCAAAGATAAGGGTCGGATCAATTTCCACATCCTGGGGCAACGAATAGAATCTTATGAACGACTCGAATAGCCTGAATCCCCGCCGATTGTTGAGTAGGGTCGGCCCTCTCTCGTCTGTGTCAACCTTCTCGACGATGCACTCATTGCCAGTTATGGTGTTAAGTCTGTCTGTCAGTGCATCAAACATGTGTGCCGGAATCCACCCCTCCAGTACGAATATGCTTGAAGTCGATGGCATCCTCAGTGCAGCCTCCACCTTCCTTGCCTCTATTTCAAGAGCCTCCTTGATGGATACCACCTGGTTGTAATATTTATCAGAAAGTTCATCTATCCCCTTTTCCAGTTCACCGACTGTTATCCTGAGTTCATCCCTTTTCTCTTCCAGGTTCTTCCTGAGTTCAGATGGCTTTCCAGACATCTTCATTATGAACAGGGCTCTTGAATCACCTGAGGTCAGGCTCTGGGAAAACTCCTTTTCCCTGTCCTTCGGGACACATACTATGGTAGACTGCCCTGTGCTTATTGTAACAATATCATCTGACTGGGACTGGTAGGGGTAGTTCACGATGAAAGAGGAGATGGAATTGTTGTTGAAATATGAAAGATCCACATCCAGTCCCTCCATATAGGAGAGAACCTCAAGCCTGTTGTCTATATCCTTCAGGGTCGACCTGATGTCATCAAGTGATGAATAGGCAATTCTCAGATCTTCGCCGATCCGTATCCCGGAGGCTGCCTTCAGGAGATCATCTCTTCCGGCAAATTTCATCTTATTTTTGATCTCCCTGGGATGGAGCAGGTTCTCGTATCCCCTGAACCTGTTAAGTTCATCAATGACCACGGACTTGTCTGGCAGCTCTGTACCCTGATTCATCAGTGATCTGACATCTGATGAAACCTCCTCAAGCTGGATAACCTTCATATCGTGGAGAGTTGATATTATACGATCTGCCCTGTCCTTGGATCCTATAACACGAATCTTTTCCATCGGTACCGGTTTCATTGCCATTTAAATCATTCCATATTTTGCTTCATGAACTTGAATATGAGGTCGGCTGCCTTCTTGTCTGTGAGGTTGAGTGAAATTGATTCTGCATCTTTCCTTGCCCTTTCCCTGCTTTCTTCAATCTTTTTATTCACCTCATCCTGCAGAGCGGATATCTTCCTTGAATATTTCTTGCTGAAGTTCTCCTCTGCCTTCCTTATCTCATCCTCCATGGACTTCTGTGCACTCTCGATCTGAGCCTGGCAGTCTTTTGATGCTTTTTCAAGCATTGCCTGTATTTCATCCTCCTTGTTCTTTATCTTCCTTATCTCTTCAATACCTTTTTCTGTCATAATCTCACCAGCAGGAATATGGCCAATACTATTACGAGTATCCTGATAGGAAACATATACCTCCATATGGCATAGAGCTTCCTCTGCTCACTGTTCATCTCTTGGAGCCTGAATTTCTTCAAATTCTTTATTCTCAACTCCCTCCTCCTGGGAAGTGATCTTCTTCTTCACCATCTTGAGGGTTGTGAATGTATCTCTTTCCAGTTCATCCAGCCTCATCCTGATGTATTTTGCATCCGCATTGAGCCTTGGAATCATCACGTATTCTATTGCGTTTGAACGCCTCTTTGTTTTGTCAATTTCGTTGAGGAGCCTCCTCATTGCCTTTTCTTTCTCCACAACCTTTATCAGCGACTGGAACAGTCTCTCGAAACTGTCTATGGAATCATTTATTGATGGCGGAACCGAGATGGCCCTGAATCTTTCTGTTAGTACAGCCCTTTCAGTGTTTATTCCTATTTCAGGAATCTTCACGCCCATCACATTCTTTGTGTTCATAGACACGCTGGATTCACCTGACATGAAGGCAAACCTGTCTATTGCAAGTCTCCCCTCTGATATTTCCGCCTTTGTAATCGATTCGATCGCCATTGCCGATTCGTTTCTCAGGTTTTCCCTCAATCCCCTCATCTCCTTTGCCAGGTCCAGGAATTCCATGATCAGTGCAGACCTCTTCATTTTCAGCAGCTGGTACCCTCTCCTTGCAAGCTTTATCCTCTTCCTTATCTGGATGAGTTCAATCCTGGTCGGCTTAACATTGAGGGATGCCATCCTGACTCACTTCCACTTTCCGTATTTTTCTATGAAATCCTTCTTAAGTCTCTTCATCTCACCGGCTGGAAGCTCTGACATCAGGTCATAACTCAGCCCCAGAGTATCCTCTATTGTCCTGTCCTCATAAAGACCCTGATTGACATATCTTTTCTCAAACTCATCTGCAAACCTGAGGTAACTCCTGTCGTTTGCGCTCAGGGATTCTTCACCGACTATCGCGCTAAGCGATCTGAGATCCTTTCCATTGGCATATGCGGAATACAGCTGATCAGCCACTCCTCTGTGGTCTTCCCTTGTGCTCCCCTTTCCTATGCCCTGATTCATCAGTCTTGAAAGTGATGGCAGAACATCGACTGGAGGATATATGCCCTTCCTCTGGAGGTCCCTGCTCATGACTATCTGTCCTTCTGTTATATAACCTGTCAGATCAGGTATTGGATTTGTAATATCATCACCTGGCATTGTAAGTATTGGAATCTGTGTAATAGAGCCATTCTTCCCCCTTATCTTTCCTGCCCTCTCATATATCATGCTCAGATCAGTGTACATATAACCTGGGAATCCTCTCCTTCCCGGAACTTCCTCTCTGGCTGATGAAATCTCCCTCAGCGATTCGCAGTAGTTTGTCATATCAGTTAGAATCACGAGAACATGATATTCTTTCTCATAAGCAAGATATTCAGCCGTTGTTAGTGCAACCCTTGGAAGGATAATCCTTTCCATCGATGGATCCGATGATAAATTGAGGAATATGGCTGCCCTGTTCAGTGATCCGGTCTTCCTGAACTCATTCATGAAGAAGTTTGCCTCCTCACTTGTTATACCCATTGCACCGAATATGACTGCAAATTGTTCACTGGATTTAAGGGTCTTCGCCTGCCTCGCAATCTGTGCTGCAAGCATGTTATGTGGAAGTCCGGATGCGGAGAAAATAGGCAGCTTCTGGCCCCTCACCAGGGTGTTCATGCCATCTATCGTGGATATACCGGTCTGAATGAATTCAGACGGCTCTTCCCTTGAGTAAGGGTTTATTGCGTCTCCGACTATCTCCACCTTCTCGGAACTCTGTATCTGGGGGCCGCTGTCAATAGGTTCTCCAAGGCCGTTGAATACCCTTCCGAGAACCTCATCAGATACCCTGATTCTTGCAGTTTCTCCCCTGAATTTAACAACTGTGTTTTTATTGTCAAGCCCGCTGGTTGCCCCGAAAACCTGGACTACTGCAAGGCCGTTGCTTGTATCAAGAACCTGTCCAGACTTTACCTGCCCATCTGGAGTCTCGATGGATACCATCTCATTATATCCAGCATTCTTGATGCCTTCAACGAAGATGAGAGGACCACTTATTTCCCTGATGCTCCTGTAACCAACCTTTACCATTATTTATCACCCCTTATTGCCCTGATATCGCTCTCTATGGATTTCATTGCATCCTTCATATACTTTTCCAGTTCTGTATCCTTTACTTCCTTTATTCTTGATATCTTCTCCTTGGATGGTATATTCTGGATTGCATCCATTCCTATCCCTGAAGATATGGCCTTTTCAACCTGATCTGAATAGAACATTATCAGCTTCATCATCACGCTCTGCTTTCTCACCGAGCAGTACTGATCAACGTCATCAAAGGCACTCTGCTGAAGGTAATCCTCCCTGATTATCCTGGCAACATCAAGTGTAGCCTTTTCCTTGTCTGGAAGTGCGTCATAACCTACAAGCTGGACTACCTCCTGGAGTTCTGCCTCCTTCTGAAGGATACCCATCATCCTTCCATTTATTTCAGGCCATTCCCTTGAAACATTCTCAGAAAACCATGGAAGGAGGTCACCCAGGTACAGCGAATATGAATTCAGCCAGTTGATTGAAGGGAAATGCCTTCTTGAGGCAAGAGAAGCATCCAGTGCCCAGAACACCCTTGTTACCCTCAGTGTGTTCTGCGATACAGGCTCGGATATATCCCCTCCTGGTGGAGAGACAGCGCCCACAATAGTGATCGATCCGTTCCTGTCTGGAGTCCCATCTATTATGGCGTTCCCTGACCGTTCATAGAACTCTGAAAGCCTTCTTCCCAGATATGCAGGATATCCCTCCTCTCCCGGCATCTCCTCAAGTCTTCCTGAAATCTCCCTCAGAGCCTCTGCCCATCTTGATGTGCTGTCTGCCATAAGGGCAATTCCATAGCCCATGTCCCTGTAATACTCCGCGATTGATATTCCTGTATAAATACTGGCTTCCCTTGCGGCCACAGGCATGTTAGACGTATTTGCAATCAGGATTGTTCTTTCCATCAGTGGTTTTCCACTCTTTGGATCCTGGAGCTCCGGGAATGTCGTGAGTATTTCAGTCATCTCGTTTCCCCTCTCACCGCAGCCAACGTATACAACAATATCACTGTCCGCCCACTTCGAGAGCTGGTGCTGCACAACCGTCTTTCCGGACCCGAATGGCCCAGGAACTGCAACCGTTCCTCCCTTTGCCACGGGGAACAGTGTATCTATGACTCTCTGACCAGTGATCAGGGGAATGGATGGTGGCAGCTTTGACTTTACTCCCCTTATTGACCTTACCGGCCAGTCCTGCTTCATTGTCAGTTTTGTTGTTTTTTCCTTCCCCTTGATGTGGGCAACCACCTCAGTGATTTTCAGTTTCCCCTCCATTCAATGTGT